>JAJPIY010000381.1 GCA_021324515.1 Planctomycetota bacterium
CAATGCCACCGGCGCCAACACAATGTTGGTCGTACAGGTCGCCACCAACACCGGCACCATCACCTCGACACAACCGTCCAGGGCCGCCCGCACACGCGATTTGCCCATGCTGTAGTTGCGGTGATTGTTCTCCAATTCGACGATGGCGTCATCGACAAGCGGCCCAATGGCCAAGGCCAGCCCGCCCAGCGTCATGCAGTTGATGGTGTTGCCTGTGATGTACAGACAGATGATGGCGCCCAGGATGGCCAGAGGAATAGACATACTGGCGATCAGCGTCATGCGCCAGTTGCCCAAGAAGATCAGGATCATGATCGACACCAAAATGGCGCCGACGATTCCTTCCTGAATCAAGCTATGGATGGCCTGCCGCACGAAGATGGTCTGATCAATGACGAAGTCCAACTTGGTCCCAGGAGGACATTGCAGCTCTTCGATGTCCTTCAACTTGGATTTGAGATCATTGACAACGGCCAACGAGCTGGCCCCCATCTGGCGGTAGATCGGCACATAAACCTGGCGTTTGCCTTCCCAGCCGGTCTCCTTAGTGGCAATGCGGACACGCGAAGTCTGAATCGTGGCCGAGTCCCGTATTTCACCAATGTCGCGCAGATACACCTGATTGCCAGGTTCCATACGAATGGGCAGGTCGTTAAGCTCCGTGATCTTGTCCGCCATCATGTTGGAGTCAAGCAACAGCTGATTATCGCCGAAATAAGCGATGCCCGGCGTGGTCATCATGTTGCCATGCTTGAGCGCCTCGACCACGTCCGTAGCGGAAACGTGCCGCGCTTCCATGTCATCGGGACGCAGGTAGACGAGGATGGTGCGGTCTTTGCCGCCGACGACCACGGGAGCAACGCACCCTTTGACGGCGCCCAGAGCATTGCGCACCTGAATGCGGGCCACGTCCTTGACATTGGCTTCATCCATGTACGGATTGCTGACGGTAAGCACGCCCAGCGGCATGGTGGCGGTGGGGTCGAACGGTAAGACTACCGGCGGCAGAGTGTTGGGCGGCAGGGTCGGCAGCGTGCCCAGGGCCAACTGCCCAGTCATGGTCAGGGCGCCGTTGGGATCGATGTCGTCGCGGAAGTAGACGCGGACAATGCTGACGCCAGGGACCGATTTCGATGTCACCAACATGGCGCCGGGCGATTGGTTGACCCAGCGTTCGATGCGGTTGGTGATGGTCTTTTCGATGGAGGAGGCCGGCATGCCCTGATAATAGGTGATAACTTGCACGGCCGGCGACTTGAATACCGGAAGAATATCAATTGGAATTTGTGACAACGAGATGATCCCTAAGAAAAGGATCATGAAGACGATAGTGGCCACCATGTAGGGGTTGCGAAGGGCCGCCTTGATTAACCACATCCTAAGAATTCCTTTCGCGAGAAGACCGTTGGCCGCATTTGGCAGGGAGAGTTATTCTTCGTGCCGGCACACGCAAATCAGAGACCATTTTTTGCGGCCTGCTATCGAGAACTGCCGACGTATCTGAAATGTAATTCTACGTCACACCTGCATATTATGCTACAGCGAATCCGATTACTTTTTCGTTAGGGTAATGATTACTTTTTCGTTAGCATAATAAGCCCAAAACACAATCAATCTCATCAGCTATGCCCCCAAATTGGGGCGAGCGAGGTTGCGTTAGCGCTCCGAGGGTGAGCGGGGGTGTGAACCCCCCGGTTGTGCTACCGGGGGGTTCACACCCCCCGCTCGCCCTTGCAGCGCTCGCGCAACCACAAACAGGGGCCCTTATATTATTCGGTTTGTCAGGGAACCAATTGGAAACAGAGAAGTTCCGTCTTGTCCCGTACATACAAGCATCCGTCGGCCAGCGCGGGATGCGCCCAGGTTTCGGGACCGCTGACTTTTGCGCGCGCCAGCTCTTGATATTCCCTGGGGTTTGGTTCCAGAAGGGCCAAATCGCCGCCGTCCGTCAGTAGGAGCAATTTCCCATCGCCCATGCGCATCAACGAGGCATGATACGTGCCCATCTTCGCTTTCTTCCACACTTCCTTGCCGGTCTTCGCTTCGATGCAATGCAGGTCGGCCGACGGCCTCGTGAAGGGACCGGGCGTTGTGCCGGTTATCATGTAGATGTGTTCGGCATCGATAGCGACCGGCGTGGAAAAATAGGAAGTCAGCTCCTTGTTCCTCCATGTCTCCAGGACGGCGGGTTTGCTGTCTTTGGTCTGGAGCTTTAAGCCGACGCTGCCGTAAGTAATGGAGCTGGCCAGCAACAGATCGCCGGCCCGGATCGGCGTCGTCGAGCTTTCCATCAAGCGGTCCACCAGGGGAAAGCGCCAGAAAACCTGGCCGTCGGCTGGATTGAGCGAAGCCACGTTCGCTCCGGTCAGGAAGATGACCTGGCGTTGTCCGTCTTTATCAACCACAATCGGCGAGGCATAACTGGCTGGATCATCCAGGCTCTTCCAGACGACTGCGCCCGTGTGGCGATCCAAGGCGACAACCGAGTTGCCTTTGCCGCCGATGTGGACCAAGACATGATCGCCGACGACCAGCGGCGAGCTAGCCATGCCGAAGAACAGGTTCTTGACCTTGAATTTTTGCAACGTGTCCACTTGCCAGAGTTTGTCGCCTTTTTTCGTATCGAGGCAGGTGAGGACGCCGGTGATGCCGAAAGCGTAGAGGCGGTCGCCGACGACGGCTGGTGTGGCGCGGGGACCGTTGCCGAACAGGCTGGTAAAAGCAGCGCGTTGATAACGGCTCCGCCACAATTCGTCGCCGCTTTTGGCATCGAAGGCCACGATTTCTTCTTCGTTTTGGTTGGCTACTTTGGTGTGGAGGAAAAGGCGGCCCGCTGCAACGACCGGCGAGCTGTGCCCTTCGCCAACCGCCTTGCGCCACAACAGCTTGGGTTCGCCTTTCCAAGGGGCAACGGTTTCTGTGGAGGAATTCTCGCGGCGGGGGCCAAGCCACTGCGGCCAATCCTCGGCCAAGGCCGGCACGACCGCAAAGGGGCAGAGAAACAGCGTCAACAGCAACGCATAGCGGACATGCATAGCGGAACCTCCTTCCCGTCGCGCAGGAAAGCGTGCAGCGGCGCATAGAGCCACGGCACGTCATGGGCGCGGGCCAATTCTTTCAAGCGGTGCAGATACGTTTCGGTGATTTGCTTGCCGGTCTCCTGGTAATTCGGATCGCAATAGAAGACCCGGCAGCCTAATGGCCGCGGCTGCCGCGCCGTGCAGAGATTGCCCTGCTGAAAGGGACAAAAATCCGGCGTGACGGCCTGCGGATCGTAGGGCGGGGCCTCGTGCAGCAGCACCTCGGCCTCAAGATTGCTAAGAAACAGGGTGTGGCCATATTCCTTGAAGCGGCAGCAGCGCCCGCTGGCCAGGCACACCGGCCCGGCAGCCGCCACGGCGGCATCCACTTCACGATACAGTTCCAATACCTGACGGCGAAGCGCTTCGGACATGGGCACGTCTTCCTTTCGTTTAAAGGCGGATGATCCGCAAGCGCCGTGTAATTTCTTCTTCGGGAATTAATTCGCCCTGGCCCGAGCCGGGACAGATCGCGCAGGTGCGCTGCCAGGCTTCCGGCGTCAGGACGTTGCTTTCCCAGAACGGCCAGGTGCGGCACTGCGGCGGCCGTACTTCGTAAATGGTGCAGCCCTGTTCACGGTCATAGAAAATGCAATCGCCGTTGCTCTTTTCGCGGAGGGTCCGGCCGCGCGAGGTCCAACGAGTGTACAGCGCCTTGACTGCCTCAAGGGTTTCGCCGCGCTTGTGGGCGATGGCGGTCAGGTCCGCGTCTTCGACCCAGACGTAGCCCGGCTCGCCGGTGCAGCAGTGGCCACAGCGTGTACAGGTGAACCGTAAACCGTCTTTGTACCAAGGTTCGGACATGGACCCCTCCTTGCCGTACAAATGATCTACTGTACAACGAAGCAGTCCTTTGTGCCAGGCGAGGCCGAGCGAACCGGAAAAATCAATGCCACAAAGGTTTTAGGATAGCTTGACGAGGTGAGAGAAGTTTACTACGAAGAGATTGCCAAGAGAGTCCTGGGGCCGTCGTTGCGGCTTGCTCGCGGACCGCGTTCCGCTACCTTTGCTGTGCCGCCCGATGGTGCGAAAAGACGATCCGCGCCGACCGTAGGGGCGGCGAATGAGAGTTTATCTGCGGCTTCACCGCCGCAGTTATCGGGAAATAAAAGGTCCATGCCGATAAGACGGGGGACCGTCAGGAAGCGTCCCTCTGCTTGAGGCTTTCTCTTGATCGAGGATACTCCGATGTTCGTTGGCAAGTTGTGGTTCACTCCCTCTCCACGGCGGGCGGAAACCGAGATGCCCCAATGGCTCCCCCCTGAGCCCGCTCCTGCTTTCCTCTGGGCGGCACGCTCCCGTGATGAAGAAGAGGACGAAGACGAAGAGGATCTTGAAGACGAAGACGACGAAGACTTCGACGACGAAGACTTCGACGACGACTACGAGGATGAGGACTTCGACGACGAAGACCTCGAGGACGAAGACTTCGACGACGAGGACTTCGACGATGAGGACTTCGACGACGAGGACTTCGACGAGGACGACGAAGACGAGGACGACGAAGATTTCGATGATGAAGATATTTGATCTCGCTCTTTCAGAAAAAACCTAACGAGCCGGAAGCGTAAGCGACAGAATACCTCCGTCGCTTACGCTTCCGGCTCGTCGCCTTTTCGCGTGCCGACATCCTTTGCACTTCCTTCGGTATCGGTTATAATCAGGAACGGATTAGTAAGAGGAGCGTTCTCTCATGCGAGGGAGACGTTTCTCACCCATCCGGACCAAGCAGGGGGGAAGCCAATGGCGCAATCAGGCAAGTATTTCAACAACAAGCCCGAATCCTCCGCCGCCGGTCATCCGTCGGCCCGCATGCACGATCAACAGCAACTGGATTTCGAGTTGGAATTCTTTGAGGGTGTGCTGAGCCGTTGCCCCGATTATGTCGATGTTCTGCGTATCATGGGCAACCTGTTGACCCTCAAGGGCCGTTTCGCCGAGGGGTTGCAGATCGATAAGCGTCTGGTGCAGCTTCGGCCCAACGATGCCCTAGCCCATTACAATCTGGCGTGCAGTTTCGCTTTGCTCAAGCGGCCGGAGCAATCACTTAAGACCCTGCGCCGCGCTATCGAGCTGGGCTACCGCGACTTCCGCTACATGAAGGAAGACCGCGACCTCGATTCGATCCGCCATGACCCTCGTTTCCGGCAGCTGATCCGAGAATACGAGAATCGCTAAAAGCTCCAGGGGCGTGGGACAAGAGGGCGAGACGAGGGAAGAAACCGCTCCTTCTCTGGTCTCTGGCCCCTTGCCTTGCGCCCTGAATTTTTGTGTGAGCTTCCTATGGACATCCTCTTTCAGGGTGACGGGGCCCTGTTGGCTGATCCGTCCACGGGCCACGCTCGTCAATTCTTCGCCGACAAACCGCGAGCTTTGATTGACAAGGTCATGACCGTGGCCGAGGCCGTTTGCCGATTTGTCCATGACGGCGACTACTTTGCTTGCGGCGGTTTCGGCTGCGTGCGCATTCCCACGGCTGTGCTGCACGAAATTTTGCGCCAGGGCCGGCAGCGGCTGCGGTTCGCCGGTCATACGGCCACGCACGATTTCCAGTTGCTCTGCGCCGGCAACGGCCTGGGCCAGGGGCAGACCTTGGCCGCCGTGGATGTTGCTTATGTCGTGGGCCTAGAGGCGCGGGGGCTATCGCCCCACGCTCGCCGTGTCATGGAATCTGGCGAAATCGCCTGTACGGAATGGACCAATTACACCCTGGCGCTGCGCTTCAAGGCCGCCGCTATGGGGGTGCCGTTTCTGCCGGTGCATGCGATGCTCGGCACCGATACACTGCGCCACAGCGCCGCCCGCGTCGTCGCTTGCCCATTCACCGGCGAGAAGGTAGCACTGGTGCCGGCCCTCTATCCCGACGTGGCCGCCATCCATGTTCACGAGGCCGATCGCTACGGCAACTGCCGCATCCGCGGCCCTACCGTCGCCGACCTCGACCTGGCCCGAGCCGCCAAGCGCCTCATCATCACCTGCGAACGCCTCATTCCCAACGACGACATCCGCCAAGATCCGGACCACACCGTCATCCCGTTCTTTTGCGTCGATGCCGTCTGCGAGGTGCCCTACGGCAGCTATCCCGGCAACATGCCGTATGAATATTTCTCCGACGAGGAGCATCTCCGCCAGTGGTTGAGCGCCGAGAAAGATGTCGAAGGGTTCCGCGCTTTTCTCCGTAAGCATATCTATGATGTGTCCGATTTCACAGAATATTGGCAGCGCTGCGGTGGTTTGCCGCGGATGCAGGAATTGCGGCGTCAGGAGTTTCTGTTGCATCGCGGTTTGTGAGGGGTTGTCATGTCCGCCACCTACAACGCTATGGAGCTGATGATCTGCTGTGCCGCACGGCTTTTGGAAGACGGCAAGACGGCGGCGATCGGCACCGGCGCGCCCTGCGCCGCCGCCATGCTGGCGCAGCGGACGCATGCTCCGCACCTGGTCATTCTCTTCGAGGCCGGCGGCATTGCTCCTCAATTGCCGACTATGCCCATCAGCGTCGGCGATTCGCGCTCGTTTCATCGCGCCGTCATGGCCACGAGCATGGCTGACATCATGGAAACCTGTCAGCGCGGCCTCATCGATTACACCTTCCTCGGCGGCGCTCAAATTGATCCCTACGGCAATCTCAATTCCACCTCCATCGGCAGCGATTACGTCCGGCCGAAGGTGAGGCTACCCGGCAGCGGCGGGGCCAACGATCTCGCTTCGTTTTGTTGGCGCATGGTCGTCATTACTCAGCACGATCGCCGCCGTTTCGTCGACAAGCTCGATTTCCTGACGACGCCGGGCTATCTGACCGGACCCGGAGCGCGCGAGGCGGCGGGTTTGCCGCCGGGCAGCGGCCCCTATCGCGTCATCACCGACTTGGCCGTCCTGGGTTACAACGATGCGACCAAACGCATGGAGATCCATAGCCTGCACCCGGGCGTCACCCTGGAGCAAGTCCGCGCTGCCACCGGCTTCGAACTGGCTGCCCGCGAACCATTGACCACGACGGAGCCGCCCACCCCAACGGAATTACTGCTGCTGCGCGAGGAAGTCGATCCCCACCGCTATATCATCGGCCGCTGTTATACTGGGCACAGTTGAATTGGGCACGATTCCCCCCCCACCCCCACCCTCCCCCACCAGGGGGGAGGGAGCCTTTTTCTCCCTCCCCCCTGGTGGGGGAGGGTGGGGGTGGGGGGGGGAAAGGGGGAAAAATGTCCAATCCCCCCATGCCCAGTATAACCGAACCTCTTGGCCTTTTCTTTGACGAACCCTGATGCACCGACAGGGTTCAAATCCGGAAGATGCGTTCCACATTATCGCGGAGTAGGCAGCGGGCTAACTGCACTGCTCCCGTCTCGCTGAGGATGCCCGGATGCACAAAATCGTCGGCCAACACACGGGCCAACACGCGGCGATACATATTGAACTTGGGCAGGCCAAATTCCAGCTTGTACATATCGCTATAATAACCGATCTGTTTTGTCTTTGGGACCGCTTGCAAACGCGCCCGCAGGTCGGTTTCGATGTAAGCCGGGATGTTCGAGTACCACCAGTGGCCATGAGTGACGACATTGGGGAAGATCCAACTGTAGCTGACCAGTTCCTGGTTCTGGCCGCTGGAAAGCACCGAGACGCAGAACGTCACTTCGGGAAAAGCGTTGAACAGCTCCGCATATTGCAAGAGCGAGGTGCGCTGATCGAAGAGGTCTTGTCCCTGGTAGACGCCGTGGCGATAGACGCGGCGATGGACGCCGATCATCAGATCGAAGGGCAGCTGAAAGTCGCGGCAATATTCGGCGAGCATCCAGAACGCCTCGGGGCCGGGACGAGGCATGAAATCGGGCGGCAGGGAGATAGCACACGCCTTGGCGCCGTGCCGCGTGAAATGCTCGAACAGCTTGCCGATGGCGCGGCGCAGACTGGCCGCGTCGCCCACTTCGATGCCGGTCGTTTTCGCCAGACGCTGCCGCACTTCCGGCTTGTCCAGATGAAAGACGAGATCATCCGTGCGCAGACAGGGAACATAGCGAGTGGTGTCGAACCCCTCGAGCGGATCGTCGAAATCGTTGGTAAGGAAGACTTTCTCGATGTTGGAACGGCGCAGCACTTCGTCTTCCCAGTTAGGCTGCGCCATGAGACGCTCGGCGGCGTCCCAGAGAGTGTCGGTGTCTGCGGCAGTGATGCGCTCGCCAGAAAAGCCGAGAAAAGTACGAGCAATCTCTAAAAACCAGCCGTACTGCGCGGTGTTATCGAAGCGCTCCATGTGAGCGAGGATGGTGCGAATACGCTGACGCGGGTCAAAGTCCGCAGCGAGCGGCCTTTGATCCATGCCGGCCGAGTGGGCCAATTCTGTGTAGTAGTGATAGCCCAAGATGTCATCGAGCGTGCGCGACGCCGGGCGGTGCGGATTAATGTGCGAATGCGGGTCGATCAGAGGGATTCGGCATATCTCCGCAAATAACTCACGGACAAGCGAATCGGATTGCATGTTGCAACTCCCTGGCAAGGGCCTGTTGAGAAAGCGATTATACTGGGCACAGTTGAATTGGGCACAATTCCCCCCCCCACCCCAACCCTCCCCCACCAGGGGGGAGGGAGAAAAAGGCTCCCTCCCCCCTGGTGGGGGAGGGAGAAAAAGGCTCCCTCCCCCCTGGTGGGGGAGGGAGAAAAAGGCTCCCTCCCCCCTGGTGGGGG
>JAJPIY010000056.1 GCA_021324515.1 Planctomycetota bacterium
CCCTCCCCCCTTGTGGGGGAGGGAACAAATACAACTCCCTCCCCCCTTGTGGGGGAGGGAACAAATACAACTCCCTCCCCCCTTGTGGGGGAGGGCTGGGGTGGGGGGATAAGTACAATGCAGACAAGGAGTTCTACCCCCCCCACCCTAACCCTCCCCCACAGGGGGGGAGGGAAAAGTCCGCCAGTACTTAGAGATGCACCCTGATCGGCTTGCTCATCTTAACCTTTCGCTTTGCTTGTCGCGGTCCTGACGCTTTTCGGCGGCGGGTTCGCCGAACGCAGCGGGATGCTCTTCCGGAGACAACTCGGCATGTTCGATGTGCGAGGCCACTTGCGGACCAATCAGCGGCACCTCCGATGGATCGCCGGTAGAGACAGGATGGCGTAAGAACAGCCATAAGAGATAAGCGACCACAAGGCCGACCGCGATGATGATGAGGATCGGTTTGAGCCGCGCCTCCACCCCCACGATCAGCGTCTTGACGGAATCTCCTAGCCAGAAGCCGAGGAAGAAAAAGAAGCTATTACCGACGACGGCTCCTAGTCCGTCGGCGAGCAGAAAGCGCGGCAGGGGCAGGCGCATGGAGCCAGCCGTCAGAAACAATGGGGCGCGGATGCCGGGGACGAGGCGGCCGAATACGAGGATGGAGACGCCGTAGCGGTGGAAATTTTCTTCGGTGCGCTGGCGTCGCTGGGGAGGCAGCAGATGGGCCATCCAGCGATGTCGCAACAGCCGATCGCCGAGGTAACGGCCGCTGCTGTAGAGCAAGACATCGCTACAGACTACGCCGAGAATACATACCGGCAGGAGGATCCACCAGCGGACGTGGATCTTGACGGGGGGAGGGTCTTCCAAGGCCGGGGCCACTCGCTCCAGAGCAGCCCAGGGCAGGCCGCCAACCGATCCGGCATTGGGATCAACGGCCAACAGAGCGATGGCATCATGAGGAGTCAACTCATACGGAGGCGGCGGCAATTGCCCTGCCAAAACGCCGGCACCGCTAATTACCAGTTCCTCGGGCGCTGGAAAGCCCAGGCCAGCGGCCACCAAGGTGACAAAGAAGCCCAGGTAGATCCACAACTCGCCTACGGACACCATGCCGTTCTTCCTCCTTACCTAAGGGCCTTGTCCGCCAGCCCGCCAGCTCGCCTAAGGGCCTTGTCCGCCAGCCCGCCGCGCCAGCAAGGATAAGGACTTGCTTTGGCTTATCTTATACTCTATACCTTGTACCCTAAATCCCCTAACCCTTAAAAAGGGTCGTAGCACTATGAAACTCGGACTTATCAACTCTGCCTGGGCACAAGCCGGACGCGATACCGCCTTCGGCATCCGCATGACCAAAGAGATCGGCTTCGACACTATTGACATCTTCGCCGATCCGCTCGACCTCGATGTCCGTGAACGCCGTCTCATCCACCGCGAATGCGAACGTGTCGGCCTGCCCATCGTCAGCATCGCCTGCGTGGCCGTCGGCCTCATTGACTTCAATCCCAGCGTCCAGCGCTTCCACCTCGAGCGCTGCCGCCGCTATCTCGACTTAGCTTACGAATATGAGGCCCAAAATCTGCTGCTGGTGCTGGGTGAGTACATCTGGGAACGCCAGATCATTGCCCCGGCTGAGCAATGGCAAACCGGCGTCCGCAACGTCCGCGAACTGGGCAAATACGCTGCCGACCTCGGCTTGCAGATCGCCTTGGAGTTGGAGCCGTTTAAACTCTCGCTCATCAACAATGTCGAGACCATGCTGCGGTTCCTGCACGATGTCGCTCATCCAGCCGTGCGTGCCAACATTGACATATCGCATTTGCAATTGACCGGCACCCCAGCGGAAGAACTGCGGCGGCTGAAGGGCCTGGCGACGCATGTGCATTTGAGCGACTGCGACGGCAAAGTTCACGGTGACCTGCCGCCCGGCCGCGGCGTCGTCGATTTCCTTCCGTATCTGCGCGAGATCAAGGACCTGGCCATCGACGGCGCGATCAGTATCGAGCTGGAATATTCACCGCAGCCCGAACGTATCGTCGAGTGGGTGCGCGAAGCCTACGAGGCGACCGATCGTCTGATGCGCCAGGTCGGTTTGCGCAATTGATGCAGGCGAACTTGCTCGCAGCCTGGGCGGTCAATACAGTGAAAGCCACCGCTGGAGTGGCGGAAACGGCAGACGCATCGGACTTAAAATCCGAAGGGACGAAAGTCCCGTGAGGGTTCGAGTCCCTCCTCCAGCATCTTGAGCAACGAAATCGAGCAACAAGGAGTGAAACACGTGGCGGAGTGGCAGCGCACACACACCTGCGGTGAATTGCGGCAAACACACATCGGACAGACAGTCGTGCTCAACGGCTGGGTCAACAGCTATCGGGCCTATAACGATCAGATCTTCGTGGACCTGCGCGACCGTTACGGTCTTACTCAGGTGGTCTTCGAGGCCGATCATGCCGAATTGTTCGCCGCCGCCGGGGACATTCGCAACGAATGGGTGCTGTCGGTGCGGGGCAAGGTGCGGGAACGGCTGCCGGGCAAGCACAATCCCAAACTGGCCACCGGCGATGTTGAGCTAGTGGCCGATCAGTTGCATGTCCTCAACCGTTGTCCGCCGCCGCCGTTTGAAGTCATGTCCGTGCCGTTGGAGACGGGGCTGGGCGATCCCGAATTGGCCGGCGAAGACGTGCGCTTGCAGTATCGCTATCTCGATCTGCGTCGGCCCACGCTGCACCGCACGCTCAACTTGCGCCATCGCCTCAATAAAGTGATCCGGGATTATCTCGATACTCAGGGATTTTGGGAGATCGAGACGCCGCTGTTGGGCCGTAGCACGCCGGAAGGCGCCCGTGATTATCTGGTGCCCAGCCGCCTCTGGCGCGACGAGAAGACGGGCCGGCCGCACTGGTACGCCCTGCCGCAGTCGCCGCAACTGTACAAGCAACTCCTGATGGTTGGCGGTTACGACAAGTATTTTCAGATTGCCCGCTGTCTGCGCGATGAAGACTTGCGCGCCGACCGGCAGCCAGAGTTCACTCAGCTCGACCTGGAAATGTCCTTTGTCGAGATAGACGATGTGCTGGCCGTTATCGAGGGACTGCTCGCGGAGATCTTTCACAAATGCATCGGCCAGACGATCTCGTTGCCGTTGCCGCGTTTGTCCTACGCCGAGGCCATGCGCAAATACGGCAGCGATAAACCCGACCTGCGCATCGTGGGTATGGAGATCATCGATATCAGTGAATGGGCTGGATCGACGGAGTTCCGCGTGTTCAAAGAGGTCGTCGCCGGCGGCGGGAAGGTGCGCGCACTAAACATGAAAGGAGCGGCCCAGAAATTCACCCGCAAACAACTCGACGACCTGACGCCGTTCGTGCAACAATTCGGGGCCAAAGGTGCTGCCTGGATCAAGGTCGAGACGGACAAGTTCGTTTCTCCGATTGAGAAGTTCTTGCCTGCGTCTACACAGCAGGAATTGCGCAAGCATGTCGAGGCCGAGAACGGCGACTTGCTTGTGATTGTGGCCGACAAGGAAGAAGTGATTTGCCAAGCCCTCGGCCACCTACGGACGCATTACGCAGAGTATGCGGGGTTATGTGACTACAGCTGGGGAAATTTCCAAGCCGCCTGGATCGTCGATTTCCCCTCGTTTATTTGGGACGAAGAAGAGAAACGCTGGGCGGCCAATCATCATCCGTTCACGGCACCACGCGATGAGGATCTGTCCTTGTTGGAAAGCAACCCGGCGAAGGTAAGGGCCAAGGCGTATGACCTGGTCATCAACGGCTACGAAGCGGGCGGCGGCAGCATTCGTATCCACAACCCGGAAGTGCAGTCGCGCATGTTCGCCGTGCTGGGCATGTCGCCGGAGCAAGCGCGGCAGCGATTTGGTTTTCTTCTTGACGCACTCAAATACGGCGCTCCGCCGCACGGCGGCATCGCTCTGGGGTTGGACCGTCTGACCATGATTTTGTCGGGTACGACAAACATCCGTGATGCCATCGCCTTCCCGAAGAACCAGAAGGCCCGCGACCTGATGACCGGAGCACCCGCTGCGGTGGACCCAAAGCAGCTACGCGAATTGGGGCTGTAAAAGAAGTTGGGACTGCAAAAGAACGAGCCGGAGGCGTAAGCGACGGAACAGATCCGTGGCTTACGCTCCCGGCTCATTCGCTTTCCCTTAGCGTTGGGCGACGCTGAGCATAGGCAAGGTTAGTTTCACAGGTGTTGTCTCGCCGGCTTTTACCGTGACGACCTGTTCAGCTTTGATGGGCTTGCCATCGCGGACGACCTCGGCCCGGAGAGTGTATTGATACTCCCTGTCGGGTTCCAAGGCCGGCGATTGGAAGACGCGGCTCGTGCCCGTCGAAGTAGTCGCCTCGTTGTCGATGAGCAACTTGGCGTCGGCGGGCAATTCGACCACAAGGGTCGCCGGCGCCGGCCCATTCAATTCCGACTTCTTCTCTTTGGGCTGCGGTGCCTTCTCGGGCAGTGGGTGATGGTGCGGCATCATATGCGGTACCTGGCCGTAGCAGCCGCCGTAGCAAGCGTGCCCCCAGCAACCGCCGTAGCAGCCGCAGCAGCCGTAGCAACCACCCCAGCAGCCATAGCAACCCCAGCAGCCGTAGCAACCACCCCAGCAACCGCAGCAACCGTGCCTCCGTCCTCCGAAGCAACCGCCGTGGCAGCCGAAACAGCCGCCGCGACAGCCTCCCCGATCCGGCAGGTCTACACTTGTCGTCAACGCTGCCATTAAAACTACACTGTACATCGAAGTCACCTCCCTAGAAATGGGAACAACCCAACAGCCCCGCGTGGAGAACCCCTCCACGCCTCAGGCTGTCCGTCTGAGGCTATCCAGAACAACAGTGGTCGTGGACAAACAAAAGAAAAGAAGTGCCCCCATATCACACAGGGGAGCCACGGGTAACTCGCTAGTGCGTCCAAGCTTGGGCCCTCCTTCCCCATCGCGGCGGCTGTTGCGAGCCGTCGCTCCGCTACAGATTGTAGCGATTGAGATGAATAGTAAATCAGGCAAAAAGGTGCGTCAATAGCAATTTGGGAAATTTGAGAAAGATAGATATGTTGCCCTGGCAGAATGGGCACGCAGCTTCTTTCCCCCAAGGGGGGGAGGGAAATAAAGGGTCACAACTAGCCGTACCAATATGGTTTTTGCGCCGGCGCCTCACACGGCCAAGGCCGACGTTCGTCGTTCGCTCAATACCGTATCTAAAATGTGGACGGCGGTCTCGACCTGCTCGGCACTAATGCACAACGGTGGGCAGAACCGAACGGCGTTTTCGCCGCAACCCAGCAACAGCAGGCCGCGCCGAAAAGCCGCCTGGATCACTTCGTCACGCCGCGCCCCTACCGGAGCACTCTCGTCGTCGTTGGCCAAATCCATCGCTACCATCAAGCCCAAGCCGCGCACCTCGCGGATCTCGGGGTGCCGCTGCTGGAGGCGCTGCAAGGCGTGTTTGAGTTGTTTGCCGCGTTCCGCAGCGTTGGCAATGTAGCCGCTTTCGAGCAGGTCAAGGGTGGCCAAGGCGGCACGACAGCTGACGGGGTTGCCGCCGAAGGTGCTGGCATGGCTGCCGGGCGGCCAATCCATGACTTCCTCGCGCGTCACAATCGCTCCTAGCGGCATACCGCTAGCGATGCCCTTGGCCAAACAGATAATGTCTGGCTCCACATCCCAATGTTCGACGGCGTAGAGCTTGCCGGTTCGCCCCATGCCGGTCTGCACCTCGTCAGCGACGAGCAGGAAGCCGTGCTTGTCGCACAGCGCACGCAGGGCAGGCAGAAAGCCGGGCGGTGGTACATAGTAGCCGCCCTCACCCTGGATGGGTTCGACGAAGACGGCGGCCACCTCATCTGGCGGGGCGATGCGGCGCAGCACGGTCTCTTCAATCTGCCGGACGCACTCACATTCGCCGCCGCTGTCGCAGCCCTGGCAGCCGCGCGGATAAGGGACGTGATGAATGTCCGGCACCAGCGGTGCGAAGCCGCGACGATGTACCAACTTCGAGCCGGACAGCGACATGGCCCCGTAGGTGCGGCCGTGGAAAGCGCCGAAGAAAGCAAGGACGCGGGAGCGGCCGGTGTGCCAGCGAGCCAGTTTCAACGCCGCCTCCAGCGCCTCAGCCCCGCTGTTGGTGAAGAAGACGCGTTTGGGCGACGTGCCGGGACCGCTTTCGGCCAAGCGCTGGGCCAGGTCGATTTGCGGCTGGTAGTAGAAATCG
>JAJPIY010000262.1 GCA_021324515.1 Planctomycetota bacterium
CCCGGTAATAGAGGGCGAGCGGGGGGTGTCAACCCCCCGGTAATAGAGGGCGAGCGGGGGGTGTCAACCCCCCGGTAGCACAACCGGGGGGTTCACACCCCCCGCTCGCCTCGGGGACGCAACCCCGCTCGCCAAAATGTCAGAGCTCCCCGTGCTCAGAATATCTCTTCTTGAACTGCCAGGCGCTCCGGATTTTTCCCCAAGACCACCAATTCGCCATTGCCTCTGACCCAATATTGTCCTAAGATCCTTCTCTGACAACTGGGTGGGTATCTTATCCAGAGTGGCTGAGGGACTAGGCCCTGTGACGCCACAGCAACCGGTCCTCCCCAGAGGATGCTGGTGCTACTTCCTACCCGGCACAGGCCGGGAGAGATAAGATCGTGTGCCCCGCACGCCTCTTGCTCTTGTCTCCGCCGTCGCGGAGAAATCCCCTGGATGATACACGCCTTGGACCTAAAAACCTTGCTCCGGCACTGGGAGGAATGTCTGTGTCTTCTTCTTTTGTCCGCGGTCTGAAATGCCGCTTGTGCGGCCAGGCGTATCCCATCTCGGCGACTAATTTCTGTACCGAGGACTTCGGCCCCCTCGAAGTCGATTACGATTATGAAGCCATCGCTGATAGCATCGATCGCGCCAAGATCGAGTTACGGCCCTTTAATATGTGGCGCTATCAGGAATTTCTGCCCCTTGACGGCGAGCCGACGGTCGGCCGTCAGGTCGGCGGGACGCCGTTGGTTAAAGCCGACCGCTTGGCCCGCGAGTTGGGCGTTGAGCAGCTGTGGATCAAGAATGATGCGGTCAATTTCCCCACACTGTCGTTCAAAGACCGCGTTGTTGCCGTGGCCCTGAGCAAGGCCCGCGAACTAGGTTTGACGACGGTGGGCTGCGCCTCGACGGGCAATCTGGCCAACAGCGTCGCCGCTAACGCCGCCGCCGCCGGGCTGGCAAGCTACATCCTCGTGCCTGCCGACCTGGAACGTTCCAAGATCTTGGGCACCAGCGTTTACGGGGCCAAAGTCATCGGCATCAAGGGCACCTATGATGAAGTCAATCGGCTCTGCACGCAGATTGCCTTCAAATACGGTTGGGGCTTCGTCAACATCAACCTGCGACCCTTTTACGCCGAGGGATCGAAGACGTTCGGTTTCGAGATGGCCGAACAGCTGGGCTGGCGGACGCCGCAACATGTTGTGTGCCCGATGGCCGGCGGCAGCCTGATCGGCAAAATTCACAAGGCGTTTGACGAACTGCACCGCACCGGCCTGATAGCGGACAAACCGGCGTGCAAATTTTACGGCGCTCAGGCGACCGGGTGCAATCCGATCAGTGCCGCGATCAAAAATGGTTGGGACGCCCATCGTCCGGTGCGCAAACCGAACACCATCGCCAAGTCGTTGGCCATCGGCGATCCGGCAGACGGCTATTTCGCGGCCAAGGTCATCCGCGAATCCGGAGGCTGGGCCGAGGACGTCAGCGACGGCGAAATCGCCGAAGCGATGGCGCTGTTGGGCCGTACCGAAGGCATCTTCACCGAGACGGCTGGCGGCGTCACCGTCGCTGTGGCCCGCAAGCTGATCGAACAAGGCCGCCTGCCGCGCCATGAGGAAATCGTCCTGTGCATCACCGGCAACGGTCTGAAAACGCAGGACGCCGTGGCCGATTGTCTGGAAGAGCCGGCCGTGATCGCGCCGTCGCTGGAGGAATTCAGCGGCTTACTCGCCGAGGAGTCGAGTGCGGTGCTGGTATAATTGAACCGAGGATTTCTTTCTGTGGAGGTTTGTGTATGCCGGTCACCATTCATATTCCGACGCCCCTGCGCCAACACGCCGACGGGCAAGCGGCCGTGCAAGTCGCCGGGACCAACGTGCAATCCGCCCTCGCCGCGCTCGGCGACAAGTACCCCGCCCTGACGCAGCGCATCTTCGAGAACGGGCAGGTGCGCCGCTTCGTCAATATTTATCTCAACAATGAGGACATTCGCTATCTCGATAATCTCGCTACTCCAGTCAAGGACGGCGACGAACTGGCGATCATTCCCGCAGTGGCTGGAGGTTGATATGAGCGACGCCGGCGCATCTGAAGTGCCCGAAGGCGCCGCGGTTTTTCCCCTGATTCCGGCGGAGCTGGGCGTCAACCCGCTCCTCTTGGCGGTCCTGCACGCCACGGTGTTTCTGGCCGGCTCCGATGACGACGTGGTTCATCCCGACGCCGCCGAGGAGGCGTTGCAATACCTGACCAGCTATTTGCAGCGACTCGATGGGCCACTCTTGCGCCAGGTGCGCGAAGACATGGTTTGTCTGACCGCCTTCGCCAAGCAGGAGAAATGGCCCAAACCGCTGGTTCGCCTGGTACAAAATTTCCTCAAGGAATACGGCATCGAGAAAGGCCAAGCATGACCACTGAGGCATCCCTGGAACGTTATAGCCGGCAGATTCGTTTCCCCGGCGTCGGCGAGGACGGGCAGCGCCGGCTGCTCGCTTCGCGCGTGACGTTGTGCGGTTGCGGCGCCCTGGGCACAGTACTGGCCAATGCCCTTGTCCGCGCCGGCGTCGGTTTTCTCCGTCTGATCGACCGCGATTTCATTGAGACGAGCAACCTGCAACGGCAGGTGCTGTTCGATGAACATGATGTCGCCGCCAATCTGCCCAAGGCCGAGGCCGCCGCTCGCAAGCTGGCCGCCATCAACTCCAGCGTCCATGTCGAGCCGGTCGTCGCCGACATCGACCGCAGCAACATTCTCGAATTGACCGAGGATGCCGATCTCATTCTCGACGGCACAGACAATTTTGAGGTCCGTTATCTCATCAATGATGTCGCCGTCAAGCTGGGCAAGCCGTGGGTCTACGGCGGCTGTATCGGCAGCCACGGCCAAACCATGACCATCCTGCCCGGCGAGACGCCGTGCTTGCGCTGCGTCTTCGAGGCGGCCCCGGCGCCGGGTGAGGCGGGCACCTGCGAGACGGCCGGCGTCCTCGGCCCCATGGTCAACATCATCGCCAGCTTGCAAGCGACCGAGGCGCTCAAGATCTTGACTGGCCGCCGCGACAAGATCAACCGCGAATTGCTGTATTTCGACATCTGGGACAACGTACAGCGCCGCATCAAGATTGCCCCGCTTCTGGGCAAGGTCGATTGTCCCTGTTGCAAGCATCGTCGCTTCGAGTGGCTGGACGGCGCCCACGGTTCGCAGACGACCAGTCTGTGCGGCCGCAACGCCGTACAGGTATCGCACCGCACGCCGGCCAAGCTCAACTTCGAGGAGATGGCATCGCACCTGGGAAAAATGGGTGAAGTAAGCTACAACCGTTTCCTGCTGAAATTCAAGGTTGAGGACTACGAATTCACCGTGTTCCCTGACGGCCGCGCCATCATCAAAGGCACCGCCGACGTGGACAAGGCGCGGACGCTGTATGCGAAATATATTGGGCACTAACGGCATTAAACCATGAAGAGGTTCAGCCTATGTCTGCCGTCGTGAAATCGATGCCACAATCCGCTTGTCCGGCACCGGCGCATGTGCAGGATAAGTTGCCTGGGGACTCCTTTTATCCTCTCCATCGCTTCCGTGTGGACCAATACGAGAAAATGATTGAAGAAGGCATATTGACGAGTGAGGATCGCGTGGAATTAATTGAAGGCCTTGTGGTCCAGAAAATGACTCAACATCCTCCTCATGCCGTAGCTGTCGATTACACGCGGCATGCCCTCCATTTATTGCTCCCTGAAGGCTGGCGCCTCCGCGAGCAGAAGCCGATTAAGCTTAGCAACAGTGAACCGGAACCGGACCTGGTGGTTGTACGCGGTCCGCTCCAACGCTATGAGACGCGGCATCCCGGTCCACGCGACATTGCTTTGTTAATTGAGGTTGCCGACGCCTCTCTAAAAGGCGATCGCCAGGAAAAGGGCCGAACGTATGCCCGCGCCCGCATTCCCGTGTACTGGATCGTTAACTTGATCGACCGGCAGGTCGAAGTGTACACCGAGCCAAGGGGCGGCAAAGCGCCGGCCTATCGTCGCCGCAGCGATTATGGCATGGATGCGAAAGTGCCTCTAGTAATTGAAGGGACCGAAGTTGGACAGGTCTCTGTGAGTGATCTGCTACCATCTAATTCATAAATAGACAGGATTGCATTCATGACCATTTATCTCGACAACGCCGCCACCAGTTTTCCCAAGCCCGAAGTGGTTTACCAAGCCCTCGACCGCTTCGCCCGGCAAAATTTGGCCAATCCCGGACGTGCCGGACATAAAATGGCGTTGGCTGCCGAACACGTCCTCGACGAAGGACGCCATCTGCTCAATCAATTCTTCCACGGCAAAGAACCGGAGCGCTTCGTTTTCACGCTTAACTGCACCGACGCCCTGAACATGGCCTTCAAGGGCGTCTTGGCCCAGGGCGATCATGTCATCACGACCAATTTGGAACACAACAGCGTCAGCCGGCCGCTGCGGGCTTTGGAGTTGGCCGGACGCATCACGCTGACACGCATCGCCGCCGACGGCGGCGGCACCATCGACCCCGATGCCATTCGCAAGGCCATCACCTCCAAGACGCGCCTCGTCGCCTTGACCCATGCCAGCAATGTACTTGGCACCGTACAGCCAATCGCCGAGGTGGGCCGCATCGCCCGTGAACACGATCTGCTTTTTCTCGTCGATGCGGCGCAAACGGCCGGCGTCGTCCCCATCGACATCCACGCCATGCACATCGACCTGCTGGCCGCGCCAGGGCATAAATCCTTGTTCGGACCGACCGGCACTGGCTTCCTTTATGTCGGTCCCCGGACCAACGTGACGGCTTGGCGTGAAGGCGGCACCGGCGGCGATTCCGCCAGCGAAACGCAGCCGCGGCAAATGCCCTATTTCCTCGAAGGCGGCACGCCCAACGTTCTCGGCATCGCCGGTCTTATCGAAGGCATTCGTTATGTGCAACAGCAAGGGATGGAGAAGATCCACAAGCACGAAGTGGAGTTAGTCGAGCGCTTTTGGAGAAGATTGGACGAAATGAAAGGTTACGAGGTGTTCGGCCATCGCGATCACGCCCGGCGCGTCGGCACACTCAGTTTCCGCAGTGCCGCGCTGCCGGCGGCGGAGTTGGGCGGCATCCTCGATCAAGCATTCGACATCGCCATTCGCCCCGGATTGCACTGTGCTCCGTATATTCACCGGGCACTGAATACGGCCCCGGAAGGCACGGTTCGCGTCAGCCCCGGACCTTTCAATACCAACGACGACATCGATCGGCTGGCCGAAGCGCTCGCTGAAATTGCCCACTGAGCCGCGCGGAAAAACTTCGCATGGTTCGTCTTGTCTTGGCGGTATACAATGTCTGCCGCGAGGAAAAAACAGGGCCGCGCCTCGGAGTGCGGTTTGCCTCGGCTATGGAGGAACCCAAATGAGTCGGACATGTACACGTTGTCTTACTGTTGCGCTGGCGCTTCTGCTCTGCGATGCCGCACCCGCGCTGGCCCAGGCCAAAAAATCGGATAGCGTCGTCAAGGTGGATATCCAGGCCGACAAGCCGGACGCGAACGGCAGCCAGACCATTACCATTACCCTCGACATCGAGAAAGGCTGGCATGTCTATGCCAATCCCGTCGAGAATGAGGATTTGACCAACGCGCAGACGGTCGTCCGCGTTGCTTCCAAGAGCAAGCTGGAGAACGTCAAGGTCGAGTATCCAAACGGCAAACTTCAGCAAGAAAGCGGCGAGAAATTCAAAATCTACGAAGGCAGGGTCGCTATTAAGGCGCAGGTGAAACGGGCCCGGGGCGATAACACTCCCCTGGAAATAAGCATCACACTGCAAGCGTGCAACGACAAAACCTGTCTGCAGCCCGTCACGATTAAAAAGGAAGTACCGTGAAATTGCTTCGTTTGGCGGCGAGCCGTAGGTGAGCGCTCGCGCTCGTCTACGGCTCGCTGCCAAACACACGATCTGGGACTCACCTCATGTTACGAACGATGTGGCGCTGGCTGCGGCGCGGGCTGACGCTGGCGATGCTGCTTCTTTTGCTGGCCCGTATGGTGCCGGCGGACCCGCATTTTGACTGGAAAGACACGCCCACCGCGAACGCGGGCAAAGGCGAACACAAGCACACCAATCGCCTTGCCCGCGAAAGCAGTCCTTATCTGCTCCAGCACGCCCACAATCCCGTCGCGTGGTATCCGTGGGGCGAAGAGGCCTTCGCCCAAGCGAAGAAGGAAGGCAAACTCGTCTTTCTGTCGATCGGCTACAGCTCTTGCCACTGGTGCCACGTCATGGAGCGCGAGTCTTTTGAGAATGAAGAGATTGCCAAAATCCTCAATCGCGATTTCGTCTGCATTAAGGTCGATCGGGAGGAACGGCCGGACATCGACAACGTATACATGACGGCCTTGCAAGTCATTCCCCCGGGGCAGAGTGGGGGTTGGCCGCTATCCATGTTTCTCACGCCGGACGGCAAGCCGATTTTCGGCGGCACCTACTGGCCCCCGGAAGACAAACCCAGCGAAGGCGGCAAAGTGCGCGGTTTCAAAAGTGTCCTCCAAATCGCGCACGAGGCCTGGACAAAACAGCGAAAGCAAATCGAGGAATTGGCCGACAAGAACGCGGAACGCACCCGAAGAGCATTGGCCGGCCTGGCCCTCGGTACGGCCCTGGCGCCGCTGGACCGCAATCTTGTCCAAGCCGCCGTGGACGCTGTCAAAGCTTCCTTCGATCCCGAATATGGTGGTTTCGGCTCGCCCGCTCGGGAGTTTCGTGGTCCCAAGTTCCCTACGCCGCCGCGTCTGGCCCTGCTCCAGCATGAAGCGCAACGGCACAAAGCAAAAGAACTGGACGACATGGTCGCCCGGACCCTCGATCACATGGCGCGCGGCGGCATTTACGATCAGCTCGGCGGCGGCTTCCATCGCTACAGCACCGAACGCACCTGGACGGTGCCGCACTTCGAGAAGATGCTCTACGATAACGCCCAACTCTGCGAGATCTATGCCGAAGCCTACCAGACGAGGGAAAACCCCCAATATCGCCGCGTCCTGGAGCAGACCCTCGCCTTCATTGCACGTGAAATGACGGCGCCGGAGGGTGGTTTCTATTCCGCTCTCGACGCCGACGCTCAGGGCGAGGAAGGGCGCTTCTATGTGTGGACCAAAAAAGAAATCGATGCCGCGCTGACCGATGCAGACAAAAGCCGGACCGCGTTGTTCCAGCGCGTCTACGGTCTGGAAGGCGAGCCGAATTTCGAATCACGCTATCACATCTTGACGTTGCCGCGTCCGTTGGCCGAGCAGGCCCAGGCCCTCAAGTGGACTGAGGAACAACTGGACGCCCGGCTGGCACCGCTGCGCCATACGCTCTTTGAGGCGCGCGCCAAGCGGCCGCGGCCGTTCCTCGATACCAAAATTCTGACCGCGTGGAATGGCCAGATGATCGCCGGTTTGGCCGTCGCGGGGCGGGTGTTAAACGACAAGCAATCGATCGACCGTGCCGTTCGCGCCGCCGACTTCGTGCTGAAAACAATGCGCACCGACAAAGGGCGTTTGCTGCGAACCTACGGCGCTGCCCCGGGGCAGAAAGCCGAAGCGCGTCTGAATGCGTATCTCGACGATTACGCTTTCTTCGTACATGGCTTGCTGTGCCTGCACGATGCGACCAAGGAGAAACGTTGGCTCGATGAAGCGAAGCGCTTGACGGATCTCATGGTCCAACTCTTCGGCGATGAAAAGCGCGGTGGCTTTTTCTACACTTCCCACGATCACGAAGCCCTGTTCGCGCGAGGCAAAGAGCAATACGACGGCGCCCAACCCTCCAGCAATAGCATGGCGGCGCGAAACCTTGTTCGCTTATGGCAAAAGACCGGCCAGGAACGCTACGCTCAGCTGGCTGAGAAGACGTTCCAGGCACTGGTTGGGCCGCTCAAAGAGGAACCGGGCAGTCTGACCGCCTTGGCCGATGCCCTGGCGCTATACCTCGACGACAAGGCCGCCAAGCAGAAATAGACCCCGCTGGCTCCGATTGAATCTGGCACCCACCGTTCTCCCTCTTGGGGGAGAGGAGCCAAACGCGCCGCCATTACCCGTGCGGAGTCTAGCGGCGCTCTAGAGAAGTCCATTCGAGGGGTCAGGGATTTTTTCTGTCACACAAGGACAGAGAAAGCGTATTATTCAGTAGACGGGTCTAAGGGCCAATGAGCGAAGCGGAATTTGCTGTTGCCATAGAATGGGAGGCTCGCTATAGGACGCTCCTTCTCGTGGGATGAGAACAGGGGATGGGCCGCAGGGGGGCCGCGCGCACGCGGCTGCGGCAAGGGGGACAATTCCTATGGTGGCCAATCCGTTGCTCCACCACATCCTCAGCGACGAGCGGCTAACGCAGGGTCTGGGGGATGCGGAGGCGCGCATTCTGGTGGAATGGCTGGTCGAGCAAGCCGAGGATCTGATGAAGCAGGTGGGCGAACACGAAGCGGCGGCCGAGGTAAGATGGTTGTGTCGGCGAGGCCGCGCGCTGGCGCGATTCGTGCGGTTGTGGTGTCTGGAGAAGGCACGCGGGGCTGCAGGGCAATTGGCCGCCGCAGAACGCTTTGCCTGGCCGTTGCCCCAAGCCAGCGCCGATCCTTGCGAACTGATGCAGGCCATCGTATCCTGGGAGGGGGATCAGTTTTGGCAACGCCGTCGAGCCAAGGCGGCGGCATGACGGATTACTGCCGCAGCGAATCGGCCGCGTCAGCGGCGAGAGGATTTTTGAAAAAAAGGGAATTTGCACAAAATAGTAGCTTGCAAGCCGCATAGGAAACGTCTATGGTGAAGTAGCATTCCATTCGATCTTTGGATCAAGCTCCCTGAATGCACACCCGTTTTCGGAAGTGAGGTAGGGTCGTGAATGCCGCTCCTAATACACAGATCGGCGGGCCCGATCTGGAACAGGAACGCCGACGAATTGCGACGCGACTTGAGGAGATCGCCCGTCTCAGCGAATCCAACGTCCCAGCGGGCACTTTCTATGGCGAGATGCTAAAGCGTCTATTGGAGACGCTGGCCGCCCCGGCTGGGGGTGTCTGGGCGCGCACTCCTCAAGGCAACTTGCAGTTGCAGTACCAGATCAATCTGAAAGAAATTGGTCTGGATCAGAGCGAAGAGGTGCGGGCCAGTCACGAGGAATTGTTGCGGCAAGCCGTGACGCAGCCGCGACCGTTTCACGTGCCCCCGCGGAGCAGCGTCGGGGCCCGCGATGACGGCAAACCGCCGGCCGGCAACCTCACCAATTATCTGCTGCTCATCGCGCCCATCATCGTCAATCAGCAGTGCGCCGGCCTCATCGAGGTGTGGCAAAACGCCAATCGCCCCTCTCAGGCAATTACCGGCTACCTGCAATTCATGACCTACATGGCCGAGTTGTCCTCGCGCTATCAGCGCAATCAGGTCATGGGGCATCTCACAGGCCAACAACAGGTATGGACGCAGCTGGAGGCATTTGCCCGCCAAGTCCACAGCAGTCTGCACCCCACCGAAGTCGCTTATCAGGTGGCCAACGAGGGCCGACGCCTCATCGAATGCGACCGCCTCAGTGTGGTCGTTCGCCAATATGGCTCCAAGGCCCGCGTCGAAGCGGTCAGCGGCGCCGATGTGGTCGAACGCCGCTCCAATCTGATCCGCCTCATGCAGAAACTGAGCGAACAGGTCATCCAATGGGGCGAGAAGTTGGTTTTCAACGGCACGCGCGATGACAGTTTGCCGCCCAGAGTGCTGACCGCGTTGGACGCTTACTTGGCCGAAAGCAACAGCAAATTGTTGGTCGTTCAGCCGCTGCGCGATGAACGGGAAACGGGGAAGCGTCCGTCGCGCTCGGCGTTGGTGATGGAATGCTTCGAGCCACCGGCCGAACCGCAGCAACTGGTCGCACGCCTGGACGTGGTCGCGCGCCATGCTACCTCGGCACTGTACAACGCCGTCGAGCATCGCCGCATTCCCGGACGCTGGGTTTGGCAACCGTTGGCCAAAGTGCAAGACGGTATCGGCGGCAAGGCCAAAGCTATCTCCGCCGTCGCTGTCGGCCTGGTGAGTTTCCTCGTCGCCGTCCTCTTGCTGGTGCCCTACGAACTGGAAATGGACTCCACTGGCAAACTGGTGCCGTGGGCGCGGCGCGTTGTTTACCCTCCAGCAGCTGGACAGGTCCTGGAGTTTAAGGTCGATCCCGGAAGCGTTGTTCCCGAGAAGAGCCAATTGGCCGTCCTGAATTCTCCAGAACTGTTCGAGAAATATCTGGAGTTGGAAGCGGCCATTGAAGGAACCCACAAAGAGGCGCAGGCCATCGATTTCATCCGCCGAAGCGGCTCAGCCAATAAAGACCAGGGCCGAGACGCCGACGATGGCTTCAAAAGACAGCTCGAACAACGGAAAAAGAGGGAGCTGGAGAAATTCATCGAAGACAATAATGCCAATCCCAGCAAGCCCGGCGAATACTACTTGCTGGCACCGGAATTCACTCCGGAGGAAAAGCTGCGCGTCGGTCGCCTGGAATGGACGGTGCTGACCGGCAATTTCAATGATGAATGGCGCGGCAGGACCGCTAAACCTTCGGATCCGATCTTGAAGCTGGGCGCTAAAGACGGCCCCTGGGAGATCGAGCTGCGCATTCCGCAAAAACATATCAGCCAGGTGCTCAAGGCTTATGAATACACCGGCCGCGACGTCCTCGATGTCAACTTCATTCTCCGCAGCGATCCGACCCGGAAGTATCGTGGCCTTTTGAAGCGCGAACGTATCGCCAGCGAGGCCATTCCCAATCGCGATGAAAAAGACGAATCCGAGCCGGAAGTCATCGCTTACGTCACCATTGATGATCCGAGCATCGATCCAGCCTATCGTCTGTCGCGGGAAGCGTTAACCAGCGGCACCGAGGTTCGCGCCCACGTCCGCTGCGGCAAGCACTGTATGGGTTACTCCCTGTTCTACGGCGTATGGGAGTTCATCTACGAAAAAGTCGTGTTCTTCTTTTGACGGAAGCGGTGCTTAACTGAGCGGGGAGGACGTCAGGCCCCCGATAAGAGGGATGGACGTTTTCTCACTCCTCAGCGACCTTGAAACCGCTTCTAGAGGGAAATTGCGGCTGCTCCTGGAGGCTCAAACTATGTTGCGTTGGATATTCGTAACGATCCTGCTGTCGGCTAGCGCCGTCGCGGCCGTATGGATGCTGGTTCCGCACCTAAATTCTGTGTCTGCAACTCCGCCTGCATCCCCTCCAGATGCAAAGGAAAAGAAAAAACCAGCGGCCGTGCCCCACGAAAAAGCACCGCCGCCCCAAACATCTGCCTCGGCAGGAATACACACGCAGCCCGAAGTCTATGTCCATCGCAGAGAAGGTTCCCAGGTCTTGACTGAACCTGTTCTCATCCCCGATTGTCCGCTCGTCATTGTTGAGAAACAGGAAGTGGCCAGCGAGAAAGAAGGGATCATCCTCTTCATCGGCACCGATGTGCAGATAGGAGAAGTCGTGCCGCCGGATAAACAGCTGCCCGAAGCTAAATTAGGCTTTTTGGCTATTCTTGTAGGAGAAAAACCTGTTGAGGGAGAAGAATGCTTCCAGGTCCCTAATGACCCGAAGAATTGGTATCGCCGCTACCGCGACAAAGACTCCCTGGAGCCGAATAAAGTCTTCCTCTTCCAGGAAAGGCGGCAGGTGCGAAAACTACAAGTCGGCGACCGAGTCAGGCGCGGTCAATTGCTGGCGCAAATCAATCCGGCCAAGTCCTCCGATGAAGTGTCGGTGAATATCGCCAAGCTGGAAGGCGTCGAAGAATCGCGCTGGGCGGCGGCAACCATGCGAGATGAATATAAACGCCGTCTGGACAACTATCAGGGGATCAATCGTCAGCAGGGAGGCGCCATTCCCACGGACACCTTACAAGAAACGCGCATTCAATGGGCAAAATCCTACGCGGAAGAAAGAGTCAAGCGCAGAGAGATCGTCGAAGCCCAACGGAAGCTCAATGCTTCTGTGACGGACCTGAAAATGCATGAAGTTCGGGCCGCCATCGACGGCGTGGTCAAAGACATTTACAGGAACCACCAAGGCGATGCCGTCAAGCTCTATGAACCGATCTTACGGATTGAGAATCCCGCGCGGTTGCGTGCGGAAGGCCGTCTGGCGATCGAAGAAGCGCTCAAACTCAGCGAAGGGATGACGGCCATCATCGAGGCCAGCCGGCCGGAGGCGCCGCGGCTGGTGCTCAGCGGCCATCTCGGCCCGGTCAACTGCGTGGCTGTCAGCAAGGGCAACCGTCCTGTCATCGTTTCCGGCAGCGACGATGAAACATTGCGCGGCTGGGACTCGGTCACCGGCGACATGTTGTGGACGGTGTGGCCGCTGCACTCGTCTGTCCGCGCCGTGGCCTGCACGCCGCCAACCAGCAAATACAATCTGGCCTGTTTCGGTTGCGCCGATGGTACGATTCGCCTGATCGATTTAGATAAGCCGGAGCAACAAAAGCTGCGCGAACTAGGGGAACGCCATCGTGGTCCCGTCCTCGGCGTGCATTTCAGCCCCGACGGCGAACTGATTGCCACCTGCGGCGACGACCGTCTTATCCGCTTGTGGAAGACCCAGACCGGCGAACTGGTGTGCAGCAGACAAGGTCATGCGGGCCCTGTTACTTCCGTTCGATTCGCTTCGGCCAAGCGCCTGGTGTCCGCCGGCAAAGACGGCCGCCTGATTGTCTGGGACGTCGAAGATATAAATCGAATGCATCCTGTTGCCCCCCGCTTCGACGGCCGCAGCGGTCAGGTCTTGACCCTCGGCGTCAGTCCCGACGGCAAGAATGTACTGTTTGATCAAGGTAAGGAGATACGCATCTTGACGCTGGAAAACAAGGAAATGGTCGGGACTTTGCAGAATCCCTCCGGGCAGATGAACTTCTCGACCATGGCCCTCTTTTCCCCGGACGGCAAAACCATTTTGACCAATCGCTCCGGCTCGGCGCCCGAAAAGTTGCAACTGTGGCGCACGCCGGTGGCGCCGCAAACGCGCGGCGCCGAACTGCGCCAGTTCATCTGGAAGGGCACGGCCACCTGCGGCGCTTTCGCTCCGGAGGACGGCTCCTTCGCTGTCACTGGGACGGAGGACCACAAGGTGTTGGTCTGGACAATGCCGAGCAAGGAAGAGATCGACAGCCGACTGGAAGCGCGGCTGACGCTGGTGGAGAAATACATCGATACGCAAAATCGTGATGTCCGCGTCTGGGCCGAGTTACAGGCCCCTGAATGGCTCATCCCCGGAATGCGCGCTACCATGGTCGTGCTGCCGCCGCGAAAATAACGGGCCAGGTTGTCCGCGGCCCGTTGCCAGGGTGCAGCGGACGGCAGCCAACGGGGCCCCAGACCAGCAGACAACGGAATTATGGATACCACCACTCCTGCTTCCGAACTGGAACGACGCAAGCAATTACGCCTGCGCCTGCGCCGTGATCTCGTCATCGAAGCGCAGAAGTACGAAGGCCGTACCTATCACGTCGTCAAAGATCCCGTCAGCCTGCGCTACTACCGCCTCAAAGACAACGAGTATTTCCTTCTGCAATTTCTCGACGGCAAACACACTCTCGAAGAGGCCCAGAAAGAATACGAGGCCCGCTATCGCCCGGATCGGCTCAAACTGGAGGATGTCGAAGCATTCGGCCAGCAACTCATCAACGCCGGCCTGGCCCAGAATGAATCGCCGCGCGCTGGCAAGCAGCTCTACGAACAGCGCAAGAAACGGCGGCGCAATGAATGGATGCAAACGCTGACCAACATCCTCTACATTAAAATTCCCGTTTTCGATCCGGATTGGCTCTTGAAGCGCATGCTCCGCTGGCTGGGTTGGATCTTCAGCTTCTGGTTCTTTGCCCTTAGTGTCGGCTTGATGTTGGCGGCGGCGGGCTTGGTGGCGACCCACTTCGAGACGTTCCGTGCCAAACTGCCCGAACAACATATGTTCTTCCGTTTCCAGACCATCGCCTACATGTGGGCGGCGCTGGGCGCGGTCAAAGTCATTCATGAGTTCGGTCACGGCCTCAGTTGCAAGAAGTTCGGCGGCGAAGTCCATGAAATGGGAGCGTTGTTGCTATGCCTGTCGCCGGCCTTGTATTGCAACGTCTCGGACGCCTGGACGCTGCCGAACAAATGGCACCGCATCATCATTAGCGCCGCTGGCATCTACGTCGAGTTGGTCATCGCCGCCCTCGCTACCTTTGTATGGTGGAATAGCGCCGCCTATCCGTTCATTAATAATTTGGCTTTGAGCCTGATGGTGGTGTGCAGCATTAGTACAGTCGTTTTCAACGCTAATCCGCTGATGCGTTACGACGGCTATTACGTCTTGGCCGACTGGCTGGAAATTCCCAACCTGCGCGAGCGTTCTAATCGGTTCCTCAAGAACCTGGTGCTGCACTATTGCCTGGGTATCGAGGTGGTGCCGGAGCCGTATATGGCGTTGTGGCGGCGCGTCCTGTTTGTGTCTTATGCCCTCGGCAGCTATATCTATCGCTGGGTAGTCACCTTTGCCATTCTGTGGTTTCTGTATTCGTTCCTTCGGCCTTACAAACTGGAAATCATCAGTCAAATGTTGGCCCTGGGGGCGGCGGCGTCGATGGCCGGTTGGCCGCTGTACCGCCTGGGCAAAGCGATTTACAAGCGTGGGAGAATCCCGGACATGAAGAAATGGCGCGTGTTGGCCAGCACCACGGTCGTGACCGGCCTGGTGCTGTTCGCCTGCCTGGTGCCAGTGCCCGTCAGCCGTATTCGCGGCCCGGCCCTGGTGATGGCAGCCCCGGACCCCTCGGCCACCGGCAAAGTGTACGTCCGCCGCGATGGCATCTTGACCAAGCTGAACGTGCGTCCCGGCGATCATGTCGAGAAAGAGGAAGTCCTCGCCGAGTTCCGCGACCCTGAATTGGACGCCAAGCTGCTCAAGGCACAGATCGAACGGGATGACGCTAGCTGGCACCTAACCGCCCTGCAAGACAAGCTGCGGCAGACCAATGACACCGAGGAAAAAAACAAAATCATTGCAAAGATTGCCGAGTTGAACCGGAAATACGGCGATGCAGAAGCGGTAGTTCAGGCCCTGGAGTTGTTCCGCGAAAAAGAGTTGGTGCTGCGTGCGCCGTGTTCGGGTACGGTCGGCGTGGCCCCTTCCATCGAGGACATCAGTCGCTTGTTCCCAGCCGATCCTGTCAATCCCTTCTGCACCATCAACAATCCCGGCCGGGTCCGCGTCTGTATGCCTCTGATTACACCGGACTTCAATCGGCTGCGGCAAGATCTCGAACAACTGTCGCCCGCTGCCGTCCAGGCGCGTCGGTTGATGCGGCGCCGCGTCACGGTCTCCTACAACCAGACGCGCCTGGCCGATGTTTTGGCCGACCTGAAAAAGCAAGTCAAGGAGCTGAAGTGGACGTTAGATAAAGCCGCCGGCGCCAGTGAAGACCTGACGGTTTCCTATCAGGCCAAGGACCAGCGCCTGGGCATGGTGCTCGACGCCCTTTTGGAACGCATGGGCCTCGGTTTCGTGATCGTTTCCGAGCCAGACAGCCCGCAGGACGGCCATTTGCTGATCCGGCCTGGTTCGGAACGCGGGGAGCCGCAGGGCGGCCGTCCGTTGGCCGACCTTGATATCACCATCCGCATCAAGGGCCGCGACAGCCAGACGTGGAAGGGCAAGATTCGTCAGCTACCCGAATCCGAGGCCAAGACGGTGCCGCCGATGCTATCCAACCGCCAGGGCGGCCCCGTGGCCGTCAAGGCGACTGTAGGCAATGACAAACAACTGGTCCCCTCCACGCAGCAATTTCTGGTGTATGTTGAGATCGTCAACCCGGATGAATCGATCATGCCGGGTACAGCAGCGCAGGTGAAGATCTATTGCCAGCCGGAAACCTGCGTCCATTGGCTATGGCGCTGGCTCAACGAGACCTTCGATCTCGGTTTGATCTAGTCGCCCGGCCGCCGGGATAAACCCGGCGGCTCACCGCAGTGTAGGCCGCCGGGATAAACCCAGCGGCTCGCCAAGTTGATGCCGCCGCCTGCCTGCGAGCCGCCGGGTTTATCCCGGCGGCCGGTGGCTCGCCCGTGAGGGTAAGGAGTGCCTGATGGCTAGTTACCGCGGACATCTGACTTTCGCTGGCTTACTCGGCGCCGGCTACGGCAGTCTCGCTTTGCTCGAAGGGAATTGGGATTGGAGGACCGCTCTGATTGCGGCGGGGCTGACGACCCTGGGAGGGCTCCTGCCCGATCTCGACAGCGACAGCGGTGTGCCGGTGCGCGAGCTGTTCGGCATCGCCGCCGCCGTCGTCCCTATCCTGCTCTTTGACCACGTCAAGGCCCTGTGCCAACAATCCACCGAACAAACCGTGGCCGTCCTCGCCGTCCTTTATCTCTTTATCCGCTATGTTTTGTCGTATATTTTCAAAAGTTTAACGGTCCATCGCGGCATGTTTCACAGCCTTCCTGCACTGGTCATCGCCGGCTTGGCGACGTACCTGCTCTATCCTAGCGAGGACATGCGCCGACGCCTCTTCTTCAGCGGCGGCGTCATGCTCGGCTTTTTGTCCCATCTAGTCCTCGATGAAATTTACAGCGTCGATTTTATGGGCGTCCGGCTGCACTTGAACAACTACGCCGGCAGCGCTTTGAAATTGGTCTCGAAATCATGGCTGGCGACGCTGACGACGTATCTGTTGCTGGCACTATTGGCCTGGCGTGTGTGGTGGAGTGGACACCAATGACCGACCCAACACTCACGAAACCAGCGCCTCATAATCGACGGGATGTTCCTTATCGACGCGCGGCAAATTCAGCGAGATGACTTCGGGATACTTCTGCGCCGCCCCGGTGTTGAAAACAACTACTTCCTCCTCGGCGCCGATCTTGCCGGCCGCGACTAACTGCTCCAAGCAATCCAAACAAACCGCCGTCTCCGGGCAGATGGAGATGCCTTCCAGGCTCATGCCGCGGCGCATCCACTCGATGATGCGTCCTTCGCGGCCAGCGATGGCGCAGCCGCCGCTGGCGCGGATGGCATCAAGCATCATGAAATCGCCGACCGCCGCCGGCACGCGCAAGCCGCTGGCAATCGTCTGTGCATGGGCAAATGTCTCGGCGAAGCGATCGCCTTTCTCGAAAGCCCGCACGATCGGAGCGCAGCCGTCGCTCTGGCAACTGACCAAACGCGGCAAGCACTCCGAGCGCAGCCAACCCAATTCGCGCAGCTCGGTGAATGCTTTCCACATGCCGATCAGTCCGGTGCCGCCGCCGGTCGGATATAGGATCACGTCCGGCAACCGATATTCGGTTTGCTCGGCCAGCTCTAAGCCCATCGTTTTTTTCCCTTCGAGGCGATACGGTTCCTTGAGGGTAGACACGTCGAACCAGCCGAGTTTCGGCGTGCCTTCGCGGACAATTCGCCCACAATCGGTGATGAGACCGTTGACGAGAAAAACCCTGGCCCCGGCCAGATGTGCTTCAATCTGATTAATAATCGGTGTATCTTGTGGCATAAACACATAAACATCCATGCCGGCGCGGGCGCCGTAAGCAGCGAGTGCGCCACCGGCATTGCCCGCCGTCGGAATGGCCAAGCGGCGCAGGCCGAAATGCTTGGCCATGCTGACAGCCATAGTCATCCCGCGGCTCTTGAAACTGCCGGTCGGCAGCTGGGATTCGTCTTTGATGAATAGCCGCCGCAGCCCCAACGCCCGTCCCAGGCGCGGACAGGGCAACAGTGGCGTCATCCCTTCGCCGAGTGTCACCGGCTCCGCATCGAGCGGCAAAGGCAGCAATTCCCGATAGCGCCACAGACTCGGCGGCCGAGAGGCGAAAGTGTCTGGCGTGACAGCGCGGCGCAGGGCCGGCAGATCGTAGCGGACCCAGAGGGGGCGTCCTTGGTGTACCGTATGGACCTGCCCGGCGGGAAATAGCGTGCCGTCGAGGGCGCTTTCCAGATGGGTGACGTAGCTGTTCATAGAGCTCTCTCTACTGCACTGAGGAACGAGAACAGATTATAGTGTATGCAACTGGAAAGCGGATGATAGACGCCAGATTGCGGCGAGCGGGGTTGCAACGTTAGCGAGCGGGGGGTGTCAACCCCCCGGTAGAACCCGAGCGAGCGGGGGGTGTCAACCCCCCGGTAGAACCCGAGCGAGCGGGGGGTGTCAACCCCCCGGTTGTGCAACCGGGGGGTTAACCCCCCCCGCTCGCCAACGCCGCAACCCCGCTCGCCACATCGTGTTCTTGTCCACACAACCTAGCGATCCACCAGTTCCTTGAGCAGGCGCGTGGCGGCTTCGACCAGTTTTTCGCCGCCACCGGGCTGGATGCGCGAATTGACGGTCTCGTAGCTGCCTTCCTTAAATGCCTTGACGGTCGGTACATAGCCGGGTGCATCGTTACACAATTCGATAACCAGCGTCACCGGGAACGGCGATGCTTTCTTGATCGCCAGGCCCAGATCGACGAAGATTTCGCCGGGCAGACCGACAATGGCTACTTCATCGCTGAGGCGAAACACTTGCACTTCCATCGGCAGGATGTCGCTTGGCAACATTTGCAGCGACAGGATTTTGTACGCCTCGACTTGCTTCAAAAACGGCAGTTCGCGCGTGCCGATCTTGGCCATGTCCTTCCGCGCCTGGGCGATTGCCTCGGCGCTGTATTTTTGCAAAGGTGCTTGCACGATGGTCCGGCGGATGGCGAGGCGCGGCGAGCGCTGCGGCCGCAACTTGGGCAGCGCCTTCATTACTGTATCTCCAAGCGTTGTGCCGATGCGTCCCGCTTCAAGATGTCCCTTTTGGGGATCTTTTTTAGATACATCAATATGGTTAATGTCGCCGCATGTCCCGGCCCCAAACAGCGAGACACCCTCGGCGCCGAGAAGCGGCTGTAGTTTGCGTTCGAGATAGAAGGGGTAATCCGCCGAATATTCCGTGCCGCCGACCGTGTCCAGATGCAGGGCGAAGACGGTCAACAAGGCCAGTTCTTTATCGCCGGCGCGGAAGCGCAGCAAACCCACGTCCGGATCGATGGGTCCGGCCGGACGCACGATGTTCGGATTGAGCTTGCCGGGATTGAACTGCACTGTGCCGTCTTTCATGTGAAAACGGCGGTTGAACGACAGTCCCTCTTGCCGAGCCATGCCAGCGGAGAGCGCGACGGGCCGGACGGATCTAGCGGCCTTATCGATCGCTTCGGCGATTTTGGCGGCAAGGACGGCGGGGTAGTCGATTTTCTCCTGGGGGTCGGCACCTTTGGCAGCGACGGCCCGGTCGTGGAAATACTGCCGCAGGGCTCCCGCGTAAAGTGGTCCGGTGTGCGAATGCGTAGCGGCAATCAGCATATTGGCCGCGGGGATGCCCGTCTTTTCCGCCGCCAGTCGGCGGGCACGCTCCGACACCGAACGCGCGATGCCAACCAGATCACAGAACACCAGGGCGGCCCATTCGTCCTCCTGGTGTAAGACGAGCGCCTTGGCCTGCAAGGGATCGTGCGTACCGGTGTTGAGTCGTTCATTGAAGTATCCGGCCATGCGGCAGCCGAGCGGCGGCGTAATATCCACCACGGCGACACCTGCCTGTAACTCTGTCGCGTACAGCTGCATCTCAGGCGCCATTGCCACAATGCAGATGCTAAATAGAGTAAAAAGGGCTTGTTTCATTGTATCTGCCCCTCCCTTGAGTCCCCCGGAGCCACACGAAGACAATCCGTGCTTGCCGGGGAGAGGTTAACTCTTTTATACTCAGGAAATACGGTGCGTCTCTCCCAACTTCGTTTCCACGCACAGGGTGGGTACAGGAATATTCTCTTCGGAGAACCTAACATTATGTCGATGGCGAACCGTTTGTTGTCGGCCCTGCTCGGTGTGGGTTTGTCTGTCCTGCTGGCCTGCTCGGCCCAGACGTCGGGGAAGCTTACCACCGAGCAGGTGCAGCAACTCCAGAGACAATATCAACAAGAACGTATCGCCGCCGACAAAGAAGGGCTGACCAAGATATTCTCGCCGGAATGGTACGAGCAAGC
>JAJPIY010000133.1 GCA_021324515.1 Planctomycetota bacterium
AGTCCCGCGCTCGCCCGAGGCTCGCGGCTAAACAATTGACAGGAGATCTTACTCCACCTTCACCTTGGCCGTTGCCGGCAGCAGGCAGGTCTTGTCGTTACACGCCTGCAGCTTGACGTTCAGCTCGAGCGGTTCAGTGCTGTCCTTGGCCCGGCGTACCTCGACCTTGATGGCGACGGTATCCTCATACACCTTGTAATCGCCGACCGTCTTGTCCTTCATCACCTTGCCGGGGGGGTAAGCGATCTTGAGGACTTGATGTTTCGATTTCGGCACGGCCGAGACGACGGTCTGGTTGTCCGCGAAGTCCTCGTTGCCTACCGGATTGGCGTAGAGATGCCAGCCGTTCTCGATGGCCAATGTTAGAGTGACCAGTTGCTTGCCATCGGGGCCGGGTTTCTCGGCCTTGGCGGTGATCTTGACTTTCGAGTCGGATTTCTGCACCTGAGCCGATGGTTCGGTAGCAAGCGCTGCCACGGCCAGGCAGGTGAGCAGTCCGGCACAGGCCAGCGTAAGGCGAGCATGCGTCCTGTTCATAGCTGGTTCCTCGGTTACAAGGAAAGGGGTGATCTTGACCGCCCTGGAGTCAAAACGGACTCAGGGCATACTATCTCCGTAATAGCAGCCATCGCCAAGAGGAAAATGATGAGAGGTGATTTCCGTGTCGTTACAGGGCGATTTCCGCCAGGGCATCGGCGAGACGGTCGATGTCCTCCTCGGTATTGAACGGCCCTGGACTAACGCGGACGGTGCCCTCGGGAAACGTCCCGAGCGAACGGTGGATATACGGAGCGCAGTGCAGCCCGGGTCGTACGGCGATGTCAAACGCCTGGTCGAGGATGCCACCCACTTCCGCCGCCGGCAGCGCCGCGGTGCGAAAGCTGAGTGTTCCGACTCGCCGTGAAAAATCGCGATGGCCGAATATCTCTATGCCTTCCATCTCGGCAAGCATCCACCACAGCCGTTCCGTCAGCGCGACCTCATGGGCGTGGATGTTCGCCATCCCCTTTTCTTGAACGTAGCGAATGCCCGCCGCCAGCCCGGCGACGCCGAGCACGTTGGGCGTGCCGCCTTCGAGGAAATAGGGGAACTCCCGCGGCTGTGTCTCGCTGGAGGAATCGCCGCCGGTGCCGCCCTCACGCCAGGCAGCGACCTTGGCCTGCGGCCAACGTATAGCGCCCCGGTGCCAGTCGGCCCCAGCAACGACTTGTGCCCCGGAAAGGCCAGCAAGTCGATACTCATCTCCTGCACGTCGATCGGGATCACGCCCGCCGTCTGCGCCGCGTCCACCAGGAACAGCAGGTCGTGCTCCCGCGCGATGCGGCCGACCTCGGCGACGGGCTGCACGGTGCCCAGGACATTGCTGGCGTGTGTCATGGCAATGAGCCGCGTCTGTTTCGTGATCGCCCGGCGGATGTCGTCGGGATTGATGGTGCCGCCGCTGTCGGCGCGGACGCGGGTCAGCGTAATGTGTCCCGCCAGCTCCATCGCACGCAGCGGACGGCTGACGCTGTTGTGTTCGAGGTCTGTGGTGATGACCTGATCGCCCGCGATGAGTACGCCCTTGAACGCCATGTTCAGCGCGTCGGTGCAATTGAGCGTGAAAACGAAGCGCTCCGGCTCCTTGCCGTGGAACAGCTGGTTGAGCAGGTGCCGGCAATCATCAAGGGCACGCTCGGCGGCCAGGGCCATCTTGTGCCCGGCACGGCCAGGGTTGGCGAGGTCGTGGCGGGCGAAGGCGTCGAGGGCTTGGTAGACCGATTCGGGTTTGGGAAAGCTCGTGGCGGCGTTGTCGAGGTAAGTCATAAGGCATTCTCAAGGCGGCGGCATCAAGGGAGTAAATCGCGGACTGGGATACGAGCAATTTCACGGCCTTCAAGAACTACGGGTACTGCGTCGTTCAAGGAGTATACTTTCCGGCCACCATAGCTGGGCGACCGACCACCGCGAGGCGTCGTGTAAACCTCCACACACGAGTCAACCAGATTGACGATCCAGCAGACCGGGATGCGGGCGCGAGCGTAGAGTCGTTGCTTCGTGGCCGGTCTTTGTAAAGGGGCGTCTCAGCCACCTCGACGAGTAGGGCAATGTCGTTCGGCCGCGGATGGAATCGGGCATACCGCCGCGCAGGGCCGCGGACCACCGTCACGTCCGGCTCGGGTTCGCTGGCCCTGGTGGTAATTGTAATCGCCGATTGGACACGTAAACGCCAACCTTCCGGTAGGACGGCAGTGATCTCGGATTGCGTGAGATCAACCGATGTATCGTGCGGCGGGTTGCGGGTCTGGTTGGCAATAAGCTGACCTTCGATCAGTTCGACACGATCGTTTTCAGTGAACCCCCCCGCTTCACTCATGCGATGGTACTGCCTGAGCGACAACCGATAAGCCGGTTCATCCGTGGCGACGGTTGGAGCATCTTTGGCAACGGTAGCCATATCTATTTGCCTAATTACGAGCCGAAGAAGGTTTAGGCCGCTGCCTGTTTTTCATCCCAGGCTTGGGTCTTCGAAGAGAAACCTGCCTTCTCCCACCAGTATTTCTCCAGGAACGCGAAGAAGTGCGGCACCTTCAGTATGCGCGTGTGGTTCTTCGCCAGCTGGTCCTTGATGCGCTCATGCAGCTCGGGCATGCGCGTCCAGTGGTGTTTGGGGTCCCAGTGGTGCTCCTGGTGATAGCCGTTGTTGAACCACAACAGATTATACAGCCGGTTGTACGAGCTGACCGAGTTGGCAAACGGATTGCCCGGCTGAGCGCCGTAATGCTCGAAGTAGCCCTCCGCGTAGCTCATCACCCAGCCGAGGTAGTACGACGGCAGGTAGAAGAACACGAAGTAGCTCCAATCGTACCAGGCCAGCGCAACCCAGAAGGCGCCGAGCACCAGCGTCTCGATCGCCGCCTGGGCCACCTCGTCCCAACCGTGCCGCCAGACCGTGCGCAGCAGCGGCCCCATCTCGACGCGGAAAAAGCCCAGCAGGATGTAGCGCCAGAAGCCTTCCGGCTCGTCATCCTTACTGTGGCGGTAGATCGACGACCAGTCCTTGGTGGTACCGTCGGGGCCTTTCTTGTCGTTATCGCCCCAGTGGTGGTTGAGGTGGTAGTGGTGGTAAAAGCTGTGCGGGACGCCAAGGGCAATCGTTTCCAAGATGCTGAAAGCGCGATTGAACCATGGCCAGGCAAAGAATGGATTGTGGATGAAGTTGTGCGACAGGCACTGCAAGTTCCAGCAATACGACACGGCCACAGCGGCAAACGCGATCGCCACGCCCCACCAGGGTAAGCTGTGTAGGTTCAGGAAAGTCCAGAAGCTCAGGGCGACGATGGCGACGGTGCAAGCAGCAGGGATGGCGTCCCAGGGGCTGTGGCGGAAGAAGCGGGGCTTGGTCATGACGGCCTCCTTTCGTGGTCGGTTCCCACGACCTGACGGGGGGCCAAAATACATAGGTCGGGCGGCTTGCGTGAAGGCCAGTTCGGCATCAGGGTAATTCATGCGGTTTTCGTTAGGCCTGTTCCCTCGGACGGAAGTGGCCTGGATCGGCTTCATCCAGCCGTGCTAGGAACTGGTTCCTATAGGCCTCGTCAAAACCACACGTTCGGTCCCACTCCTCTTGAAGTGCTCGGAGGCGAGCCTGCACCTGAACTCCTGTGTACCAAGGCCCTGGCGATGCAGCCCTTCGCTTTAGTTCGGTGATCTGTTCGGGAGTTAACTTTGACTCGACGTATCCAAGTACTCTCCCGCTCGAGTCACGCACCGTCACCGGGCAGCCGAAGGCTTGAAAAGCGACACGCTCCTGTTCTTCCGTCACGATCATTTCTTGCATGGTGGCACCTCCTCAATCCCCTCCACTGTGCCATGCCGCCGGCATCGTCTCCATCGCGCTCAGTGCCCCACGTACTTCGCGTACAGTGTTCGCGCTTTGTCCACATCGCTGGTGCCCTTGATGATCGCCCGACCGTCGGGGAACACGGTGAACTCGTACCCCTCGGCGAGGAACTTCAGCAGGAAACGGTTGTAATGCACCTCGCCCAGCGTCCCCAGGTGACGGGCCAGTTCCTCGAAGTTGAGCCGCGCTGGCGTACGGTGCGACACCTGCACGGCGTTGCGTCCGCACAGGCTCGTCGTCTGCGAACCGTGGGCGCCGTCCAGCCATTCGAACTGCCGGCGCTGACAGCACGGACAATCGACCTTGCCCAGGAGCGGCGCGACCTTGATGCGTCGCTGCACATTCTCCCACACATCCAGGTAAATCAGATCACGATTGATATGTTCACGTCGACCGGCGAGGATCTTCATCGCCTCAGTGGCCTGCAGGCTGGCAATGATGTTGACGATCGGGCCCAGCACGCCGGCTGTCTCGCAGGTGCCGGCCTCGCCCGGCGCAGGGGCGGCCTCGAAGACGCAGCGCAAACACGGCGTCTCGCCGGGCAGAATCGTCATCGTCTGGCCGTGGCTGCCGATGCAGCCGCCGTAGACCCACGGCTTGCCCAGCTTCACCGCCGCGTCGTTGATCAAGTAGCGGATCTCGAAGTTGTCCGTGCCGTCGAGGATCAGGTCGGCGTCTTGCACCAGGTCGAGGATGTTCGTGCGGTCGATGTCGGTGACGACCGGCTCGACGTAGACGCTTGAATTGATCGCTGCCAGCTTCCGCGCGGCTGCCTCCGCCTTGGGCAAATTCTCGGCCACGTCGTGCTCGTCGAACAACACCTGCCGCTGTAGGTTGCTCGTCTCGATGAAATCGCGGTCGATGAGCCGCAGGTGGCCGACGCCGGCGCGGACCAGGATGTTGGCCAGCACCGTGCCCAGCGCGCCACAGCCGCACAGGGTCACGCGCGCGTCCAGCAGCCGCCGCTGGCCGTCCTCCCGCATGCCGTGGAAGCGGATCTGGCGGCTGTAGCGCTCCAGGGAAGGGTCCATGCTCAGCTCTCGTCTGTTCCGCCGACGCCGTAGTCGGCGAGGAAGGTCTTGAGGAATTGTTGCAGCTGCTTCGGCCATTTCTCCTGCCGGGCGAAGGTCCGCAGGCAGAGCAGGTCTTCGCGCACACGCTCTAGCGCGGCCCCCTCCAGACGCTGGAGGTAGCCCGCCAGGTACTCGAGCGCCTCGTCGGCCGCGCCGGGGTGGACGATCTCGTCGTCGGAGCCCGACAGGAAGACGGCGGCGTGCAGCGCACACAGCAGGAGGGGGTTGACGTTCAGCTCCGGCGGGATCAAAGGGAAGACGGCGGCGCCCTCGGGCACCTCGTCGGGTCGGGGCGCGTCGCTCATCTCAGCCTCCGGCCACCGCGGGGATGATCGCCAGCTCGTCGCCGTCCTTGACCGGCGTGGCGAGGTTGTCGAGGTAGCGGATGTCTTCATCGTTGAGATAGAGGTTGACGAACCGCCGCACCTGACCGTTGTCGAAGATGCGCTGCGACAGCGCCGGGTACTTGGCGCCCAATTCGGCGAGGACGCCCTGCACTGTGGAGGCATTGACTTCGACGGTACTTTGGCCGTCGGCGTGCTGACGCATGGGGGTGGGAATGTGAATGCGAATCGCCATGATCTCTCCAAAGATTTACTAACCACAGAGAAGACAGAAGAGTAAGGAAAGTGAATACGGAATCCTATCTTTCCAATTCCCCTTCCGTTCCCGTTAGCCAACGATCCTCCTCTCTCTTCTGTCTTTCTGTGTCTCTGTGCCTCTGTGGTTAATTCGATTTAGACCAACGCCGGTTCGGCGGCCCCTTCGTACAGCGGCACAAACTCTTCCAGCGACGGCCCGATTACCGCCGGTTTGGCCAGCACGTCGGCGACGGCGTCCTGCGTCTTCAGCCCGTTGCCGGTGATAGACACGACGATCTCCTCATCGCGGGGAATGCGGCCCTGTTCGAGGAGCTTGCGCGTCACCGCCAGCGTCACGCCGCCGGCCGTCTCGGCGAAGATACCTTCGGTCCGGCCCAGCAGCGCCATCGCCTCGCGGATCTCGGCGTCGCTGACATCCTCGGCCCAGCCGCCGGAATCGCGGATGACCTTGGCCGCGAAGTAGCCGTCCGCCGGGTCGCCAATGGCCAGCGATTTGGCGATGGTGTTCGGCTTGCGCACCGGCCGATGCGACTCCCAGCCGTTCTTGACCGCCGTGCTGATCGGGCTGCAGCCGCTCGGCTGAGCGCCGTGGAACTTGCACGTCGCGTCGGCAATGAGGCCCACCTTCGCCAGTTCGCCGAACGCCTTCTGGATCTTGCCGATCAGGCTGCCGCCGGCCATGGGGCAGACGACGTGTTGCGGCACGCGCCAGCCCAGCTGCTCGGCGATCTCGAAACCGAACGTTTTGGAGCCCTCGGCATAGAACGGCCGCAGGTTTATGTTGACGAAGCCCCAGCCATACTTGAAGGCAATCTGCGTGCAGAGGCGGTTCACCTCATCGTAGGTGCCGCGGACGCCGACGACCTTGGCTCTGTAGATACTGGTGCCGAGGATCTTGGATTTCTCCAGGTCGGCAGGGACCAAGATGTAGCTTTCCAGCCCCGCAGCGGCGGCATTGGCGGCGACGCTGTTGGCCAGGTTGCCCGTCGAGGCACAGCCAACCGTGGTGAAACCCAGTTCCTTCGCCTTGCTCAGGGCGACAGCCACGACGCGGTCCTTGAAGGACAGCGTGGGAAAATTGACGGCATCGTTCTTGAGCCACAGCTTCTCGACGCCGAGCGCCTCGGCCAGCCGATCCGCCTTGACCAGCGGCGTGCCACCGACGTGGATGCCGACGGTTGGCTCGCCGTCCAACGGCAGAAACTCCTGGTAGCGCCACATGGTGAACGGCCGCAAGGCGATCTTGGAGCGATCAACGGCCTCAGCGATGGCCTCGTAATCGTAGTCGATCTCAAGGGGGCCGAAGTCCTCGGTGCAGAAGTTGTTGGCGGAAATGGGATACGTCTGGCCACATAGCCGGCATTTCATGCCGCGGACAAAAGAAGATGACACGAAGCAGTCCTCCCTCACAGAGTAGATAGTAGCTAGTTGTTAGTAGCTAGTAGCCCGGAGCGTGCAGAGGCGACAGATTCGGCCGCGTTTCTACGAGCTACTAGCTACTTGCTACGAGCTACTTTGGAGGTGTGTATCATCCAGGGCAGGCCGCCGCGGTCAGGTTTGACCGCTCGCGGTGGGGTAGAGAAGAAGAGGCGTGCGGGGCACACGATCTTATCTCTCCCGGCCAAAGCCGGGTAGGAGGTAGCACCAGCACCCACCTTGCGGCGGGCCGGTTGCTGTGGCTTCACAGGGCCTAGTCCCTCAGCCACTCTGGATAAGATACCCACCAAGTTGTCACGATGATCATAGGGCAGGACGGCGGCGGTGGCAATGGGGTACCAGCGGATTTTTGGGAAAAGAGCATCTGTCCTTCAGCTTTCCAGTACGAGCGCATCGTTCGCTTATCTTTTCGTGTTCTTCGTGGTCGGTTAATGATTGAACAGGAACTCCCGCGAGTTCAGCAGCACCCACAATAAATCCGCCGCCCCTTCTTTCACCGCTGGCGCGTCCTCCAGCCAGCGCTTGGCCCGCTCCATTTCTTCCGCCGACGGCGGCCGTGACAGCGTACACAGATACAGCTCTTCGACAATCGTCGTGGGCGCTGCCTTCGCCTTCAGCAGCTTGGCAACCCGGCCGTTGGCATCATCGATTTTCTTGTTGAGGAAGTCACCGTTGAGAAGGTGCAGCGCCTGGGCAATGTTCGGCTGCGCCGTGCGTTCGCATTCACAGGTGATCTGTCGAGGCGGTCGGCCGAACACATCCATGAGGTAGGAGCGCACCCGGGTGTCCGGTAGCTGAATAGCTCGCGTGCCCAGCGGCAGGCCCTGGTACTTCTCGCGCGTTCCCGTGGCGAAGTCCAGCGCGTCGGCCAATTGTTCGGCCGTCAGTCGCTTGCGCGTGTAGCGAGTGTAGTAGATATTGCTAGCATCGGCGTCGTTCTCGGGCGTCATCGCGGCACTCAACTGATACGCTCGCGAGCTGAAGATCGTCCGTAGTAGGTGCTTGAGATCGAACTTGTGTTCGGCAAAGTCGGCGGCCAGCGCATCCAGCAGCTCGGGGATGCTCGGCGGGTTGGTGGCGCGCAGGTCGTCGATCGGCTCCACGAGGCCGCGGCCCATCGTGTAGGCCCAGAAGCGATTCACGAAGTTGCGGGCAAAGAGTGGGTTATCCTTGGCGGTCAGCCACTCGGCCAACTTACGGCGGCGATCGAACACATCGTCCATGGTCGGGCCATCCAGCGGATGAGGCTGCACCACGCCGCCCTTGCGTGGGTGCGTTTGCTCGCCGGCCGGCCGCAGGAAAACCACGCGTTCGCGGCCGAAGATGCCGAACTCCTGGCTATTCTTCGTCCCCAGCCGCACGAAGAACGCCGCCATACCGTAGTAATCGTCCTGGCTCCATTTCTCGAAGGGGTGATGATGACACTTGGCACATTGCAAGCGCACGCCCAGAAACAGCTGGGCGGTCGTCTCCGACCAGTCGGCCGGGTCGCGTGAGACGAGGTAGAAGTTGGCCGGCCCCTCGGTGAACGTGCTGCCTTCGGCCGTGACGATCTCGCGGACCATTTCATCAACCGGCTTGTTCTCGCGCAGGCTCGTCCGCACCCAGTTGTAGAAGCTCCACATGCCCTTGTCTTGCAGCAGGTCGCGGTTGATGCGCAACAGATCGCCCCACTTCAGCGCCCAGAAATCGACAAACTCTGGCCGGTCAAGCACGCGGTCGATCGCCTTTGTCCGTTTGTCAAGAGATGTGTCGGCGAAAAAGGCCCGCACTTCGTCTGGCGTCGGCAGCGTGCCAATGGCGTCGAGGTAGAGACGACGCAGGAACTCCTCGTCGGTACAGAGCGGCGAAGGCTTCAGGCCGAGTTCGTTCCATTTCGCGGCGAGCTTTTCATCGATAAAGTTCGCGGCGATCAACTCCACCTTGTCACTCTTGGCATAGGGCAGCGTGATCTGGGCGACCGTGGCCTGGCCCTGGAAGCGCACCATAATATACCCTTCGCCGCGCTCCTTGGCAGTGACGAGTCCATTCGGTGTCACGGCAGCCACGGCATCGTTGAGGGCATCGAGTTGTGCCGTGGTGGTGACGTCCTCGGAGCGGCCATCGCTCCAGGTGGCGCGAACGAGGAGTTGCTGCTGCTCCCCTGGCACCATGACGCGCCGGGCCGGCCACACATCGATCCGCTCGACATGCGGATCGTTCGGCCCTGGTGCCGGTGCGCCGTCTTCCAGCCAGCGGCGCAGCACTTCATACGACCGGGAGTGCACCCGGAAGCGCTCGCCGCCGCCATGCTCCAGCTGCAGCGTTGGCTTGAGCAGAAGGATGCTTTTCTCCGGGTCGGACAGCACGACACGCCGGCCCTCGGCGCTCTGGACAATTTGCGCGTAATCAAAGGACGGGTCGAAGCCGAACAGGCTCAGCCGGAAGCCGCCGCGACCACTCGCCGCACCGCGACAGGCCCCCTGGTTGCAGCCCGCTCGCGTCAGCACGGGCAACACCTCCCGTGTGTAGCTGACAGGCGTCTCCTCACTCATGTCCTTCACGCGCACCGATACGGACACGGTCTGGCCGCCGGCTTGCACGGTCACGGTTGCTTGTCCATCGCCCACTGGTCGCACAATTCCCGTCGCATCGACCGTGGCGACTTCCGCGCCATCGCAGGCGAATGTCGCCGCGCGGCTGAGGTCCCACTGGCGGCCATCGGCATACTCACCGAGCACGCCGAGACGCTGCTCATCGCGCAGGCCGTGCAACGTGATTGTCTCGGGGAACACAATCAGTTTTTGCAGGGCGGCGTGGGGAGGCTCGGCCTTGGGCGATTTCGAACTTTCCGGCCCTGCGGCACAAACCGGTACGACGTTCAAGATGAAGACCGAGGAGAGGAGGGAGAGCAGGCGGCCGAAAGGCATCATGGCGAGTATCCCCGACAAGGCGAGCAGGACAGAGGCGGGCGGCGAAGGCGGGAGGCAATAGGGTGTATCGTGCCCCAAAGGCAGCCGAGTGTCAAGCGTGAGAACGCGATGGCTTTTCTGAAGATTTTCTCATTTTGATCATTGATGTGCCGTCCTGCAGTCAGTATAAGATCGACAGCTGGGTCGTTCGTCTCAGCATTATCATAAATACACTGCTTTCCTGAAGTCCCCGGCAGGTCGGTGCATCCCGACGGCCGTTGTTCACTTCATTGGGGTACTTTATGAAAGGAGACCCATGTCACGCTCCCGCTGTGTCCCCTTGCATCGCGGCTTCACGCTGATCGAGCTATTGGTGGTGATTGCCATCATCGCCATCCTCATCGGCCTGCTGCTGCCCGCCGTCCAGAAGATCCGCGAAGCCGCTGCCCGGATCCAGAGTGTCAACAACCTCAAGCAGATCGGCCTGGCCTGTCACAACTGCAACGATGCTTTCGGCATTCTCCCGATTCAATGGGATCCCTGGTGGGGTACAGGAGGGATCTTCCAGGAATCGTACTCCGCACCCAATGGCCTTCCGCAAGGCGCGGATGTCTCGGTCCATATTATCCTGTTGCCGTTCATCGAACAGGATAACCTCAAAAAGCAAGTCCATCAGTATGGTCCCTGGGCAGAAACGGGAACCCTCCCAGCGGGCCTGACGCCAGCCTGTGCCGACGTGATCAAGACGTATCAGGCCCCTTCCGATGGCGTCCAGGGTACGTTGGATTACCCGCAGACTCCGCAGGGATATGGTGATGGGAGAAACCCCTGGTACAGCTGGATGAGGGTGCATACGTTCGCAACCACGAACTATGTGGCGAACACGCAAATCTTCGGCAACCCCAGCAACACGCCCCGCGACGTCCAGGTAGATGGCTGGAACTTGAATCACAGCAACCGCCATTCGCTGGCCGTTCAGCAGATCGCGGATGGATCTTCCAACACCATTCTCTTTGCCGAGAAACGAGCGAGCTGTCCGTACGCTCCCTTACCTGGTGGGCGGACGATTGTTGCCTGGGTGGGATTCCCGTACGAGTGGCCCAACGCCCCGATTTTCCATGGCGGCCTGGGCCCCCCGCAGTTCGGCACTACCAATGCCAACTGCGATCCGCAACGCGTCCATGCTCTGTCCGGTTCCGTGTGCAACGTCCTCCTGGGAGACGGCAGTGTCCGCGGCGTGGGAGCGGGCGTCAGCGCGGTCACCTGGAGGAACGCCTGCGACCCCAAGGATGGTCAGGTGCTGGCTAACGATTGGTAAGATTATCCAACACATCGTTGATCCCAATGGGAACCCCCGTCCTCGGGGGTTCCTTTTTCCCCCGGCGCTTGTGCTGCCGGTGACATTTGAGTGAGAAAGAGGATCTGTTATGCGTTTGCGAATGTCCTATACTCAGGCTGCGCTGGTTGTTGCTTTCGGGCTGTTGATTGACTGCATGGCCGGCTGTGGATCGAAAGTGAAACCAACCGGTGAAGTCCACGGCAAGGTTTCGTACAATGGCAAGCCGGTCACGGCCGGCAACGTCAAGTTCTTCCCGGAGGCTGGTGGAGAGCCGGTCTTTTCGACCATCTTACCAGACGGTACCTATCGGGTAACCGGGATCCCGGTCGGGCGCGCCAAAGTGGCGATCGAGACACTCGCGTTCAAGGGACACATCACCCCACCACCACCGGGCATGGCGAAAATGATGAACGCCCCGCTACCCAAGTACGTTCCGATCCCCGAGAAATACGAACAACCGGATACGTCCGGCCTCACCTTCGAAGTGGAAAAGACGGCAAAACCCTGGGACATCGAGCTTCAGTAAGCGACCGCCTCTGCTACGATAAGACAAGGCGGTAAACTGATCTCGGGCTGGTTGTCCCGGACGATGAAAACGCACGATACTATCATCGCCGTAGCGACTGCGCCCGGCTACGGCGCGCGGGCCATCGTGCGTCTGAGTGGCCCCGCTTGTGCAACAGCCGTGGCCTCACTGTTTACCACCTCGGAGCCCGTTTTGCCGATTCGCCGCACCATCCTGCAAGGCAGTGCGCGGCTTCCCGAGGTCCTGTCTGCTCTCCCGGCGGACCTTTATTTTTGGCCGGCGCCGCACAGCTACACCGGCCAGGACATGGCCGAGCTGCACGTCCTGGCCAGCCCTCCCCTGGTAGAGCTGCTTGTCGAACAGCTGTTGAAGGCAGGAACGCGCGCAGCAGGACCGGGCGAGTTCACGTTACGCGCGTTTCTCGCTGGGAAACTCGACCTGACGCGGGCCGAGGCGGTCCTGGGGGTAATTGAAGCTGGCAATCGCGCCGAGCTGAAACAAGCCCTGGCTCAGCTGGCCGGCGGCGTCGGCCGGCCCATGCAGGAACTGCGTGACGATCTGCTCAACCTCCTTGCCGATGTCGAGGCCGGGCTCGATTTCGCCGAAGAGGATATCAATTTTGTCCAGCAAGAAGAGCTGCTCAAGCGCCTGGGTAAGGGCATGGCCCAGGTGCTGAATGTAAGCCGGCAGCTGAAACAACGTGCCGTCAGTGACAAGGTCTTTCGCGTGGTGCTGGCCGGCCGGCCCAATGCCGGCAAGAGCAGCCTGTTCAACGCCCTGGGGGGGGCGGCCCTGGTCAGTCCGCGGCCAGGAACCACACGCGATTATCTCATCCAGCGTCTCGATCTTGGCGGTGTCATAGCCGAAGTGGTGGACACGCCCGGCTGGTCCTCTGCAGGTGGGACCATCGAAGAACAAGCTCAGGCACTGAGTCGCAAGCTGGCGGATCAGGCCGATTTGGTATTGCTCTGCCTGCGGGTCGATGAGCCGGTGTCCGCGGAGGAGAGGCAAATCCTTCACCAGGAGCAGCCGGCCGTCCTTGGCGTGGCGACTCAATGTGATCGCGCGGCAGCGCCGTCGGACCTGCTTGCCACTAGTGCTGTAACTGGAGCGGGCCTGGACGATTTGCGCCTGTTGCTCGCCCAGCGGGCCGCACGCCAGGCCCATCCGCCGCTCGCGCCCAGTCTCAGCCGCTGCGCGCATCATATGGAGAAATGTTTGGAGCATTTACGCCGCGCCCATGCGGTGGTGCTCTACGAAGATCCCCCGGAAATCCTCGCGCTGGAACTGCGCGGGGCGCTGGACCAACTCGGCGAAATGGTCGGTGCCGTGTATACCGATGACTTGCTCGACCGCGTGTTCAGCCGCTTCTGCATCGGGAAGTGAAGCCAAATTTCGGCCTGTTTTCCGGCGTTTTTCTGCATTCTGGCAAGGAAATCGCCCAGCGGGGCACGTCATGCCACGGGGCCGGAAAGCGTGCGTCCGCTACTAAATATCGCGTTGTGCAAGTTTTGAGGGGGCACAGCAGTTCCGTAGCTACAATCCAGTTGTCACAGCTGGCTTCAACCTCGGAGTACCGCCCGGTCCCTCGACGATCTTATCCTCACCGTCTTCTGTTGGGTAGCTGAGGAACT
>JAJPIY010000089.1 GCA_021324515.1 Planctomycetota bacterium
ACTTCGGTCCCCTTAAATCAGACCTTGGCCGAATACTACCAACTAACGGGGGACATGGAACGCGCCACCTATCATCGTCAATTGGTGTCCCTGCAAACAAACGGTTCGGTCCCCAATGCCCCCTCTCCCGGTGGAGGACCACAGCGATGAGGACGTGGTACGACCTACTCCAGCAGGAAAAAAGCTGGATACGGTATTGCTGGCCGCTGTCGCTGCTCATATTGGCCGTTGTCAGTATTCTCATAGCTGCCCCGTACCTGAAGGTCTGGCACCATTTCCAGGCTGGCCAAGCGGCTTTGGAGCGCTACCATGCTGAGGAGGCTTTGGTTCACTTTAACGCCTGTCTCCAGGTTTGTCCGGAGGACTGTCGAGTGCGGCTGCTGGCGTCGCGGGCGGCGTGGCGGGCCGGCCATTTTGAAGAAGCCTCCCGGCACCTGGAGAGTTGTCAGAATCATTTGGGGCTTTGCGAAGAGATACTGCTGGAATGGGCTTTGCAACGTGCCGCAGCCGGCGACTTGACCCCGGCAGAAAAATATTTACAGGCGCGTTTGAAACGACAGGATTTTCTGCCACAAGGACCGCTGATCTGTGAGGCCCTGGTTCTCGGCTACCTGCACACCTATCGCTTCCGCGATGCTCGCAATTGCTTGAATTATTGGCTGGAACAGCAGCCCGACAACGTCCAGGCTTTGTTTTTACGTGCTGCTGTTTATCTCGCTCGGAAGCAGCTGCAAAAAGCCGCCGATGACTATCGCCGTGTGCTACAACTGGATCCACAGCGCCGTGAGGCCCGGATGGCGCTGATCTCTTGTTTACTGGACGTGGAGGTGGAGGTCCGCGCTTATAGTGAAGCCCTGCCGCTACTGCAAGAGATGCTCCACCAACAGCCTGACGATGCCAATGCCCAAGTGATGTTGGCCCTCTGTCGCGAGGGTTTGGCCCAGCCTCAGGAGGCCGCGGCGATTTTGGACCGCGTGCTTCAGGAACATCCGGATCATGGCTTGGCCCTACGCGAGCGAGGCCAATTGGCCCTGCAGGAGGGACAAGCAACGGAGGCTGAACATTGGATAAGGCAGAGCTTAGCAGTCATGCCTCAGGATTTGGTCGCCCATAATTGCCTTCTTCGGTGTCTGCAGCAACAGGGGAAGACTACCGAGGCCCAGCTCCAACGGGAACGGATAGAACAGTTGCAAAAGTGGTACAAGCGCTTGCGGGAGATCACGGAGCAGATTTCACAGCGGCCTTATGACCCGGCGTTATATTGCGAAATAGGCATTTTGAATGTCCGTTTGGGACGCCCCGACCTTGGTTATCGTTGGTTGCTGTATGCTCGGAGTTTGGACGCCAACTACCAGCCGGCCCAAGCAGCCTTGGCTGAATATTTCGGAGCGGAATTGCAACCATAAGGAGGGGTGGCCCAAACGTTACGACTCTCAGCCTGATAAGGGTTGGTGAGGAAGATTAGGCCATGATGCGACGACGTTCGTTTTACATAGTTGGTGCTTCTGCTTTATCTCTGGCTGCCATTCTGGGGCTGAGCTTGCGCAGCTCTCCGCGTCCTACCGTCCCTATCGAAACCGCGCTCCCTCGTAGAGTGTGGGAACAAGGGAGTAGTTTGGAGGATAGGGAAGTGGCGTCGGGGCCGATCTTGGAGTCCTCGGAAAGGGAATTTCTGTGGCAAGTGGAACATCACGGCAATTTGCTGAACCGTTATGGATTCAGCGCCTTGGCCGAGGCTTTGCGCCGTGCGGATGCTGCGGCCCTGAACGTCTTGTTGTCTGCCGACTTCACGGGTTGGGCGCCGCAACACCCCCGCGAGGTGCGCCTGGAAAGTGACTATGCCCAAGTAGTCCGTCAGGAAGACGCGGGCTGGCCGCCGCTCCGGCTTGACCGCAACCAATTCGTCGCCCGCCTGCTGGGCTATCGCCGTTTGTTCCCACAAGCGCCCAAGGTCAAGCTGGCCTTAATGGCGCTGAGCCCCAGCGTGCGCGGCGACCTCGACGGCTCCTGGCAAGGCACTTGCCAGCTGCGAATGTGGGGCGAAACAGGTCCGGGCCGTCCGGGCGAGGTCATCTTGTATTTGGGCTACCAGCTGCCGCGTCCTACTCAGGAAACTCTTGGCCACGGCGGTTGGCTGCGCTCCGTCACAATCTTGCAGACTCAAGAAGCGCAAGCGCTGCGTTTCCTCCTACATGAGGTCACCGCGGCGCGCGGCCTCGATGCGCGGCACTTTCACGATAACTGGTCTCATCCCGATTCGCCGCCGGAGCCGGTGACGGGAGGCGTTTACTTGGCCGATTATGACCGCGACGGCTTTCTTGACATGCTTATTACGGACGTAACTGGCTACGTTCTCTACCGAGGCCGGCCTGGTGGACGCTTCGAGGACGTCACGACGCAAATGGGGTTACTCAGGGTTCTTCCGCCCGAAGCGGGCCCGAAATTGGCGGCGGCGTTCGCCGATCTGGATGGTGATGGCTGGGAAGATCTCATTTTGGGGGGCAACGTTTACCGCAATGAGGAGGGCCGCCGCTTCCGGGACGTGACCGAGCGAACCAATTTGCATCTGCCGAACGATACCACAGGTCTGGCCTTGGCCGACTTTGACCGCGATGGACGTATCGACTTCTACGTGACGCGCCCTGGCAAAAGTAAGAGGCATTCGTGGATCGATGGCAGAAGTGGAGATTCGGACGGTAATCATCTGTACCGCAACTTGGGGAATTGGCGATTCGAGGACGTGACCGCCGCCAGCAGTACGGACGGCGGACACCGTTCGACCTTCACCGCTCTCTGGTTCGACGCCGACAACGACGGCTGGCCCGATCTGTACGTCATCAATGAGTTCGGCAACGGCGTCCTTCTCCACAATCAAGGCAACGGCCGCTTTCAGGAGCAGGCCCTCGTGACCGGCCCCGGCGATTTTGGCTCGATGGGCGCAGCCTGTGGCGACATCAATAACGACGGCCGCATCGACCTGTATGTTGCCAACATGTACTCCAAGGCCGGCAACCGGGTCATCGGCAACCTGCGCCCCGATGTGTATCCTCCGGAAGTGATGGCCCGCCTGCGCAGCCTGACGGCTGGCAGCCAACTCTACCTGAATCGCGGCGATAACCGCTTCGAGCCGGTGGGGGCGAAGTATCAGGTATCGGCGATCGGTTGGGCTTATGGGCCGGCGCTGGTTGACTTGGATAACGACGGTTGGCTGGATCTGTACGCGACCTGCGGCTACGTCAGCCGATCGCGTAGCGAGCCGGATGGCTGAAACTGCGTGTGGCTGGCTGTCGTGTCGCAGCCGTGGCATCGCGGGGCCTGTTGTCCTTTGCCGGGAAAGCTCGATCCCACATTGGGGGAGTTCTGGTCGGAGAACCCCTGGGACATCATCAAGGAAGGCCACAACCTGAGCGCCTACGAACGCAAGCGTCTGTTTGTAAACGTGGGCGGGAGGGACTTTCTGGACATTAGCGCTCTGACACAGGCAGATAGCGACGGCGACGGCCGCTGTGTCGTTGCCGGCGACTTCCGCAACAAGGGGCAACTCGACCTGGTGCTGCGACAGGTAGGAGGCGGTCCCCTACTGCTGTACGAGAATCGTTTTCCGCAGCGGCATTATCTGGAAGTATTGCTCCGCGGTCGGTCGAGCAATCGCCTGGGCATCGGCGCACGCCTTACCGCGACGGCAGGAGGACGAACTCTGGTCCGTGAACTGTACCCGCTCAACAGCTTCCGCTCCCAGATGCCTTGTCGGGTCCATTTCGGGTTGGGTGAGGCCGCGCGAGTCGAGCAGCTGACCATTCATTGGCCATCGGGAAGAGTGCAACACTTGTCGGACTTGCCCGCCGATCGCTGCATCATCGTCGATGAAGCCAAGGATGGACCTGCGGCCGTGGAGACGGTAGTGCCGGGCCAGACCATTGCGCCTTGAATTCGAATGTTTTGTCCTCCACAGCCGAGCTTGAAGCGTGAGCGAGAGCGGTCATTCTCTCGCCTTTGCCTCGGCCTGAGACAGTATCGGAGAACTACGATTATGTTCCGTCCTAGCAAGTATTTTTCTGCTTCCGCAGTTGGCATCCTGATTGTGATGGCCGCCGGCTTCTGGGTACAAAAGTGGATCCACTCGTCGTATGGCGAAACGCCCCGGCCGAGTGCCAGTCCAACTCCGCCTTCGGGCGACGGGCCTTGCCAAGACACCAAGGAGTTCAAGACCAACTCCCGCTTGGCGCCGGAGTCCTCGGCCGCCTATGATCCTGACTGGGACCGACCCTATCCGCAATATCAGCCGGTGGGCAAAGTCTTGCAGCCTTGCCCTGACCTTAGAGTTGGCGAAATCTGCCCGCAAGATCTGTCCATTTACGGCGGCCGCGGTCGTACCTCTCTTGCGTCCATCGAAGACGGTGGTTCCTTCGACGATTTCTACAAGATATGTGTGAAGAATAAAGCCAGGGTCAATGCGGCACGCGCCGAATACATGGCCCGGCGCTATAACTTCACCGGCAAGGTGACATATGAGGCCACCATGACGCGCGGCAAACCGCTGCCGGTCGGCCCGGTAACACGGCTGCCTGAAGGGATTAAAAGCTGGGAGGAACTAGCCGACCTCAGCCCGGAAGAGATCCGCAAACGCGATCTGTTTCCTCTTGGGTTTCGTCCCCTATCGCACCCGATGCACACACACGGCCACCAGGTGTTCCCGCAGATGTGGCTGAAATACCACCCCGAATTCGAACGCTTCGATGTAGACTTTGATATTCCCGAAGCTTATCTGCCCGAGTTTCCCCCGCCCTTGTTTCTGACCACTCGACCGGACCTTGGCGACGTCTCGCGCGGCCGGGAAATCACCCAGGCCAACTTCCACGAACTGTTCGACGGCATTCTTACTCCCGAACAGATGGAAGGGCTGCGATTGCTCGTCACCAGGTTCCCAACTACTTGGTTCAATCAGACCAAACATCGCCTGACTAAAGAGCCAATCCGCGGCGTGGCCTGTCTGGACTGCCATGTTAATGGCCATACCAACGGTGCCATCGCTCTGGACCCGTCGACCCGCCCGACACTCTTGCGCGTCCGCACAGACACGCCGACCCTGCGTGGCAATCATAACAATTTGCTATTCAGTTCGCGGCGTTCGATCCGCTCCACGGATCACTTTGCCGAAGTCGAGGAATACTTCGACGGCGACATCGCCTTGCAGTTACAGATCGGCGGTCGGCAGCTCGATCGCCCCAGCACCAACCGCATGGGCGATTTCAACTCGATCATCGGTTGGCCGCCAGCTCCCAAGTTAGATCGCCTCGGCAGGCTGATTCCCGCCAAGGCGACCGCTTCGGAATTGCGTGGCGAGGCATTGTTTCATGGTAAGGCCCGCTGCAATGTTTGCCATCCGCCGCCTTTTTACATAGACCATCAATTGCATGATCTACGCGTAGAGGAGTTTTATCACGGCCGAGCCGAAGGTTGGATCAAGACATTCTCGTTGCGCGGCATAAAAGATTCACCGCCTTACTTCCACGATGGCCGATTGCCGACCCTGGAAGATGCGGTCGAGTTTTTCAACCTGATCTTCCAGCTCCGCTTGACCAAAGAGGAGAAAAAAGACCTGGTAGCGTTCTTGCGAACCTTATGAGCACGGTCGTCTGACAGAGACAACTTGTGGCGAGGTCGCCGAAGGAACGTCAGCTTCAAGTGGCCAAAAGCCCTCAAGCATATTGCAGACGTTATGTAAGGCGGTATCCAACACCTTCTCAACAGCGGCCTTCACGTCGGGTGAGGCATCGGGAGGCGCGGTAGCCAACGCCTTATCTCGGCAGTGCATAATCAAGTAGTAACCGAATAGGTACGCGGCGTCTTCCGCGCGATCCCATTCGTTGGTGCGCCAATTTTGGGTAATCGCATGGCATCCCCTCCCATGACATCTTCGAGCGCCTCTTCGACCGCCTCCAGTTCTGCGCGAGAACTTGCCGGTGGCCGGACAGGTGGTGCTAAACTTGTTCGAGCGGATCGACGATCCGCTTATCCGTCGGTGGCCCTGCGGGAGGCGTTGGCGAATGCCTTCTGCCATCGGGATTATAGCATCGGCGGCGGCTCGGTGGGGGTGGCTATCCATCAGGACCGGCTGGAGATCACCTCATCGGGCACGCTCCACTTCGGCCTGACGGCCGAGAAGCTGTTCGAGCCGCACGAATCGCTGCCGTGGAACCCGCTGATCGCCCACGTCTTCTACCGGCGCGGAATCATCGAAACCTGGGGCGCGGCACGCTGAAGATGGCGGAACTGACGCAGAAAGCCGGGCTGCCGCGGCCGGAGATCGAAGAGCAGGTACGGTTCCGGCCCAGCAAGTACATCCCGCTGCAACAGGTGAAGCAAAACCTGACGGAGCGGCAACGCAAGATTCTGTAGTTGCTTTCCGAACGACCAGGGATTGGGCGGAAGGAGATTCAACAGACCCTGCTGAACCTAGACGTGAACGAACTCAAGAGTGATCGTCAGCGTCTCCGGAGACTCAGTTTGATCCGCCAATCTGGGAAGGGTCGCGGCACCGTGCTGTACCTTGCCGTGGGGCAACCGAAATTGGCAATGAATTGGAACTCTTTATGCCGCAACAGTTTACCGAATCGGCCCTATCCTATCGGGTCTCTTGATTTCGTCAAGGAGTGGCAGTTACGATTCTCCGTAGCATCGCCCGCCGCCGGCTCCAAGACCCCTCGGCACGCTCACGCAAAGATCCTCGGGGCGCTCACGCAATCCCGCTCGCCCTCGGCGTTCGACCGGGGGGAGGGTATACTGGGCACGGAGAGATTGGAAATTTTTTCCCTTTTTCCCCCCCACCCCAACCCTCCCCCACCAGGGGGGAGGGAGAACCAAGGCTCCCTCCCCCCTGGTGGGGGAGGGTGCCTTGTTTCTCCCTCCCCCCTGGTGGGGGAGGGTTGGGGTGGGGGGAATGGTTCTCCCTCCCCCCTGGTGGGGGAGGGTTGGGGTGGGGGGAATGGTTCTCCCTCCCCCCTGGTGGGGGAGGGGGCCTTGTTTCTCCCTCCCCCCTGGTGGGGGAGGGGGCCTTGTTTCTCCCTCCCCCCTTGTGGGAGAGGGGGCCTTGTTTCTCCCTCCCCCCTTGTGGGGGAGGGTTGGGGTGGGGGGGGAAAGGGAAAAAATGTCACATCTCCCCGTGCCCAGTATACTTTCTCCAACCACGCCGACCGATCCTTGCCGTTGGTATCTATACTCCTCAGTCCTTGTCGCTGTGCTAGCTTAAGCCTTCCCAGGCCGCCGCTATATCTGGGTAGGGACCGAGGAATCATGTGCCGTTGAAAAGGCATCCGGTGTGTGGTCGGAAAGGCGTGGCGGACTTGTCGGACGAAAGCGGCGTGGTAGAATTGCTTTCGGCCATAAGAGACGGCCCTAAAAGCCAGGGGGCTGGGGCTTCGAACCGCCCGCTGCTGGCGGGCAAGCTGTTTTCTTAATAGTTGCCTAAAGCGGCCGTCAAGGACGTGGTTTAAGTCTTTGTGATGGCGGGAATTTTAGCCGACGTAGCTCAATGGCAGAGCACGGCTTTCGTAAAGCCGGAGTTGTGGGTTCAAGTCCCACCGTCGGCTCTTGTTCCTTCCTTTGTGGGGGAGGGTTAGGGTTGGGGGAACGTGGCTCCTTTGGTCCACTTGCATTTTCCCCTCACTCCAACTCTCCCTCACATAAGGAGGCGGGAGCCTTCTGAAGCCCCTCGAAAGAGATCGTGGTTAATTACTCCAGTACGAAGGAGCGGCCATTATCTGGGGCTGCACCGGCATTGGGGCAACCGTGCTGGATGGCGTAGCGCTGGCGGGGCGATAGGTGGCGTTTTGGATCGGCCGATCGTTGACGACCTGCGAGGTCGGGGCGGTTGGCAGCGGCGCGGCTGGGGTCGCCGGAGCACCCGGAGCGCCGGCCACCGGGTCAGCCGCCGGCAAGTTGCCGAGGCAAGCGCCGTCGGCGCAGCCCGTAGGACCGCAACAGGGTGCCGGCAGACCGGCGAACGGCATCATGCCACAACCATAAGGACCATAGCCGCCGTAGCCGCCGCAGGTCCCGAACGGGCAGCAGCCGTCGCAAAAGACGGTGCCGCAGCATACGGGGCTGAAGGCGTTGTACTGGCGCACACAGAACTTGGCGCCACAGCCACAACAACCGCACATCTTGGGGAACAAGCCGAAACAACATCCGGCAAACGATGGGGCCGTCAGAGCGCCTGAGACAACCAAGGCCAACACGGTGGAGGAGAGCAGGTTTTTCATGATGGTGGGTCCGTGAATGTTCCACGGGAGGGGCCGGCCAACATCCATGATGGAGGACATCCTCCCTGATTCCATCCAACTATACCCGCGCCGACAAACCGAAGACGGCACGGCAAGGCGATTTTGTTCGATCCAGGACGATCCGGCACCAGCACGACAAATAAAATACAGACAATTGCTACGACGTGCCGGGTCGTGAGGAAAAAATGATTTTTTCGCGGAAAATGTACAGAAAAGCTCAAGTTGTTGCTGTCGGCGTCCATGTCGGCACAGCGTCGAGATCAAGCGCGGCCCAGTCTCGCCTCCGCCATTTCTCCACAGCGATTGCGGCCATCGCTGCGTTATCTGTACAGAGCGGCAGCGGCGGGATGACCAACTCTGCTCCCTCGTCGCGCGTCATCGCTTCCAAGGCGGCCCGGAAGCTGCGATTGGCAGCAACGCCGCCACCGACGGCCAGGCGATGCAGGCCGGTGCGCCGCAAGGCTTGCCGCGCTTTGGCGACGAGGACCTCGACGACTGCTTTTTGAAAACTGGCGGCGAGGTCTGCGCGCTGTTTGCCAGGCGGCGGCGGCGCCGGCCGCGGTTGGTTCTGCCCCGCCAGCGCGTATAATACCGCCGTTTTGAGACCGCTAAAGCTGAAATCGAGCCGCTCATCATGAAGGAAAGCGCGAGGCAGAGCGACAGCATCGGGGTCGCCTTGGGCTGCTTCGCGTTCGACGGCAGGGCCTCCGGGAAAACCGAGACCGAGCAGGCTGGCCACTTTGTCGAATGCCTCGCCGGCCGCATCGTCCAGTGTGCCGCCCAGCATAGCGAAGTGTAGGGCATCGCGGCAATGGAACAGCACCGTGTGTCCGCCGCTGACCACCAGGCCAACGCAGGGAAAGATGTCGCGCCCTACCGCCAGGCGCGCGGCATAGATGTGGCCTTCGATGTGATTGACCGCGAGAAGCGGCACATCTAAGGCCAGCGCCAGCATTTTGGCCGCGCTGACGCCGACCAACAGAGCGCCAATCAAGCCCGGCGTGTTATGCACGGCGATACCGCCGATCTCTTCGAGACGCACGCCTGCTTGCTGTAGCGCTTCGTCAATGACCGGCAGCAAGCGTTGCAAATGCGCGCGAGCGGCGACCTCTGGCACGACGCCGCCGAAGCGTGCGTGCAAGTCCGTCTGCGAAGCGATGACGCTGGAGAGAATGCGCGGCTCGTCGGTGAAGACAGCGGCGGCGGTTTCGTCACAGGAGGTTTCGATAGCAAGGAAAAGCGTCACAATTGTTTCCGCACGGTTGGGCGATTAAAATGTCCCTATGACTATTGACCAATTGCGCCAGCTCTACTCCGCCAAGCCGTTTCGGGCCTTTGACATTCATTTGGCCGACAATCGAACTCTTACCGTGGAACACCCGGAACAGCTGGCCTTCTCTCCCACAGGGCGGACTATTCACATCGCCCATACGGATGATACCGTTGAAACTGTGGATTTGCTCCTGGTAGTCAGTGTAAAACCGCGGCCTAACGGAGCACAGCGCCGCCGCCCTCGGGCGTAGACATTCCGTCGCTTACGCTTCTGGCTCGTCTCCGGCGTGGAACTCATCGGATTTCATACGTGATCCTCCCATGTTTCTGTGAGCGCGAGATGCGGTCGGTAGCATACAACCCAGCTAAGACGAACTCGACACACGAGGCCCGCACCGCTTCGTTCTCGCTGGGATTGACCTCGAACGCCTTTTCCCAGGCCTTCGGCACGCGCTTGAGGCGCTCGGCGTAGTGCGACGAGGGCAACAAATCGCCGACCTCGATCTTGACGCCCTTGCTGAAAACGCCAGCGATTTCGTCTAGCCCCGCCTTTTCCACATATTCCTCGAAGACAATACGGATTGCCTCAGCGAGGATCGCTTCGAACACCTGTTTTTCCGACATCTGCTGGCTGCCCATCATGTCCAGTTCCAGCTTGCCCAGCGATGAGGAATAGAGATGTCCCAGATCGCTGATGCGCGGCACGGCCGGGCGCTCGCCTAGGCGGACGCCGCGCTGACGGGCGCTGGCCACCATCGTGCGGTAGTTGGCAATCGAAAAGCGGGCACTGACGCCGGATTGATGATCCACATACTTTGATTTGCGGGCGCAGATGCTGATCTGCTCGACGATCTCCTTCATAAAGTACGGCACCAGCACCGGATAATCGCCGCCCAGGTCGATGCCAGCTTCCTGTTCCATGATCTCGATGCCCAGCGAACGATCGAGCGGATAATGCGTTTGGATCAGCGAGCCGATGCGGTCTTTCAGCTGCGGGATGACCTTGCCCGAACGATTGTAAGTCGTGGGATTGGCCGAGAACAAAATCAGCACATCCAGGTCGAACTGGATCGGGTAGCCGCGAATTTGCACATCGCGCTCTTCGAGAATGTTGAACAGACCGACCTGCACCAGTTCATCAAGTTCGGGCACTTCGTTCATGGCGAAGATGCCGCGGTGCATGCGGGGAATCAGTCCGAAATGCAGCGCTTCCTCCGTGGACATGCTGGCGCCGGCGGCCAGCTTGGCGGGATCGATCTCGCCGATGATGTCGGCGAACTTGGTGCCCGGCGCCAGCCGTTCGGCGTAGCGCTGCTGCCGCGGCCACCAGCCGATGCGGATTTGATCTTCCGGCAACTCGGCCAAGAGGCGTTTACCGGCGGCGGTGATAGGGCGATAGGGATCTTCATGTACCGGACAAGACGGATGGTCGATGTAGGGAATAGCGTCGTCAAGAAAACGGACCAAGGAGCGCATCAATCGACTCTTGGCCTGACCTTTTTCGCCGAGGAAGAGGATATCGTGTCCGGCGAGGATAGCAAGGCTAAGTTCCGGAAGGACCGTGTTGTCGTAGCCGATGATGCCGGGGAAGAGTTCTTCGCCTGCTTGAAGCATCCGCAGATAATTATCCCGGATTTCTTGTTTAACGGTTTTCGACTTCCAGCCGCTCGCTCGCAATTCCGAGAGGGTAGTGGGCCGCATTCCTTGAGACATATGATGATGGCCTCCGCCTAGGGGACAATCGAAAGTAGCTACCTTAATCATACAAACTCGAAGCGCCAGCAAAGGGAACTGTCCCTTTGCTGGCGCTTCGAGTTTGTCAGGGGCGTCCTGCTATCTTCGGCTCAGCGCTGCCTGTTTGCCGCCTTCGGACTCCGCTTCTCTTACCAATTGTTCGATGCGCTTATCCAGTTGCTTCAGGTCGTCGGGCACGCCTACTTGCCGCCAGCGGACTATTCCCTTGTGGTCGATCAAAACTAGCGTCGGCAAACCAGTCGCATTCCATTGAGTCGCGATGGTTTTGTCGCCGTCCCACCAGGAACGCCAGTTCAGGCTGTACTTCTTCTGCGCCTTCTGGAGAGCTTCCCGATCGTCATCTTCATCGACGCCGAGAAGAGCAAAAGGCCGGCCTTGATATTTCTGCACGAGCGACCGCTCGTGATCGAACATGCTTCGGCACGGCCCTCACCAGGAGGCCCAGAAATCAAGCAAGACTACCTTGCCGCGGTAATCGCTCAGGTGAAATTTGGCGCCGTCCGCATCGATGCCGGCAATCTCCGGCGCTGTTTTGCCAGCGTCGGCCGGTTTATGGCCGCTCGACCGGGTCGTGTGGGTGGTGTTGGCCACACAGCCTGCCAACGCTGCTCCCAGCAGCAGCAGCGTTACCCCGCGAGACAAGGTCCGCATGATATCTCCCCCTGGAAAGGACCACAGTTCCCTTGTCATGATACCTTTTCAGCCAGGCGCTGTCAGTACCGATCAGAACAAGCGGCGCTGTCGGCTGGGCGAAAGAAGAAAGCGCGCGAGACGGCGTTGAGGAGAACTGACGGGATAAGCGGCGAGGTCGGCGAGAGAGAGCCAACGTCCCTCGACATAAAAAGCGGATTGAAATGTGCCGCCGGTATGTTCGGCCTCAACGCAAGTCAAGGTGATGCGATAGCGCGTGATGCTGTGCCGGATGGTGAGCAACTCCAGCCCCACCGTCGCCTGGAAGCCGGTCAACTGGTGCAGCAGACGTGACGCGGCGTCCTGCGGAGATTCGCCATCGAGAAGCGGGCCATGTGGGAACTCCCACAGACTAGCCCAGCGCCCATTGGGGGGCCGTTGCACCAACAGGACTTCCAGGCCGCGACGAACGACGACGGCGGTTTCCTGGACGGGGAGGATTTCTGGCGACGGCGTCCGGGCCGGGATGGAACTTTGATTGCCCAGCCGTCGAGCCAGGCAGCGCGCCGCTAGCGGACATTGGGTACAGCGCGGCGCCGCCGGGGTGCAAACCAGAGCGCCCAGTTCCATCAACGCTTGATTGAATGTGCCCACGTCTCGATTAGGAAGGATTTTTTCGGCGGCCTGCCACAGCCAACGCCGCGCTGCCGGCTGACGGGGATCTTCCGTGCGGCCGAACAGCCGGCTCAACACGCGCTGGCTGTTCGCTTCCAGGATCGGCAAACGGCGATCGAAGGCTTGCGAGAGGATGGCGTTGCAGGTGTAGCGCCCCAGACCGGGAAGCCGGCCCAACAAAGCGGGATCGTCCGGGATCTGCCCATTGTGCCGCGCCACGATTTCCTTGGCGGCGCGATGCAGATCGCGGGCGCGTCGATAGTATCCGAGTCCTTCCCAGAGCCGCAGCACTTCTTGTTCATGGGCGGCGGCAAGAGCTGTCACGGTGGGAAAAGCATGCAAGAATCGTTCGAAATAGGGGATGACGGTAGCGGCCTGGGTTTGCTGAAGCATGACTTCGCTGACCCAGATACGATACGGATCCCGATCGCGCCGCCAGGGCAGGTCGCGCTGATGGCGGAGAAACCAGGAACACAGTTGGCGAACCAACCACGCCGAAGTAAATCCATAATCTGCAAGCCGCCAGTCGCTAGCTGAATCGAGCAGAGACGTTTCGGCCAACGGCTGGCGGCTGGCGGCTCGCTTGGGCGTTTGGGCCTTGACATTGCGGATTCGTTTCACGTGCGCGGTCGTTTCATATATTTTTCCAAGATACTCTTGGCAGCCTGCGAGGTATTGGCGGGCGGAGCAGGTTTGGCAGGTTGGCTGGGCGGAGTTTTTCCCGTTCCCTGCTGAGCTGTCTGAGCGGCCAGTTCTGGCGGCAAGGGCATCTCGTGGACGGTGCTGCCTTCAGGCACTTCGACCGTACCGCTGGATAACCCAGACGAACTCTCGTCGTGCAGCGATAACAACAGGGCGGCAATATCGTCGTCGCTGGAGGCGTCATCGGATTTGCCAGCGGCGCCCGCCGGTCGCGCAGGAATCGGCGTGGCGGAGGTGTCTGCCGCAGGGGCCGGCTTGCTGGCCGTAGCCGGTATAGGTGTGGCCGACTTGGCGGGACGCACGGTTTTTTCGGCTGACTTCGTCGGCGGCGGAGGCGTCGGACGATTTATCGGCGTACCCGCCTCGATCATCACCTTAAACAGGAGCGGCCCCATCTTCAATTGATCGCCGTCATGCAACTCGACCTCACCTTTGACTTGGACGTTGTTGACAAACGTACCATTGGTGCTGTCGAAATCGCGGATGAAGGCTTTGCCCTCCCGCTGCAGAAGGGCACAATGGCGTTTGCTAATCATTGGGCTGGCGGGGCGGAGATGGCACTGCGGATCACGTCCGATCAGAAATTGGGACAGCTTAATCTCCAGCACCTTCCCCTGGTTGGCCCCCGGCGTCAGCACGACCAGGCTTAGTTTCATAGAACGACCTCTTTCCTTACGGTTGAGACAACGCTGTTTCGCTCCGGATTACAGGACACGCCAGGGCGACAATCCGGACGAAACTCCCCAACAGGACAAGCGCCGCCTTCACTGCTCCAGATACCGTTAGAGCGATAGTTCTACTGGGCACGGGAGATTGGACATTTTTTCCCGTTTCCCCCCACCCCAACCCTCCCCCACAAGGGGGGAGGGGGGCCTTGTTTCTCCCTCCCCCCTGGTGGGGGAGGGGGGGGCCTTGTTTCTCCCTCCCCCCTGGTGGGGGAGGGGGGGGCCTTGTTTCTCCCTCCCCCCTGGTGGGGGAGGGTTGGGGTGGGGGGAAATATTGTGCCAAATTCAACCGTGCCTAGTTACTTTGCACGCGAGCCTCGCTCTTCCGGTGAATTTCTCTGCCGCCTCGCCACCCGGATGGGCTATCGGTCCTTAGCGTAACGGGTGTACAATAGTGGGAACAGAGAAAGACACCATTCATTGTATAGATCGGGACGGCATTCATGCAACAAAAAAGAGCGCTTCTCCATTTTTTTCTCTTCCCATTACTGGCTGCCGCTTTAGCCGGCTGCCGCCCGACGCCCCCTCCTCATCCAATTTCGACATCGGAACACCAGGGAGTTGAACTGCGTATCGCCTGTCCTACCGAAGCAACCGCGGCCCTGCTGCGCAACCGCGGGCAGACCTGGGCGCTGCGGCAAGGCGCGAAAATCGCTGTCCAGTTATACGATCCCTCCAAAGCAGCCGAACAACCTCCTTCTTTCTCTCTGCCTGATGATGGACGGACGGAGGAGGCCCCCGTTGACATCTGGATCATCGCCCCGGCCGAGCTGCCAAGCTGGGCTGCTGCCGAGAAGATTGCGCCGTTGCCCGATGCCTACAAGGCTGTTACCCATCCCCTGGCCTGGAGCGACCTGCTGCCCAGCTGGCGCGAGCAATTGCTGCAATGGGACGGCAAAACCTATGGTTTACCCCTGGTCGGCGAAGCGCCCTTGTGCTGCTACCGCGCCGACTTGCTCAAGGATCGCCCCATGACCTGGGAACACTTCGCCCACCTCGCCGAGCAATTTCGCGACAAGGGTGTGGGGGGACGTCCCGGTCCCAGTTTACCGCCCTTGCCGCGGAACGACGCCGACCTCGACCGTCTTTTCTACACTGTGGCCGCTGGCTTTGCTCGCCGCGCGGTTCGCGACGACGAGGACCGCCGTGCCTATCAGCCGGACGATCTGTTCTCCTTTCATTACGATTTTCAGACCGGCCAACCGCGCATTGCTGCGCCCGGTTTCGTCCAGGCCTTGCGCTTGTTGCAGCGCTTGCAAGCGTGTCGGCCTGCTGAGCCGGCAGACCAGCCGGAGGAGGCGTTCCGCGACGGCCGGGCTGTGTTGTGTCTAACCGATGCTCCCTGGATCGTGACTTTTCAGAAGACGCCCGCCCTGCGCGACAAGGTGGGCATCTGCCGAATCCCCGGCGGCGAGTGCTATTTCGATTTCCGCACAGGCCAACAACGGCGGCCGACCGACGCAGCCAATTGGCTACCCTACCTCGGCGGCGCCGGTTGGTTGGCCGTCGTCTCCCGTTCGAGCCGCAATCCCGGAGCGGCCTTCGATCTGTTGGCAGAGCTGGCTGGGCCTAAAACGAGTACCCAGATCTTTTTAAGTTCAAATAGCCAAGGCGGCCCTACACGCACCAGCCAGCTCTACCGCCATCGCTGGGACACCTTTGACCTCGAAGACAGGCAAGCCGTGCTGCTCCGCGACCTTCTGGAAGAGACGCTGTTGCACCGCAATGTGAAAAACCCGGTGTGGTGCTTGCGCACGCCCCGGCAGGCGGCGTACCGAGCCATCCTTGTCCGCGGACTCCGCCAGGCGCTGCTCCAAGGCGCCGATGCCGAGAAGACTTTACAAAGCGTCGCTCAGGCGTGGCAGAAACTGGACCGCGAGCAAGGAGTAGAAAAACACAAGGCCGATTATCGCCGTAGTCTGGGCCTCTTAGCGAACGAATGAAGGGACGCCAACAATAACCCCAAGGCAGCAGCGGCGGCGATGCCCAAGCCCATAAGGGCCAACACCAACGGCAGGCCGCTGGATTCGCCCGGTCCCACCGCCAGCCAGCGCCGGAACACGCCTTTGAGGGGGACGTCATTGAGCCAACGGTCGGCGGCGTTGCCGGCCAGCAAATGTCCCAGCGGAAAAGCGGCACTGAGCACCATCGACCAGATGCCCATAACTCGACCGCGCACCTGATCCGCAGAGCTGAGCTGCATGATGGACTGACTGGTAGGGAAGAACAAAATCAAACCGCAGCCGAGCAAAGCACAACATCCCACCGCCAAAGGGAGCGAACGGACCAGGGCCAATCCCAAAAGCGAGGACGAGGCCAGAGCGACGCCGGCGGCCAGAAACCAGCGGCGTCGCCGCGGGGTATGGAACGAAGCGACCAACAGCGAGGCCAGGCCCGCGCCGCCGCCAATGGCGCTGAGCATCCAAGCGTACGCCTGGGTGCTGCCGCGCAAACGCTGGTCTGCTACTGCCGGCAAGAGCGACAGAATCGGCCAGCCGAACAGCGACATGGCCCCCGCCAGTCCCAGCAGAAGGACCAACCGCGGATGCCGGCTGAGGTAGCGGAAACCCGCCCACAGCGACTCCTCCTCTCGGTTCATCCGGAGCGTCAGCGGGGGACGGCCCTTGCTAGCGCCGCGAGCAGGCGGTAGGGGCGAAGGCGGCAACTCCATCCAGGCCAGCGCCGCCAGCACGGCCACGAAGCTAAGCCCGTTGAGCAAAAAACAGACGCCAGCCGCCGTTTGTCCTGCTCCGCCTCGTCCCACCAAAGAAAAGAGAACGCCGCTGACAATCGGGCCAAACATCCGCGCCAAGTTGAAGAGCATGGAATTGAGGGCGATAGCGTTGGGCAGATCGTCGCGACCCACCATATCGATAACGAAAGCCAGGCGAGCAGGCAAGTCGATGGCGTTGACGATGCCGGCTGCCGTGGCCACGGCCAGCAAATGCCAGGGCGTGACCTGTCCCAACAGCACCAATCCGCCCAGCAGCAAGGCGAGCAACAGCAACGCTGCTTGCGTCAAAAAGATTAGTCCGCGCTTCGGCATGCGGTCGGCCAGGCTGCCGCCCCAGGCGCCGAGCACGGCGGTGGGCAACACTTGCATCGCGCCCACCAGGGCCGGCCAACGATTCTCGTGCGTCAACTCGTAAGCCAACCACATCTGAGCGGCGCTCTGGGCCCACGAGCCGGTCACGGACACGAATTGTCCGCAGAAATACAACCGATAATTGCGGTGCCGCAAGGCACGAAAGGTACTCGTGTGCCAGCGCCGCGAAGAGGGAGAAAGAGAGGAACAAGAGGATGAAGGGGAGATAGGCGCGGTGTGCTGAGACATATTGCTAGAATAACGGCCCACGCCAGCGGATCAAGGTCAACCCATCTGCCCAATCTATCTCTACATGAGAGCAAGCGGGGTTGCGTCAACGCCGAGCGAGCGAGGTTGCGTCAGCGCCCCAAGAGAGAGCTAGGAACGTTCGCGTGCGGGTTGCACTTTCTCGTAGAGCAGGGCGACGAACTGTTCGAGCAGAGGACAATATTCGGTTGCCGCGATGGCCTGGACCTGTTGCAAGAGGCGGCGACGGCGTTCGAGCTGTTGCACGAACCCTTCGACACCGATAGCGTTCAGAGCATCCAGCGATTCTTGCAGGGCCAACAACTCGTCGACTTCGCTGTCGGACAGCTGCTGGGCGCGCTCGCCGTTGCGTTCGATCCAGGCGATCAGCTCTGGCTGCATGGCTTTTTCATAGAGGCGGCGCAACGGCGCTACGCCGTTGGCTGGATGCGCTGCGTTCATGCGCGGCAGCAACCGTTCCAAAGGCAACGTGCGCAGCTCGTTGACTGTCAATCCCAAGGCGCGGGCACAGGCGCCAATAGTGGCGTTGCGAAGGCGGCGATGGCCCCCCGGCAAAAGAATCTGCCGGATGGTGTGGCGATTCAGGCGGCTGATACGTGCAAACTCCTCCTGGTTCCAGCCCCGCTCCTGGACTAGCCGGGCAATCTTGTCGGCCAGGTCGTCGAAAGCCGAAGCGTGCTGCGGTGGATGCATGACAGCGATCCTATTTGATTGTTCCCAGGTCCTTCCAGATCGTGATGGCGTGCTTGAGGGGCTGGGTCGTGAAGTTGCCCGTGACCACGTCAAGCTTGCCGGAGCCGAAAATGTCGCCGAGAGCGCAGCTGACGTGATCGCAGTTTTCGACCTCTACAGTATGCCGGGCGAACACGCCGGGCGCGGTTTGCTCCAGCACAATGACGGCGTCCAACTTCTGGCTCGTGCGATCCGGAAAGTTCTCTGCGGGCAAGAAACAGACCGCGACGATGTCGAGATCGCCGTCGCCATCGAGGTCGGCAGCCACGGCCCGATGAACCCCATACATCGACGTCAATCGGTGAAATTCGAAAGTCCAATCGCCCTTGTTTTCCAACCATTGAATGCCGTGATACGGCTTGAGCAGATAGGGTTTATCCAGTACGTCGCCGTTGCTGTAGAGCACGTCGAGCTTGCCGTCGCCATTGAGATCGACCAGCTGAATACCGCTGGAACCATAGCCGGGGTGCGGCGCCTTGAAGAGCGTCCGTTTGTCGAAACGGCCCGTACCGTCGTTGAGGAAGGCCACGACCGTTTCGTTCTCCTGACTGATGAGGGCCACGAAATCGGGTTTGCCGTCGCCGTTGAGGTCGGCGATCGGCACATGGATGGTCCCGTGGCGGTCGTCGAGCATGTGGGCGGTGAATTCCGGCTTCTTCCAGTCCTTGGTGCGATTTTCCAGATAGTAAATCTCCCCGATCTTGTTCCAGCCGAAAGCGGCGACGAGCAAGTCGAGCTTGCCGTCGCCGTTGAAGTCGGCGGCTTGCACGTCAGCGATGCGACCCTTGTCCTTAAAAAGAGTGATCGGCTCGAACTGTCCATCGTTGCGTCCACGCAGCCACAAGACACTGCCGCAGCGGCGGTCGGTGGGCAGGAAGCTGCCGAGATTGGCGACGAGAATGTCGGGAATACCGTCCTGGTCCAGATCGACCATTTCGGTGTGGGCGGGGTTAAAGCCCTTATCAGGCCCCGTCCCGTAGAGGACGTGCCATTTGGGCTGGGTCAGATAAGGTTGGAGCAAGAGCACGGCGCCGCCATACATCTCGCAGGCCAACACGTCCAGCTGCTGAGGGCTGAAGAGGTGGACGAGGTTGACATGGGAAATGTGCGGTGAAGGAACGTGGGGCGGTCCTTCGCAAACCGGATAATCGAGGCGCTGCAAGCGTACAGGCAAGGGGTGATCGGCACGGCTGAAGACAGCGGGGGGCAACTGAAGCGGCGCTCGTTGCTCAAAGTAATCGACCACTTCCTCAATAGGAGGTGGCTGTAAGGGTCGGCCAGACTCGTTGAACATCAGATACATGCGCTCGATAAGGTCTTTCCAAGCAAAGCGTGGGAAGGTGTCGGCGGGAGGGTTTTCGTGACAGCTGCCGCAGAAGCGCTGGATGCGTTCGGGCAGATGAGGAGTGGCTGTTGGTGCAACTGGGGGGGGAGCAACGTCCGCGCCGTTGGGGCCATTGCGGCTGCACCCTTGCAGCACCAAAAACGTCCCCAGCGCGCTAAGGAGAAGGGCGCAGCCGCTCCATAGCCCCAAGCCTCTCCCACGGGAACCTTGTGTTGTTTTCATCTCTGTTCCTTCGGATAAGCGGCGCTTCGCAAGAGCGCCGCCCTGGCACGACGCTTTGACGAAAGCCACGCTAACCGCCATAGGACCACGGCCTGATAAAATCGTTTGTTCAAGGTAGCGGCGCCGCCTGGTTCTTGCAAGCGCCGCGGCTCTCTTGCAGCCTCTCTGGCTGCGGCATAGAATCGTCAATGGAGTCTTCTTACTATCCGCCGCTAACCGCCTTGCCGCGAGATTGTTATGCGCGTCTGGTTCCGCAATATTCGTATCGCTATCCAAACCGTCGCCCAGGGAATGTACATCACGCTCTGGTATTTCCTGCAAACCTACCGTCGGAAGACTTTTACGGAACGCTTCGAATATCCGGAGTTACCGGTGCCGGTCAAGCCGCGCTACCGCGGTTTCCATCGTTTCGACCTGACCACCTGCATCGGTTGCGACAAATGCGCCCGCGCCTGCCCGGTCGATTGCATTTACATCGAGAAGATCAAAAACCCCGTCGGCAAGGGCTTCCGCGTCAACGGCTTCAAGATCGATTATACCAAGTGCATGTTCTGCGCTTTATGCGTCGATCCGTGTCCAGTCGATTGTATTTTCATGGGTTCGACGCACGACCAGAGCTGTTACAGCCGCGATGGCTGTATTATTGATTTCGCCAAGCTGCCGTTGGAGGTGGCCTGGGGACAAGCCACGCTCAATCCTACTTCGGTGGCCGCTTCCAAGCTCCAAGTTGAGCCGGTCTGGACCAAACCGCCCGATCCCGCACCGGCCGCAAAGAAATGAACGCACGATGTGTCAATTTCGCGCAGAACGGTATAAAATGATGGGGAAAGATTCCTCCCTCTTGTTGTGGACCGGAAATCAGCCTTTCCCATTCAGGAGGAGGTATAAAAATGGCCGCCCCCAAGACCAGCAAGAGATTTTTCACTGTAGCCGAGGCCAACAATGCGCTGCCCTTGGTCCGCGCCATTGTTCAAGACATCACTACTTTGGCCCATGAGCTGCGCGAACGCCATGAACGGCTGGCGCGGCTGAGGCCGAGCGATCGCTTCCGGCTCAGCGACGCTCATGAAGAGGAACTTCAACAAGTGCGGCTGGAGTTGGAACGCGGGCAGGAGAAGATGGAAGAGTATGTCCAGGAGTTGACGCAGCTGGGCGTCGAGTTGAAGGATTACTTCACCGGCCTCGTTGATTTTCCTAGTTTAATGAATGGCCGGCCAGTTTATCTGTGTTGGCGGCTGGGCGAACCGGAAGTGGCCCACTGGCACGAGTTGGAAGCCGGCTTCGCCGGACGGCAAAAATTGCAGGGCCGCGCACGCAGTACAGCGGAGTAAGCGGCTCGGTTTGGAGATAATTTCCCATGACTCCCCTGGCTGCTTATCTGCTGCTGTTCGTGGCCGTCGGTATCGGCTTTATCTTTGTCCATCTGATGGCTGGCAAGCTCATCCGCCCCCATAAACCTTATCCGGCGAAGCGCACCATCTATGAGTGCGGCGAGCCGACCATCGGCAGTTCGTGGATTCAATTCGATCTGCGCTTTTACGTGGTGGCGCTGCTGTTTGTCATTTTTGATGTCGAGGTAGCGTTCTTCTTTCCCTGGGCAGTGGTGTTCGGCAAAGCCACTGCCTTGGCTTCCGTCGGCCAGCCGCATAGCGCCGAGGCGTACAAGGAAACGGGCGAACGCGCCTGGCAGCTAGTTCCTCCGGCGTTCCGATACCAGCATACCGCTCAGCACAACCTTCTGGTTGGAACCTCAAGCGAGAGCGTGGACCGACTCCAGGAGTTGAGACAGCAAGAGGGCGTCGGGAAAACTCTGTCGGCAAAAGAGCGGGCAGAACTGCGTGAACTGGAGACGGCGGAACAACGTGCCCTGGTGCCGCAGCAAGAGGCGCGCCGGCTGGCATGGTTGGCGCTGGTGGTGATCGCCGTGTTTTTCGGCGTACTACTGGTCGGCTATGCTTATCTGTGGCGCCGCGGCGATCTCGCCTGGGTGCGCAGCCTGGCGGCCGAACAGCAGGCCGCTGCCGGGAGTTTGTCGGGACCGCAATCCTAAGGGGGCGATTGGGCAAGCCGCTCCTCCGAGCGGGGCTCAGATAGCGTCAAGGAGTTTTGCTCATGGGATGGTTGGAAGGACGTTTTGAAGAGAGCGTCTTCACCACGACACTGGAACAGGCCATCAACTGGGCCCGCGAGTCGAGCATGTGGCCGATGACCTTCGGTCTGGCCTGCTGCGCCATCGAGATGATGGCCACCGGCGCCTCGCGCTACGATATCGATCGCTTCGGCGCCGGCGCCTTCCGGGCCACGCCGCGCCAGGCCGACCTGATGATCGTGGCCGGCACCGTCAATTTCAAGATGGCCAGCCGCGTGCGCCGCCTGTACAACCAAATGCCCGACCCGAAGTTCGTTATCGCTATGGGCGCCTGCACCTGCGGCGGCGGGCCGTACTACAAATACGGCTACAACGTCATCAAGGGTGTCGATCTGGTGGTGCCGGTTGATGTGTATGTGCCTGGTTGTCCGCCGCGGCCGGAGGCGCTGCTCGAAGGTCTCATGCGCATCCAGGACAAGGTCCGTGCCATGAAAGACCTGACACAGGGCCAACCGCTGACGGTGCCGGTCCCGGCACG
>JAJPIY010000211.1 GCA_021324515.1 Planctomycetota bacterium
CTCGATGTTATTGGCCGTATTCCTTCGGCGTCTGAGGCACGGCGCTTTCTCGACGATCCCACCTCGGACAAACGCGAGCAGGCCATCGAACGCTTGCTCGACAGTCCCGGCTACATCAGCCATTTCGCCAACATTTGGCGCGATCTGCTCTTGCCAGAGGCCAAGGCCGATTTTCAGCAGCGTTTCCTCAGCAATCTGATCGAGCGCTGGCTGCGCAAACAGTTCACCGACAACGTACCCTACGACCAAATGGTGCGCGAACTGCTCACCGTACCCATGCCCGGCGATCGCCGCAGTGTATTCGCTGTCTTCCAGCAGGACGAGCCGTCGCCTTTGGCGTTCTATTCGTCTAAACAGGGCAAGCCAGAGAACCTGGCGGCGAGTACGACCCGGCTGTTCCTCGGCATCCGCCTGGAGTGCGCCCAGTGCCACAATCATCCGTTCAGCCGCTGGACGCGCGAGCAGTTCTGGGGACAGGCCGCATTCTTCGGCGGCATTCACTCGCAGGGACAGGGTATTTTTTCGCCGCTGAGTGAAGTTTCCGACCGCCGTGAACTGGCCATCCCCGGCACCGAGCGCGTCGCTCAGGCACGCTTCCTCGACGGCAAGGAGCCGCAATGGCGCTACAAAGTCAGCGCCCGTAACACCCTCGCCGACTGGATGACCGACCCCAATAATCCCTATTTCGCCCGTGCCGCAGTCAATCGCTTGTGGGCGCACTTCTTCGGTATTGGCATCGTGGAGCCGGTGGACGATCTCAACGACGAAAATCAGCCCTCTCACCCCGAATTGCTCGATGAGTTGGCCCATCAGTTCGTTCGCCACGGCTTTGATTTTCGTTTTCTGATTCGGGCCATCACCCTGAGCAAAACTTATCAGCTCTCCAGCACTCACCCCTCGGCAACGCCGCCGGACCTGCGCCTGTTTGCTTACATGCCGGTCAAGGGCTTGTCACAGGATCAACTGCTGGCGAGTTTGTCATTGGCGATCGGCGTGCCCAGCCTGACTGCCAATCAGCGGCGGAACGTTTTCGATCCGTCGCAAATGAGCTTCCAGGACAAGTTCGTCAGCCAAGACCAGCGGACGGAATATCAAACGTCGATCCCGCAGGCGCTGGCACTGATGAACAATCGGCTCATCGCTGAGGCCACGCATCCCGAGCGCAGCCAATTCCTGGCTTCCGTAATCAACGCGCCCTTCCTCGACACGGAGGGCCGCATCGAGACCCTGTATCTGGCCGCGCTGGCGCGTAAACCGCGACCGGACGAACTGGCCAAACATCGCCGCTACGTCGAAACAGGCGGAGCGGTCCAAGACCCCAAAGCGGCCCTGAGCGACGTGTTCTGGGCCCTGCTTAACAGTCCGGAATTTTTCTTGAATCATTGAACAACGGCGAGCGGGGGGTGTGAACCCCCCGGTAGAACAACCCAGGTAGAACACCGGGGGGTTAACACCCCCCGCTCGCCAAACTAATAACACCGGGGGGTTAACACCCCCCGCTCACCAAACTAAGGAGATCTCCCATGTCTTATTTCGATTGGCATTTGACGCGGCGGGAATGGCTTCGTTTGTCGGCGGCGGGCGTGCTGGGCGCCTCGATGTCGGGTTGGCTGGAAAACCTGGCGGCGGCCGCGGCCGCCAGTCCCGAACGCAAACGCGCCTGCATCCTCTTGTGGATGAACGGCGGCCCCAGCCAGATGGACACTTTCGATTTAAAGCCCGGCCACGCCAACGGCGGACCTTTCAAGGAAATCGCCACCACAGTCCCCGGCATGAGGTTCAGCGAACATCTGCCGCGCCTGGCTACGAAAGCCAAACACCTGGCCATCCTTCGCTCCATGTCCACCAAAGAGGGCGATCACGGCCTGGCAACGTATTATCTGCGCACCGGCTACCGCGCTCAGGGGCCGGTGCAATATCCGCCGATCGGCGCCACGCTATCGAAGGAACTCGGCGATGAACGGGCGGCGCTGCCCAATTACGTCAGCATCGCGCCGGCAACGTTTCTCAGTCCTGCCGCCTTTACGCCGGGGTTCCTGGGACCGGAGTATGCGCCGCTGATTGTCGGCAATCAGGGTTATGGTTTCGGCCAACCCCAGAACGACTTCGACAACGCCCTCAAGGTCGAAGATCTGCAAGCGCCCAACGAGGTCAAACCCGAACAAGTCAACTCGCGCCTCACTTTGTTGCGCGAGATGCAGCGCGAGTTTGTGGCCCAGCATCCGGGCGTGCCGGCGCTGAGCCATCAATCGGCGTATGAGCGGGCGGTACGGCTGATGCGCACAGCGGCGAGCAAGGCTTTCGATCTGAAAGACGAACCGCCCAAGCTGCGTGACCGCTATGGCCGCAACCTGTTCGGCCAAGGCTGCTTGTTAGCGCGGCGGCTGGTCGAGCGCGGCGTTCCTTTCGTCGAGGTCACGCTCAGCAGCGTCCCAGGCGCGCAAGTCGCCTGGGACACGCACCAACAAAATTTCGAGCAGGTCAAGAAGCTGTGTGAAGTGCTCGATCCGGCCTGGGCGACCTTGCTGGAAGATCTGGAGCAGCGCGGTCTTTTGGAGACGACGCTGGTAGTGTGGATGGGCGAGTTCGGGCGGACGCCGCGGATCAATCCACAAGCTGGCCGCGATCACTTCCCCAACGCCTGGAGTACCGTGCTCTGCGGCGGCGGCATCAAGGGCGGCACAGTCTACGGCAAGACCAGCCCCGACGGCATGAGCGTCACGGAAAATCCTGTCAATGTGCCGGACTTCTTGGCCACCGTGGCCAAGGCCGTCGGCGTCGATCCAACCAAACAGAACATGTCCAACGTCGGCCGGCCCATCCGCATTGCCGACGCCGGTTCCAAGCCGATTCGGGAGGTGTTGTTATGAAAGGCCATTGCTTTGCCGCCGCCGTCCTGCTTGTCGGCCTGGCGTCGTCTCTGCCGGCCGGGGACGATCTGGGAGAGGCCAAGCCGGCCTCCACGGCACAGGCCGCCGACGCCGCCGAAGGCAAGCCGCGGTTTGGCGAACCGATCGATTATCTCGATTTCGTCTTCCTGGCCAGCGATCGGCCCGTGCTGTTGCGCCTGCACCTGCGCAACAATGGCCAGCCCTATCGCGCCCCCTGGGACGCTTATCTGCAAAAACTCTATGCCTACCTGGACACCAACGGAGACGGCGTTCTGGACAAAGCCGAGACCGAACGCGCTCCCAGCATCCAGTTCTTGCAATTCCATTTCCAAGGCGCGATCGGCTTTAACTATCAGGGATCGAAGGGCCAGATGGGTCAGTTCGATACCAACAAGGACGGCAAGGTCAGCCTTGCCGAGTTCAAAGAGTTTTATCGCCGCGGCGGCTTGGCGCCGGTGCAGTTCTTCAGCTCCAATAATCGCGCTACTGCCGACGCAGTAACAAACACGTTCTACAAGCGCCTCGACAGCAACCAGGACGGCAAACTGTCAGCCCAAGAAATGGCACAGGCAGAGACAGCCCTGCTGCGTTTCGACCTGGATGAGGACGAGATGCTCACGGCGGAGGAGTTGATGCCGGGCGGCGAGAATAACAGCCCCTTTGGCCGTCCTTTCAACGGCGGACAGGCCAGCCCGAACGCCGACATAGGATTTCTCGAAATCAAGTCGGAAAAGGTGAATAACCTGAGCCGCCAAGTGCTGGTCCACTACGACAAAAACAAGAACGGCAAGCTGAGCCAAAAAGAGATTGGACTCGATAAGCCGTTGTTCGACAAGCTCGACGCCAACCACGACGGCCAACTCGATGCCAAGGAGTTCACCGCTTTCTTCCGCCGTGACGCTGATCTGGAGTTGCTTGTTGGCGCCGGCAGCATATCGCAAGGGGCCCCAATCGCCGGTCTGCTGTGGAAACTCGGTGTATCGTCTCTGGGGGCCGTTCGGGTCGCCGTTTTCAATCCCCACCAGCGCTCCATGCCGCTGGCTGCCAAGGTAAAACGCCGCGGTCCTTCCACCGTGGCGTTCACCTGGGGCGATGCCCACATCGCTGTCTCCGCGTCCGATCAGCAATTCGGGAATTTCTCCCGGCAATTCTTTGAGCAGCGGTTTCGAGAAGCCGACGTCGGCAAAAAAGGCGTC
>JAJPIY010000351.1 GCA_021324515.1 Planctomycetota bacterium
GAAGTGTTAGAGAAAAAAGCAGCGACGATCTTGCAGCCGGACCTGTGCCATGCCGGCGGCCTCACCGAATGCCGGCTCATCGCCGGCATGGCCGAGGCCTATTACGCCGCCATCGCGCCGCACTGCCCCCTTGGCCCCATCGCCCTGGCCGCCGGCGTGCAATTAGCTGCGTCGATCCCGAACTTCCTCGCCCAAGAACAAGTCACGCTCGGTGAAGGTTATCTCAAACAGCCGTTCACTGTGCATAAGGGCTATCTCGATTTGCCGACAGGGCCGGGACTCGGCATCGAGCTGGATGAACATGCGCTGGCCGACAAAATCGATCACGATTGGAGGAATCGCGAAGAATATGATGCCGACGATGGCTCCGTGGTCGATTGGTGATATGTGGATTTGTTATTTTATTTAGCTGCGAGCCGCAGGCGAGCGCTGTTCGCGCTCGCCTGCGGCTCGCGGCTAAACGCTCATCCATAAGCTTCGGGCCGGCGATTTGCCAGGCTGGGCAGCGCGGCGCGGATGCGGTCCTGCTCGGCGAGATCGATATCGGCGACGAGGGAACATTCTCGATCCGGTGCCTGCGCTAGCACGATACCCCAAGGATCGACGATCATCGACCGGCCAAACCAGCGCAATTTCGGCGTGCTTGCGCCGACCTGATTGGCCGCAATAACAAACACTTGATTCTCGATGGCCCGCGCTCGCAGCAGCACTTCCCAATGATCGCGGCCGGTGCGCTCCATAAAGGCGGAAGGCAACGCAATCAAGCGTGCTCCCCTCAGGGCGAGAATGCGGAACAGCTCCGGGAAACGCAGGTCGAAGCAGATCGATAACCCCAGCGGCACACCGTCGGCCTCGGTGAGAACGATTTCGCGTCCCGGCATCACCGTGGCCGACTCGTGATAACTCGCTCCGGGCACATCGCAATCGAATAAGTGAATCTTGCGATACACTGCACGCTGTTCTCCCGCGGGATCGAAGAGACAAGAGGTGTTAAAAATCCGCTCTTGTCCCGCCACGCGCTCCATGATGCTGCCGGCCACCAGCCAGACGCCGTGGCGCCGTGCTTGTTCGCCGGCCCAACGAAGGCTTGGCCCCTTCAGCGGTTCCGCGCCGGCGCGCAGCACCTCGGCATCGCCCAGGACGTTGAACATTTCCGGCAGAACGATCAGCCGGGCACCCTCCCTGGATGCTCCGGCGATGAGTTTCTCTGCCCTTTCCAGGTTCCACGCCCGATCCGCCGTAGAGGTGAGTTGAATCGCTGCAACACGCATGACGGCTGCTCCGTGGCATCATCTCTTTCGTCATTGTATGATAATGCCTGTATTGCTCACTCTTCCGCCTGTTTTATCCGGCGACGAGTAATGGGCGCAATTCTCCGGCCAAGTAGACAGAGCCAGTGATGACAATCACATCATCCGGCGCGGCGGCGGCGCGGGCGGCCTGATAGGCGTCGGCCGGCGTGCGGCAGAGCGTGGCTGGGAGATTGCCGTTGGCACGGAGCAGCTCAGCCAGGCGCTCGGCAGGGACGCTGCGAAGACTGGTGGTATAGCGCGTCAGGTAGGCGTGGGCGAAGTGCGGCGCCAGGACGCGGAACATGCCGGCCAAGTCTTTGTCGCTGCTGCCGGCGAAGATGAGCAGCCTTCGCGCCGGCGGAAACGAGGCTTGCAAAGTCTGCACCAGCGCCAGCGCCGAGGCGACGTTGTGAGCGCAGTCGAGGACGATCAGCGGTCGGCGGGCGACCACTTCTAATCGCGCCGGCCAGGACACTTCGGCCAGGCCGGCAGCGACGGCGGCGTCCGGAATGTACCAGCCCTCGGACTGCAACACCTCGACGCAAGCAACAGCCACGGCGGAGTTGGCCGCCTGATGATTGCCTAGAAGGTTCAGCTCAAACTCTGGCCAGCGACGGCGCCCGCTGTTGACGGACACGCGCGAACGCTGCGTCTGGGTCGCCGTCACACGGCCTGGCATATAGCTGTAACGAAAATCCACGCCGAGTTGGTGCAGCGGGGCGCGGCGTTCCCGGCTGATACGTTCGATTACTGCCCGCGCTTCGGGGACGGTTGTACCGCTGATGACCGGGCGGCCCGGTTTGATGATGCCGCCTTTCTCAGCCGCGATGGCGGCCAGACGGTTGCCCAGCAAGTGGGTGTGATCGAAACTGATACTGGTGATGATGGCGACAATCGGCTGGCAAACGTTGGTGGAATCGAGCCGACCGCCCAGACCGACCTCGATCACTGCGGCCTCGACGCGCCGCCGCACGAAATGCAGGAAACCCACTGCCGTGGCGACTTCGAAGAAAGTGTACGGCGAGCGCGGTTGCGTCAGCGCCCCAAGCCCGTCTTCTCGAGGTGCTGAAGCAACCTCGCTGGCCCAACGGATTTCCTCCAACAGGGTGGTCAATTCGGCCGCGGTGATGGGCTGGCCATCCACTTGGAAGCGTTCTTCGACGCGGCACAAATGCGGCGAGGTGAACAAGCCCGTGCGATAACCCGCCTGCCGCAAGATGGAGGCGAGCATGGCTGCGGTGGAACCCTTGCCCTTGCTGCCGGCAACATGAATAATGCGCAGCCGCTGGTGCGGATTGCCTAGCCGCGCCAGGAGCCGACGCATGTGTTCCAGTTTCAGATCATCGGCGCGCGGCATGCGCTGCTCGAAATTGATCAGGCCGTACCACCAGGCACGGGCTTGCTCCAGCGACGACGAAGGCGGTGCAGCGCCAGAAGGATCCATAAGCATCCCTATCTGTCCGTAGTCCGTAGCAAAGAAACCCCTTGTTCTTTGCTACAGACTCCAGACGACGGGATCAACCTTGGACCGGCATGCAGACTTGTTCGAGCAATTTTTCACATTTCTCTTGCAGGAGGTCGGCCAGGTTGGGCAGCGGTTGGCCCTCCGGCAACGATTCGGTCAAGCTGGCCACAAAGCGCGGCAACGCCGACAGGGCGGCGAAACCATCCAGCGACACCGGCTCCAGCCGAGCATGGCGACCGCGCCGCTCGGCTTCTTGCCACAGCGCTTTGCTTTTGCCGGAGAGGGTCAAATCGTCTTCTGGCCGCAGCAGGATCAAATGATCGATGACGCTCGGCTCCACTTCCAGAGCGGCCAGCTTGGTACTCAGGTCGCGCGGCTTGGCAGGTCCGCGGCCGAGGAACAGACCGATGCCGACTTTCCACGGCTGGCCGTCTTTGCAAACCCAGTGAGCGATAGTCAGGACGCCGTAGGTCGGATGCTCGCCGAACGTCCATTCGGGTACGACGTGATGCAACCGCCACGGCCCCACTTTGACACCATGCTCGAAGCCAAGTTGCAGAAACGTTCCCAGGCCAGACTGCAATTCGCGCGTCGCCCCTGTCAAGGCGCCTTCCGGCTCCAGTTTTCGCCGCGCTGTTCGCAATTCCTGGTCCCACAAATCACCGACGCGCAGCGTCGGCAAGGGTGACTCCTCCCCTTGTTGGAGGCCGGCAGTCGGCGTCTCGACTACGATCACGGACTTGACCTCCGGCGGTAGGTTGGTGTCGCCGATCCGGGGCGTCGGCAAGGACGTTTCCTCCCCTTGCTTGCGCTGCGAATTGGCATCCCCGGTTTCCGAGGCCCCATAGACGATCCGGTCGAACAGATGGCGGAACTGTTGAAGCATGTCGCGCAGCGTTGGCTCGGTGCGGGCGACGAGAGCGATTTGCTCTTCGGTGAAAGGAAAGATCGGCGACAAATCGGCGCAATCGGATAGCTTTTCCAGGGCTGGACGCAGGCGGGCCTCGACAATGCGACGGACCAGATCCAACGGCGGTGCTTCCAGGCGTAGCGTCTTGATGGTCCCGTGATTGGGCAGGTGAATCGGATTATTGAGGCGGTCGCGGATGTAGCCGTCCAGCGAAGGAACAAAGCGGTTCCACAGGCCGCGCTCGGCGAAGATGAGGAAGCTGATACCGTCGATCTGGTGCATGGCTTGGACAATGCCCGCGAAGAAACTCTCTGCCGTGCGGTGGCTGTCATCGCTGCGGCGAGCCAACAGCAGGTCTTCCAGCTGATCGAACGCGACGACCACGGGAACATTCAGTTCCTGCAACACCTGCATGATCGCCTTGAACAGGGCCAGTACGAGATCTTGGCGCGTCGGGCGAACGTGGAAGTCCAGTTCCGCAAAGCCGTAAGTCAGGAAGCTGGCCAATTCCGATTCGTCGTGCAAGAGCACAGCGCGGGCTAGCCCCTCAAGGATGTGCCGCCGCATCAAGCCGGCCGTGTCGTGCTTCTCGATACGGCTAATGTGGGCGCAGACCAGATCGAGCGCTTTGGCCGGCTCGATACCGGCTTCGCCACAGGCGCGGACAACGCTGCCTGCTTGGAACGGCAACGGACACGGCCGCGTCAAGCTCTCCGTCAGCCATTGCGTGCGTTCTTGGGCTTGTGAGCCGCCTAATCCCAGCCGCCGCGCCCAGCGCCCCAAGCCCGGCGCGGGGAACAGATCGAGACGTTGCTGCGGGGACAGCCCTTTCAGAGCGTCGCAGAGCAGTCGGCGGACCAACTGTTCGCCGATGTATTCCAAAGGCCGGGTGTTCTTCTGCTTGCCGCCGCCCAACAACGTGTCGATGAGTTGGAACAGCAGGTATTCCAGGAAATCCGTATCGCGCTGATAGGTACCAGGCGTGACCAACAGTTGCCAGGCGCCGTCTGGGCCGTGCTTGATCGAGTGCAACAGGTGCGTCTTGCCGGAACCTTTGCTACCCAGCACCGGCACGACTTCGGAGTGCGTCGTCGGCGCGTAGCGATACAGATCGACAACGCTCAAAAGCTGTTCTCGTTCACGGACGAACAACTCCGGCACATGATAAAGTGCGCATACTTCGTCGTCAGGATTGCGTGCGAAGTAATTGCGGAAGGGATTGCCGGTACGGCGCAACAGCTCCAAAGCGCGTTCCGGCAAGGTATGAACGGCGGCGGCGGTAGACATGGGATACCTCCAGGAGGCCCAATCCGAGCCGCAACCGCATTAGGGGCAGCAAGCGCCGCCACTCCCGAACGATTGCGGCTCCAGTTGGGAATTACTTGCGAATGCTGGCGTAATACGCGATTTCGTGGCCAATCAGCAGCGCGTAGGGCGGTTCGGGGATGTCGTAGAGCGGGCCAGTCCAGGGGTGCAGGTAAATCTTGCGGAGTTCGTGCAGTTGGCGAAGAGCATCGTGGAATTGACCGATACTCCGCGCCGACGCCTGGCGATACAAATGCGGCAGCGGACAATCTTCCGTGGCGCCCGACTGCTGCCAGCGGGTCAGCCCCGCCAACAGAGTATCGTGCAAGGCTGTATCGTTGGTCGCTGCCGGCGGAGTGGAACGCGGCGAATCCCCATCGTTAAGAAAGCCGGCGAAAAGCGCTTTGAGATGGCCTGCCGCGCCAGGGCCAGACGGCCCTTCGAGTTTGCAGATCTGTTGAAGGACTTTATCGACGTTGGTTTTCATCGCTTCGATGCCCTGCTGCACCTGCCGGGCGAGATGGAGCAAAGCATCCACCTGATTCTGTCGTCCTTCCAGGGCGCGGACAAAATCCTCCAACACCTGCCGCGGGCTGACCTGACTGAGCAGGTATGTCAAACCCTTCTCCGTGATGGCGCCGAGGGGAACGTTGGCAGTCTTTTTTTTGACCAGGGTGATGGCGCCGCCTGTCTCGCCGTTGCTGTCCGAGGGCGTTGCTTCAGGGGCGGGGACGAGGCACAGATAACCATCTTCTTGGCAGCGTTGGGCAGCTTGCTTGCCAGCGGCGTTGTTGGGAAAAAGGCCCGCCTGGGCCTTGCTGCCATACAAGGTACGGCGCCGGCAGTGGCAGCAGCCCGGCTCAGGGCCGTAAGGACTAATTGATTCGATTTGTCGGCCACGATCCCCTCCTTGGGTTAGGACAGTTGAGTTCCTCTCCGGCCAACATTATCCCCAATCGCCAAAATTACGCAAGTCCAGGAAAGGCTTCTTCCCTCTCTTGCCAGGCTCGGCTAAGATCGCAACAGGCCCTTGCTGGAAAGGAGAACGAACTATGCAACCCACGACCAAGTACACGATGGTGTTTTCGACCTGCCTGGCGATGCTGATGCTGACCGACGCCGCCAAGGCCCAAGACAACAAACCGACCGGCAAAGCCCTGGACCATGCTCTCGATGAGTCAATTTATCAAAGCCTGCGCAGCCTCATCGACCAAGGGGCCGACCTGTACAACCAAGGCGACTGGAACGGTTGCTATCGTCTTTGGGAAGGGGCGCTAATGATGCTGAAGCCGTTGGTAGGCGACCGTCCGCTCCGATCATGGGTGCGGACAACCCATAGTGAAAACGCCGTCTATATGGATGCCAGGAAAACTCTGCAATCGCAGCTGGGCGACCGCCCTGGACTCAAAGAGGTCATCGACACAGCCCTTGCCACCGCCCAGCAGACGCCGCAAATCTATCGCCGCGCCTTTATCCTCCGTGTGGTCCTCGATCAGGTTCGCGCTGAAATCAGGCCGGCCAAGACAGAGGCGGCGAAGGGGCCTAAACCGAGCAGCCCGCCCCAGGCGAAGAAAACCTTATGGGACCGGCTCGGCGGTGAACCGGGCGTCACCAAAATCGTTGATGACTTTGTCAACCTGGCCGCTCCTGATCCCAAAGTCGATTTCTTCCGCGGCGGCAAGTTTCAGATGACCGCCGAGCAAGTCGCCAAGATGAAGCGCGAACTAGTTGAGCAGATCAGCGAGGCCAGCGGCGGCCCGCTCAAGTACAAAGGACCGGACATGAAGACGGTCCACAAAGGTATGGGCATCACCGATGCTCAGTTCAACGCCCTTGCCGCCGATCTCAAAAAGGCGCTGGAGAAAAACAAGGTTGCCCCGGAAGACATCAAGAAAGTCCTCGACGCGGTTGACAGCTATCGCAAGGAAATCGTCGAACCAAAGAAACTCGAAGGGAAGAAGTGATGTGCAATACAGGCCAATGCGGGCAATGATCCGCACCTGAGCTGGTGATTTTCTGAGCATCGACAACGGGGAGGACGCCGCCGAGTGGCTCCCAAAGGCCGTTGCTTGGGGAGGGCTGTTCGCAACGGTTTATCTCCACTGCTTGCGGCTTAGGGCTAACGGACAAAACTCCCTCCCCCCTTGGGGGGGAGGGCTGGGGTGGGAGGCAGTACAATGCAGACAAGGAGCTCTACCCCCCACCCTAACCCTCCCCCACAAGGGGGGAGGGAAAAACAAAACTCCCTCCCCCACAAGGGGGGAGGGAAAAACAAAACTCCCTCCCCCACAAGGGGGGAGGGAAAAACAAAACTCCCTCCCCCACAAGGGGGAGGGAAAAACAAAACTCCCTCCCCCACAAGGGGGAGGGAAAAACAAAACTCCCTCCCCCACAGGGGGGAGGGAAAAACAAAACTCCCTCCCCCACA
>JAJPIY010000143.1 GCA_021324515.1 Planctomycetota bacterium
CCCCCACCCTAACCCTCCCCCACAGGGGGGGAGGGAACAAATACAACTCCCTCCCCCCTTGTGGGGGAGGGAACAAATACAACTCCCTCCCCCCTTGTGGGGGAGGGCTGGGGTGGGGGGTAAGGACAATGCAGACAAGGAGTTCTACCCCCCACCCTAACCCTCCCCCACAGAGGGGGGAGGGAAAAGTCCGCCAGTCCTTAAGGTCTGCTGGGCGGCTCGCCCGCGGGCGAGCCCTCTTCCATTACAGTATGCTTGCTCGTGCCAATGAGAAGGGGACGTCCGGGTCGTGGAGGGCTGTGCTCGCTCGCAGGTGGTGCCTCGGCATCGGCTGGATTGGGTGGGAGACGGCGTGGAGCAGGTATCGGTTCGGCCGGTTGCGGCGACTTTTCTTCTGCTGAGAAGGCTGTGAAGTTCGGCGCGTGCTGGGGCGGCGTTGCCCCTTTGCCGAAGTGGACTTCCCATCCGCCGCCCAGGGCACGGTATAGAGCAATCAGATTAAGGGCGATATTTCCGCGGACCTCGGCCAGTTGATCTTGTTGCTGCACCAAGGCCGCTTCCGTGGTAAAGACACGGTTAAAGTCGGCGATGCCGTTGCGATATTGATCCATTACGACTTCCACCGTGCGTTGGTAATTGGCCACGCTTTTCTCCAGCTGCTGGGCTTGTTGTTGAGAACGGAGAAAAGCGACCAGAGCGTCTTCCGCCTCTCGTGCGGCCCGCAGCACAGTTTGTTGATAGGTGAAAACCTGCCCCTGGAAACGGGCGCGATTGGCGCGAATGTTGTTGAGCAGTCGGCCGTAATTAAGAATGTTCCATTGAAAAATAGGGGCGATAAGGCCCGTGTAACTGCTGGCATCAAACAGTTTGGCGAAAGTGTCCGCGGTGTAACCGATAAAGCCGAACAATATCAGGCGGGGATAGAGGTCCGCTTCGGCGATGCCGATCCGCGCGGCTTGGGCGGCCATCAAGCGCTCGGCCTGGCGAACGTCCGGTCGTCTGCGCAGCAAATCCGCGGGGATGCCAACGGCTACTTCCGCCGGCGCTGTGGGGATCGGCCCACTCTTCTGATACACCTCCAGCGGATGCGGCGGCAGGCCCAGCAGCAGACACAATTGATTGTTGGCTTGGCGCAAGCCCGTTTCCAGCGGGGGAATGAGCGCTTCCGTCTGAGCCAGATTGGCCCGCGCCTGGCTCACATCTATTTCGGTGGCCACGCCCTTGTCAAAGCGGAGTTCCGCCAGTTCCAAAGACTGCTTCTGAATCTCGACGTTTCGCCGCACGTAGGCCAACCGCTGTTGGAGGGTCCGCAGCCGCACGTAGTTGCTGGCCGTCTCGGCCAGCAAAAGGACCAGGACGTTGTGGCAGTCTTCAATGGAGGCATTCAAATTGGCATCCGCCGCTTCGATGGTACGACGCAGCCGACCGATGTAATCTAGCTCCCAGGAAGCATTGAAGCCCGTTGCCCAGATGTTGAAGGTGTTAGGAAAAGGCAGACCGAAGTTGCGGCTGATCTGGGCGTGGGCATAGGCGCCCAGAGCGGTCTGCGATTGCGGCAGGAGGTTGCCGGCGGAAATGTTCCGCTGAGCCAAGGCGTCGAGGACGCGCGTACCGGCGGTCTTGAAATCCAGGTTCTGATCGTGGGCTGTCTGAATGAGAGAATCGAGAAGGGGATCGCCGAAGACGGTCCACCACGGGCCGGGAGCGGGAACATCGGAGCGGACACGCGGATCGGCGCTGTCGATCCAGGCGGGCGACGTGGGCGCCGGCGGCCGAGTGTAATTAGGCCCGACTTTAAAGCCGTTGTGGACATATTCCCCCAAGGTGGTGCAGCCGCACGCCAAGGCCATTAGCATCAGGCTTACTGTCCGCCGCTTGCCGCTCCCGTATCGCATCCAAGAAGCCTCCATGCCTTTCTCCCCTGTGAAAAATAACGCAAACGTTGGGCGCTATCCTGGGCACGGTTGAATTGGGCACAATTCTACCCCCACCCCAACCCTCCCCCACAAGGGGGGAGGGAGCCTTGCTTCTCCCTCCCCCCTTGTGGGGGAGGGAGCCTTGCTTCTCCCTCCCCCCTTGTGGGGGAGGGAGCCTTGCTTCTCCCTCCCCCCTTGTGGGGGAGGGTTGGGGTGGGGGGAAAAGGGAAAAATGTCCAATCTCCCCGTGCCCAGGATAAGGCTGACGGAGCGGCGTTTCCAACCGCTCCGTTCGTGTTAGCGCCCAACTTGATTCGTTGTCCGTTTGCTCAAGCCGTTGAGGAACAGGTCCACGAGCTGTTCGGGGAGTCGGTCGGCCAAATGGCTACGCCAGCGCAGTGTTTCTCGCATCATGCCCATAAGGGCCAGCGCGGCCAATTCGGGATCGTCGGCATGCCAGCGGCCCGCAGCGTTCAGTTGCTCGATGATCTCGACGAGCAAATCGAGAAAGCGTGTCCGGCTGGCATCGAGAGCAGAGCTATGGGCCGCGGAACGCGAAACATCGACACGCTGGATCAATTCCAGGAAATAAGGTTGAGCAGCGAAGAACTGCACCCCTTCGCGGACCACGCTTAGGAGCCGTTCTTCTGGCTGTGTTAATCCCGCAATCGTCTGCCGCGTCCGTTCGTATAGGCAGTTCAAACTGTGCAAGATCAGAGCAACATAGAGGTCTTCTTTATCCTTGAAATATTGATAAACCGTGCCCTTGGAGACGCCGGCTTTGGCGGCGATGTCCTCAACCCGGACTTCGTGATAATGCCGTTGGCCAAACAGACGAGCGGCGACATCGAGAATGCGCTGGGCTCGCGCAGGGTCGGCAAGGCGCATGCTCTCTCCCTTCGAGAGATGGGGGCGGTTTTCGATATTTATAACTGACTGACTGGTATCCTAATGATCGTATCGATAGAAAACAAGTCGAACTTTTCTGAAAAATTCGAGGGAAAATTGGACTTGACGAAAAGTCCCGGGGCCGATAAATAAAACTGACCAGTCAGTCATTGTTGTTCACGTATCAGCCCATACTTAGCCCGACAGGGGCGATAGCTTTTAGGAGGGGCGCAGAAAGATGTCGCAAGAGTCGCATGGAATCCCCACGTCTACGGAGATTACGGCGCCTTCCGCTGACGCCAGTCAGCCCCCTCTCCCTAGTTCCCCCTCGCCCCGTCCCTCCCCGCCGCCTGCCGGGCGACGCCGGTGGTGGCTACTGGCGTTGCTCGGCGGGGCGGCCTTGGGCTTGGCCGGCTATTTCGGCGTACCCTGGCTTGTGCATTCCTTCACGCATGAATCGACGGATGACGCCTACGTCAACAGCCACGTCAGCTACGTCAGTCCGCGTATTGCGGGCAACGTCGTCGAAGTGCTGGTGGACGACAATCAGTTCGTCGAGCCGGGGACCGTCCTCGTCCGTCTCGATGACCAGCCCTACCGCATTGCCGTAGAGCAACACCGCGCCGCCTTGGCCCGGGCCAAGCTGCAAATCGATCAGCAGGTGGCGTCGCTGCAAGCGGCCGAGGCGGAGTTGGAACAAGCGCGCAATCAGGTGCGTGCTCAGGTCACCAGCTTGTGGGGCAGCTGGTATTTATTACGAACCATCCAAAACCTGGTGCGCTATCAACAAGCCGCCCTGCGTGCCAACCAGGCTACGGAAGATCTGCAAAAAGCCAACCTGACCTTGGCGCAGATCGAACAGGCCCGCTATGCCGAATTGGCACCGCGCGGAGCGGCAAGCAAGGAAATGTCCGATCAGAAAAACGCTGCTCTCCGTGTCGCCCAGGAACAAGTCCATGCTGCGCATGCAGTAGTCAAACAAACGCAGGCATTGCTCGGCATCTCTGCGGACGAGAGTGAATCGACGCTGGCGGACTTGGTCGAAACGTACCCAGGCGTGCGCTACGCTTTGTCCACAGCGCAACAAACTCTGGATACGCTTGGAATTTCTTACAACCTCTTGACTTCACGTACTTCAGCCATTCTCACGGAACTCAATCGCCTGAGCATGGCATCGTTGCTACAGCAAGCCCCGGCGGTGCAACGAGCGCTGGCGCACGTCCAAGAAGCGCGAGCGGCGCTGGGCGGCCCTGCTTTTAATCCCTCTCGCCCTTACGAGCATCCCACAGTCGTCCAGGCCCAAAAAGAATTGGAGCAAGCCGAGTTGAACCTCAGCTACACCGTTCTCAAGTCGCCTATCGCTGGCTATGTCAACCGCCGTTCCGTCAACCCCGGCAATCAGGTGCAGGTGGGGCAGATGTTGATGGCGATACGGCCGTTGCACGAGGTCTGGATTGACGCCAATTTCAAGGAAAACCAGATCGCCCATCTTCGCATCGGCCAACCTGTGGACATTTTTGTCGATGCCTATCCGGGCCGAGTCTTCCACGGCCGTGTAGCCGGTTTCAGTCCCGGCACCGGAGCGGCCCTATCGCTGTTGCCGCCGGAAAACGCTACCGGCAATTTCGTCAAGGTGGTGCAGCGGCTGCCAGTGCGCATTGAATTGACTGAGCCGCCGCCGGAGGACACGCCGCTATTCGTCGGCTTGTCGGTGGTTCCCGAAGTGAACCTCAAAGCTCCACCCACAGGACCGGACGCCGGCAAACGCCTGCTCAGTCGAGCTGTTGCTCCGCGCGCTGCGCAATAGGGCGCCTTGGGGAAGGGGGATAGCGTTTCTTGGTTCGCCGCAACTCGAAGGGGAGCGGGAACGCACTCCGCGGCGCGTCGCAGCTAGTCGCAGCTAACCGGAAAGCGCTACTGGGATCGGAAGAGGGAGGAAATCATGGCAACGGCAGACGCAGGAGGGTCGCTGCTAACGGTGCGGCCGCGCTTCAATCCGTGGATCATCGCCTTGACGGTGACGCTGGCTACTTTCATGGAAGTGCTGGACACCAGCATCGCCAACGTCGCCCTCAAACATATTGCCGGCAGCATGGCCGCCTCCGAAGACGAAAGCACCTGGGTGTTGACCAGCTATTTGGTAGCCAACGCCGTCGCTCTGCCCTTGTCCGGCTGGCTGTCTACCCTGATGGGCCGCAAACGCTTCTACATGACTTGCGTGGCCCTGTTCACCCTCAGTTCGGCCCTATGTGGCATGGCCGCCAGTTTAGGGCAGCTTGTCTTCTTCCGCGTGCTGCAAGGCGTCGGCGGCGGCGGCCTGCAACCGTCCGAGCAAGCCATCTTGGTAGATACGTTTCCGCCGCAAAAACGGGGCATGGCCATGGCCGTTTATGGCATGGCTATTCTCGTCGCCCCCATCCTTGGGCCGACCCTGGGCGGCTGGATTACCGACAATTATTCCTGGCGGTGGATTTTTTACATCAATGTGCCTGTCGGCTGTCTGTCGTTGGTTTTGAGCAACATCGTGGTGGAAGATCCCCCGCATTTGAAGGCCCAACGAGCGAGCCTCCGCAGCAAACCGCTTCAGATTGATTACATCGGCCTGGGGTTACTGGCGCTGGGCCTGGGCGCCCTGGAAGTGGTCTTTGATAAAGGTCAACAAGAAGACTGGTTCGGCTCACGCTTCATTATCACGCTGACGGCCCTTGCCGTTGTCTCGTTGACCCTGGCTGTGATCTGGGAGTTGCTGCACCCCAGCCCCATCCTCAATTTGCGTCTGCTCAAGGACCGCAACTTCCTGTTCTGCGCCATCGTCATCTTCTGCGCCTTCGGCGTGCTGTATGGCAGCACCGTATTGTTGCCGCAAATGTTGCAGACATTGATGGGTTATTCCGCAACGATGGCCGGTTTGGTGCTGTCGCCGGCCGGCTTCTTCACGATTTTGGAGATGCCGATTATCGGTTTTCTGCTGGGACGCGGTCTGGACGCCCGCTGGTTGATTATTGCTGGTCTGGTGATTGTGGCCGCGGCGACGTTCTGGATGTCCACGTTTACGCTCCAGGTAGCGCCTGGGCAGTTGATCTGGCCGCGCATCGTACAGACCTTGGGGGCTGGACTTCTGTGGGTGCCCATCAACACCGCAGCCTATCTGTATCTCCCCCGGGAGCAGACCAATAATGCCTCGGGGCTGTTTAACCTCATCCGCAATGAGGGGTCGAGCATCGGCGTGGCCGTGGCGACTACGCTGCTGCAACGCCACGCTCAGTTCCATCAGACCTGGTTGGTCGGCCACGTCACCCCGTTGCATCCCCAGACCGCCGCGGTCCTTCAGCAGATGAGCACTATCGGAGGGCCGGGCGACGCCGTGACGGGAACACAACAAGGATTGGCCCGGCTGTACAGCCTGGTGCAGCACGAAGCCCTGACGTTGTCCTATCTGGACTTGTACCGCTTATTCGCCTTTGCCTCGCTGTTGGTCATTCCTCTGGTATTGCTCATGCGCCGTTCCGTCGCTAAGGGAGGCGAGTTGGCCGCTCACTGAAAAGCTGGGAAACGCCGCCAAGATGCGAACGACACCTTGTCAATCCACAATGGTCCGCACCACTTCGATGCGCACCCAGAGCGGATCGCGTTCATGACGACGGCCTTTGCCGAGGTGGTTGTCGAGATAGCGGCCCCGTTCGTCGTTGAAGCCGATCCAGAGGGCTTCATGGTCGCGATTCAGCTTGATTTCCAGGGGTTTGCCGGCGGCAAGACACTTGTGAATTCCCGACGTTTCCGCCTTGAAGAGCAACGCAAAGGCCAGCCGAGCATCCGGCGCCAAGGCCAATTGCGATGCTTCATCCCTCGTCGCGCCTTCGGGACCGTTGACGTTTTGACCGGGCTGTTCGCCATTGCCGCGATCGATCAGGCCGCCGGCCCAGATCCGCACTACATCGCCCTTGCGCAGACCACCTTTGACGGGAAGCGCCAACTCGGTCCATTTCTCGCTGCGCACAGCGGCTTCGAGGTAATCCTGCGGCAGATAGTGCGTCAGCACACGGCTTTCGACCTCGGCGGCCGAAACGCCAACCACCATAACCAAGGCTAAAAGGAACGCAGCGCTTCGCATGACATTCTCCCAGAAG
>JAJPIY010000297.1 GCA_021324515.1 Planctomycetota bacterium
GCTGGTGTACAGGGCCAGTCCCAGCACGGCACAAGCCATCAAGCCGATCCGTTTCATCGCGACTCCTTTCACAGGGAAGACCCCAGTCCGTCCACGGGGCGGCAATCAGCCGGGGGCGCTCCATCGTCCCCTGATCCTACCCGTGCGGGGGTAATTGTAACGCAATGCGGCCTTGTTTTTCACAGCAGCGCCGCATCCGGCACTGTTATCAATCGACCGATCAGGCAAAGAAGTGCGGAGAAAACGACTGCACGAGTTATATGCGGAACTTGCCTTTTGAGGAAATCAGGCAAAATCGACAAGAGTTCGCTGCATTGCCCAAACTACAAAAAGCCACGCTGCTACTCTATAGCACTACCGGGCAAAACTCCTTTCACTCCTTGTGGAGGAGAGAAAAGATCGCTAGCACTGAAGCCGCCACGCTTGCCCAAATCCAGCGGTAGACCTTAACACCAGGGCCGTTTCCTTCTCGGCGATTTCGTCACACTAGGGCCAATGGGCACCTACCCATCTCGCCTATCATGAAGAAGCACCAGAGAAGGAAACAGCCCTGACCTTAACACGGAATTGCTCTTGCATGTTGCCTTCTTTGCAGCTATCGTCGCGCCGCTTCCAACTGCCCATCAAATCGTTTGGGAGGGGGCCATGCGCCGTTGTCTGGGGAAAGCGTGCGCCGGCGTGCTGTTTCTCGCGATGGCGGGATGCACTCTTGATTCGTTCCTGAATCGGCAGATCGTGGTTTGGGGGCCTAAAGTGGTCGTTCCCGGCACAATCGGTGAAGTATCGGCGAAACTTCGGGAAGGTTTGAGTGAGGCGGGCCTCTTGCTGAGGACCAACCGCATGGGGTCCGATTACCGCATCTCTAGCCAGTGGAAGTCCGGCGTAGTCTTTTGCTTGCACCTGAAACAAATGAACGATGTCGACGGCGTCAAGACGCGGGTACGGATGCAGTGGGACCGCGGCGGCGATCAAGAGTTATGGCAGTTGATCCTGAAAATCTTGAACGCGCCGAGCGACTCCGGGGCGGCACCGTAACGATCGTTTCCCTGGCAGGACGTTACTCCCCCACGACCTTGGCACGTCCTTTGCTACAGCAGTGGCCACCAGAGCAGCTGACGTTCGCTGTTCTTCTTAATCCCCTACACTCCATCGCCACGAACAGGAGAACAACGCCATGTTCAGCCCCTTCAGTTCCGTCCGCCGCCGCAAGCCGCTCCAGATTACCTGTGACGCCCCGGCCTTTGAGGTCGTCTTGGCCAGCAGAGGCGTCGGCCTGCACTCGCCGGAAGATGTGCGTTGGCGACGCCAAGCCCTGCCGAAGGGCGCGCCAGCCAAGCGGAGGGGTCTGATTCGCCGTATCTGGCGACTTCTCTTTGCCTTCGACGTGCCGGAAATCGAAGAAACGTGTGCCTGCGGCAGCCCTCTGCCGGAACGGCGTTTCATCCTGTTGCGCACCCGCGCCGGCGCACAGATCCGCTATACCGTAGCGCAGTGTGGCCGTTGTCGCAGCATCGCTTGGGATGAAGAGCGCATGTAATCTGACGTGAAATGCAACATCGGCCTGTCCATTCCTGCAACAACGGCCCTGGTCTCCGGCGTTAACGTCGTGAGCCAGGGCCGTTTTCCTCCTCAGCCATTTTTTTGAGGATCGCCACCCCGAGCGCATCCAAGGCATGAGGCGAGTTGCTCAGAAGGACAATGCCGACGCCCTTCTCCGGCGCCAGCGCCAGAAAACTTCGGTAGCCTCCCGTTGCGCCATTGTGCCAGAGCATATCGCTCTTGCTGATCGCTTGTTCTTGGCGGAACCAGCATAAGCCGACTGACTCGCCCTTGCGGCAGGTTTCGCGCCACGGCTGTTGGGCCATGCGAAAGGCATCGGCCAGCGGCGTTTTTTTCCGTCCCATTGCGGCATCGGCGAAGAGCAAAAGATCGCGGGCCGTCGAGCGCAAGCCGCCGCACGCCTGCAAACAAGCGAACGTCCAGGGCGATGTTGGCTTGCCATCCTTGTCATGACCGGGAGCAAAACGTTTGCTTTGTTCGGCGGAAAGCTGCATGCGGGTGTCGGTCAGGCCGAGCGGGCGGACCATGCGCTGCATTAGCAGGTCCTCATAGCTTTTGGCCTTGGCAGCCTGGGCCAGGGCAAGGCCGAGCAATCCAATGCCCAGGTTGGAGTACTCGAAGCGGCTGCCGATGGGCCGATTCAGGGTCAGGCTCGCCAGGGTCCGCTGCAAAGCAGCTTGGTCATATTTGTCATAGGGATTGTAGGTTTCTCCCTTAAGCAGAGCGGAGAGCACGAAGAAGGGAGGCACCCGCGGCAAAGAGGAAGTATGTGTGGCCAGGTGCAACCAGGTTATCGCACGCTCATCGCGACGCGGGACAGTCAGATCGTCTGCAAGATATTTCTGCACCGGATCATCGAGGCGCACCACGCCGCTAAGGACTCGGTCGGCGAGCAAGGTGCCAGTGAAGATTTTGGTGATCGAGCCGATTTCAAAAATCGTCGCCTTGTCGGGGACTTGCTTTTTGCCTTCGAGGGCAACTTCGCCATAACCGAAGACCTGATGTCCTTCTGGCCGCGTGATACCGACGACCAGGGCCAGATAAGGCTTGTCCTTCAAGAACGGTTTGACAAGCTCGTCGATGGCCGCACGATCCGGCGCCGTCCCTAAGCCGACGACCGGCAGCAGCAGGAAGGTAAGGATTGCAGTGAGGCAATTTTGCTGTATCGCATCCATCGGCTTGTCTCCCTTCATCGAGACCGTCAATCGTTGTTTCATCTTTCTGGAATGCTTGCCGCGTCTTATGAGGTGCCGGCGTGTTTCTCCATGATACCCCGCGCGGGTTGATCGGATACCAGCCCGGAGCGCCAGCGACAGGCCAGCGACAGGTCGGCCCGTCGCTGGCGCTCCAGGCTGGTGTCGATTTCTTCCGCGCGAAGTATAACTGCGGCCGGTATCCTCCGACCAGTTGCCGGCGTCGGTCCCACCAGGCAGGCTAATCGTCATCCGCCTCAGCCGGCGCGACCCGCGGCATCACAAATGCGGCCCGCACTGGCGGCGGCATCGGTGAATCGGCCCCCTTGACCGAACGCCAGACGACCTCGTTGAGTAGCAGATCGTCGGCGGCGTCTTCCTTGGCCAAGTTGAATTTCTCCGACATTTCCGCTCCCCAGGCGGTCGCCTTGTTCTTCTCGTGCAAGTCCACCTCCGGAACGACATGCTCGTAAGTAGTCAGGTCGGGCTTGGCCTGGAACGAGTGGTACATCGGCCGGGCCGCGGCGTCGAACTGGCTCATCGGTTTGAGGCCAAGGATCAATTCCATCGTCCGCAACATGCTGCTGGTTGAATACATTGTCGAGTCTACGTATCCATGTTTGGTGTAGGGGCTAATAACCAGGGCGACGGAGCGGTGAGCATCCACGTGATCGGGGCCGTTCTGAGCGTCGTCCTCGACGACGAAGATGACCGTGTCTTTCCAGAATTTGCTTGTGCTGACGGCCTCGACGACCAGCCCCAATGCCAAATCGTTGTCGGCGACCTGAGCACGCGGCGTCGGTGCGCCGGCTTTGGTGCCGGAGGTGTGGTCGTTGGGCAAACGCAGGATAATCAGACTGGGAAAGCCGCCGTCGCGTTCGAAGCGGTGCAATTCGTCGATGAAGCGTTCGGCGCGTTTCACATCGGGATAATTGAGGTCCCAGCCGCGAAACATCGGGTCAAAATGGCCCTCCA
>JAJPIY010000294.1 GCA_021324515.1 Planctomycetota bacterium
CCCCCCCTGTGGGGGAGGGTTAGGGTGGGGGGTTAGAACTCCTTGTCTGCATTATACTTACACCCCCTACCCCAGCCCTCCCCCACAAGGGGGGAGGGAGTTTTGTCCGTTAGCCTTAAGGCGACCGGGCGTCGCCAGCGGAGAGACCCTGGGCAAAACCGGGGAAAATCGGCGGTTGAGCAGCGGGTAGCCACGTTTGCTGAAGCCAAATACTCCTCTTTGTCTACCCGTAGTATCCGTAAATATCGAGGCAAGGCACCCAGAGGCACGGTGCGCAAAGGAGGCTAAACGAAGGCCCGCCACTTCGGCAAAGGGGTGTGCGTTGCCGGCGCGGCGGGCTGGTTGCAAATGCAGTTCAAGGGGCGAGCTTTTCGACCGCCTGGGCAGCGTAGCGGCGAACCTGGGCGTTGGGATCATGTTGTTGGAGATGCTGGAGCGCCGGGACCGCTTCGGCAGCCGCGGGACCGCACTTCAGAAGGGCCAGGATCGCCTCGCAACGGACGGCGGCGTCGGCGTCGGTCAACGCCCCGCGCAAGGCCGGCACGACTCCGGGATCGACAGTGCCGAGATTACCCAAGGTAAACGCCGCCTTCTTGCGGAGCTTGGCATCGTTGGCGTGCAGAGTCTGGACCCAGTAGTTCACTCGCGTCGTCGGCGGCGCTTTGCCGCAGCCGATTAACGAAGTCAGTAACAGAGCAATCACAAGGCGTTTCATGTTCGGCCCATCCTCTCGCGCGTCAATTGCCCATTAAATCCGCCAGGTTGACCACTTCGCCATTGGCACGCGTGCCCAGCGCCTGGAACTGGAGGTCCAATGCAGGATAACTGCCATCCGGATTGTCGCTAGGCATGGTGAAGATGAAATGGACGGACCCATCGGCGAAGAGGAAGTTAGAGCCGCCGGTATGTTTGCTGGAGAAATCGTCCAGGCCCGCGCTGCCGTCGGCATCCACGAGCGGGTTGTTGCCGTGCGCATGAGCCAAGACGAGGGTAGCGGCCGGATACCAGGCGCCGGGAACATTGGGCTGACAAGGGTTGTACGGGCCCCGCTGGATCACGCCGCCGGGGACGGCACCAGCCCAGATGCCGTTGGCATTGGCCCAGGCACGTTCACCCAGAAGGATCGTTTCGCTGGTCCCATCCGTGATGTCCGTCAGGCGAACCTGGCTATTGCGGAAGAAGACGCCGTTGCCCGTGGCCGCAGTGGCATCGGAGTCGTCATTGCCACAGCAGGCAGCATAGCTGGTCGGGGCGGCCAGACAAAGGGTACGGCCGAAGCCGTCGGGAAGCGGGAACGGCCCCTGAGGATAGAGGTCGGAAGGACACAGGTAGACCTTCACGATCGTCCCGATAGCGGGCGAACTCTGTACGGGCTGAGCGAAGTTGAGTTGCCGAGAGAGGTTCTCCTGCTCGAGGTAGGGCAAGAGGAACGCTCCCCAGCCCCATCCCGGGGCCGTATCGGTAGCCCCGTCGCTGTAAGGCAGCATCGCCAAATAGCCAGAGGGGAAACAACGGTTGACATCGTGATAATTGTGCAGGGCCAGGCCCAGCTGTTTCAGATTGTTCTGACACTGCGCCCGCGCTGCCGACTCGCGCACTTTCTGCACGGCTGGCAATAGCAGGCCGAGCAGGATGCCGATGATGGCAAGAACCACGAGCAATTCAATCAACGTAAAAGCGGTTCGGAAAGTTCGCCTGCACATGAGAAGGCACTCCTTGAGACGAAGGATAGCGAGGTGCGTTGCGAACGGGAGCGGGGAGAAGCCCGCACGGCAGCGGAGCAGCCTCGGTGGGAAAATCCATCAGCAACCCTTGCTGATGATACTGAGTCTCAGTATCTTTGCTACAGTAGCAACGCCGTTCCCCTGAGTCAAGAGGCATCCGATGTCAAAAAGCGAAACCTCTCCGCAACAAAAAAGACCAAGGCCGCAGGAAATCTCCCCTCCGCCTGTTCTTCGCGCAGAGGATCTGTTCCAGGGCCATCGCGAGATTTGCATCGAACACGACGGCAAACGTTATCGTCTGCGCATCACCCGGCGTAAGAAACTGATTCTGCAAAAATGAACCGGCAGCACAGGCCGCGAGCCGGATGCGAAAGCAACCAGACGCTTCTTCATCGCTTACGCTTCCGGCTCGCCTGGGTTGGACATGGTGGTCCTTACCAATGCCGCCAGCTGGCGTACCTTGCCTTCGTCGATGGCTGCGTTGCGTCGTCGTCCTTGGCAAACCGCGCCGCGTACCGCAATCCAATCCGGACGCAGCGGCGCCAGCACACGAACCTCCGCCGGACCCAAGGAGCCTGCCAGGGCCAGCGGTACGCCTGCGGTACGGCAGCGCTGGTGCAATCGTTCGATCGCAGTCAGGGGCAGCCAATGCAACAGCGTTGAACCATCCTTCTTCCATGTGTCGATCAGGAACGCTCCGGCCGCGTGTTCGATGGCGAAGTCGCAAACCTCCTCGGGTTTTGGCGCGCGAGCGCGTCGCCAATCCGCATAGGCCGCAGCAACGGCGCGGCAACGGAGCTGACGTTCTGTTAACTCGCGCAGGGCTGACCGGAATGCGCTTCGCCAACCCGTCTCGCCGCGTTCCGCGTAGCCGGCCAGGCCCCATTTCACAAAAGTCAGCGGCATGCCGTCCGGGGGGCTTACGCTGCCTGGCGTGTCCAATAATTCTCCCAGCGCTGCGCTGACTGGGCTCCGCCCGGCCACCACGCGCACTACTTTGGCAATCACCTCATCATTGGCTCGCCCAAGCGGACCGTGCGCCGGTTCTTTCACGTCGATCAGCCCTGCACCGCCGCGCAGTGCTGCCTCCGCCTCTGCTGAGGACCGAACACTGACCAAAAGCTGTGTCATCACTCCTTCTTCTCCACATTGTCCACGACGAAAAAACGCACCCAGCCGGGATAGCGACGAAACGGCAAGACGGTCAAATTGGTGAAGGAAAAGCCGTACAAGGGCGCCTGGAACCAGGAGGGATCATTGAGATGGCGGTGCTGGTCGGCCTGAAACGCTTCCAAGGTGTGATAAGTGCAGCAGTCGATGAGGTCGCCCGCGCCAATGATACCGCCGAGCAGCTGGGCCGTCTCCAGCCATTCTGCTGGCAGGTGGCTCCAGGCTTGCGGCCGATCGTCCGGCACGCGGGCGGCGTGGATAAGGATGCGGCCGCGTCGCGCCGTCGGCCAACGCCGCACCTCAATAGTTTTCCGACCATGCACCAGTAGGGCAGCCCAGGGCTGCTTCAGCGACAGGGCGTATTGGGGGGACATTCGGTTTTCGGTTGTCTAGGGGCGAACGTCGGCTTTTAACGTTCGTTATACGGAAAACCGCGGACGGGAAATTAACAAGCAGCGCGTTTGCGAGTCTTGTCTCTGCAAGCTATGTTTTCACAGACCATTGGCTCGACGGCAGCCTTGCGCTGTCTGCCCGCTCTCGGGGCCTGGAGCGAGATCTGTTCATGGCAGTCCGTATCGAATTTCAGGCCGAACCACTTCCCGGCTATCGACTCCTGGAGCGCCTGGGTGGGGGCGGCTTTGGCGAAGTGTGGAAGTGCGAAGCGCCCGGCGGGTTGCACAAAGCCATCAAGTTCGTCTATGGGGATCTGGGCGCCGCCGGAGAGGATGGCTGTCGTGCCGAACAAGAACTCAAAGCCCTCAGTCGCGTCAAGACTGTCCGGCATCCCTTCATCCTATCGCTGGAACGCTATGACATCCTTGACGGTCAGCTCATCATCGTCATGGAGTTGGCGGACCGCAATTTGTGGGACCGCTTCAAGGAATGCCGCGCCCGGGGACTGCCCGGCATTCCGCGCGACGAATTGCTCGGCTATTTGGAAGAGACAGCTGAGGCGCTGGATTTGATGAATGTCGAATATCAACTCCAGCACCTTGATATTAAGCCGCAGAACCTTTTCTTGGTCCACAATCACATCAAAGTCGCCGACTTCGGCCTGGTCAAGGATCTGGAAGGCATGAGGGCGTCGATGACCGGCGGCGTCACGCCGGTTTACGCAGCGCCGGAGACGTTTGATGGCTGGGTCAGTCGCTATTGCGATCAGTATAGTCTTGCTATCGTCTATCAAGAACTCTTGACCGGGCAGCGCCCCTTTACGGGGACCAATGTTCGCCAGTTGATTTTGCAGCACATGCAGACGCCGCCCAACGTCGAACCGCTGCCGCCTCCTGATCGACCGATCATCGCCCGCGCCTTATCAAAAATTCCCAGCGACCGCTTCTCCAGCTGCCGGGACCTGGTTGCCGCCCTTTTGCGAGCGGGAACGACCAGCGAAGCGCCGGTCTCGCCATCGGCCGTCGTGGACGCTTCCGGTCCTTCTTCGCTTGCAAAAGAAACCCGGAACAGCCCTGGGGGGCAAGTGTTTGCTGAGACGGTGACAGCTTGTCTTCACCCATGTAAGCAGGAGGCCTCTCCACTCAACTCGCCGCACAGGCAAGAGAAAAGCGATCCTTTGCGGGCATTGCGAGACAGCAAGGGCGCGTTCAGGCTGCTGCGGCCGGCGCCGCCGGAGATTAACGGCAACGGCATTCTCTTCCCTGCTCTGGTCATCGGTCTGGGACAACTCGGTACGAACATGGTGCAACGGCTACGTCATGAGTTGCACTTGCGCATGGGTAGCATGGAGCGCCTGCCACACCTGCGCTTGCTGGTTCTCGATACAGACCCGGAAGCGATCCGCGCTGCCACGCGCGGCGCCGACGGCGCACGCCTCAGCGAAAGCGACGTGCTCCTAGCCCCCCTTAATCGCCCCAGCCATTATTTGAAGCCGCGCGACGGCCGGCCGGAGGTGGAAAGCTGGCTATACACGCGCATGCTCTATCGCATTCCGCGCTCGCAGGTAACCACCGGCGTCCGGGCTTTGGGGCGCCTGGCTTTCTGCGATAACTATCGCCTCATCACCCAACGTCTGCAAGCCGAGCTGGACGCCTGTACGGATCCCACGGCCCTGAATTCGGCTGTGAGCCAAACAGGACTCGGCCTACGTACGAATCGCGTCCGTGTCTACATCCTTGCCAGCTTAGCCGGGGGGACCGGAAGTGGTATGTTCCTCGACTTGGCTTACACCCTCCGCGCCATGCTCAAGCAGGCGGGCTATCACCAGCCTGACGTGGTGGGGTTGTTTCTGTTGCCCACCGTCGACCGTAACCGTACGCGCACTCTGCCCTTGGGCAACGCCTACGCCGCTCTGCGCGAACTATGTTACTTCGCCCGCCACGGCACCACATTCATGGCCCAATATCATACACGGGAGCCGGCCCTGGAGGACAGCGACCCGCCTTTCGCGCGCTCCATTCTCTTGCCTTTGCCTGACGAAACCGATGAATCGGCTACTCGCCAAATCATCGAAAAAGCCGGCCTGTTTCTGGCCCGCGATCTCTGTTCGCCTTTCGGCCCCGCCGCCGACTTGGGCCGCGGCGGGCTGATCGGCGCCTCCTGGGAAGCGCGCGGCCTGTTTTATCAGACGTTCGGACTTTACCAACTGTCCTGGCCGCGGCACGAGTTGACAAGTGCGCTGGCCCGCCGACTCTGTCACCGTCTGGTTCAGCGCTGGATGAGCAAGGATAGCAAGCCGATACGTGAGGCGGTGCGCGCCTGGGTCGAGGAGCAATGGGCGCAGCAGCAACTTGGGGTCAATTTACTGATGGAACAGCTCAGCGAGATGAGCCGGCAGGCACTCGGTCAAGATCCCGATGAAGTCTTCCGAAGCCTCGTCCAGCCGCTGGTCGAGATAGAGCCTGCGCCGCAACAGCTTGCGGAAGTGCTCGAACAATTCGAGCAGTTACTGGGCAAACCGCAGGATGACGGTCTGTCAGAGACTTCGGCTCGCCTGATCGTTGCTCTCCGTGAGGCCGCTGACAAGCTAGTGCAGCAATGGGAGCAGAAGTTGGCCGAATTGCCGGTACGCCTTATCGAAACACCAGAGTTCCGTCTGGCTGGTGCTGAGGAAGCGATCCGGCAGATGACCGCATCGGTCGAGCAGGCGCTTCAGAACCACGAACCGCTGGCACGCGAATTGTCCAGCCGCGCCGCCCAGTTGTACGATCGTCTGATGCAGCTCTGCACAAAACCTGACCTCCCCCAACCGCCAGCATCTGCGAAGACCAAAAAGACCCTGCTGGCGCTGCGGGCTGGTAAAACGAACCGAAAGCTACCGCCCTCTGCTGAGGTTGCCGAGCTATTGCGTGCCTATCCCAAGACGCTGTATCAGAGTCTGCTACTGCGTCAGGCTGGCAATGTCTTTTTGACGTTACGCGGCCATCTTGCTGATGAGATGCGCGAGATCAACTTTTGTCGTCTTCGTCTGGGGGAATTGCTGCACATGCTGGACCGGACGGCCAATCCAACGCCAGCCAAAGCGACGGCTGTCCACTATCTCTATCCGGCCGGTTGTAAGGACCTCGAGGAAGCGGTGACGCGCTTCGAGGAGCAACTGAAAGAAGAGGCGTTGAACGAGTTGGATGGACGCATGGAGGCGATGCTTAAGAAACAATTCACCGCTTTAGTCAACGTATGTTTAGAGAACAACAATGTCCTGAAGGAAGTGGAGGCAGCGATGCAACGCACTGCCGAGGATTTCGTGGCCGAGCGGCTAGGTCCGTGGAATGTGGCGGAGATGTTTCTGGAGCAGCACGCGGAAGACGCCGAGGCGGCGGCAACCTTCGCCCACTTTTTCGCCCAAGCTGCTCCGCAATTCCCCTATGCCGGCATTCCGGACCCACACGGAGGATCGGTGGACGAGCTGTGCGTGTTGGCTGCGCCCTCTGGCCCAGCTGGCGAATATTTGCGTGCTGTGGCGGTCAAAGCTGTGCCAGAAGTCGAATGGCAAATGGCCTCCGGTGACGACGACATTCTTCTGTACCGTGAACATGCCAATCTGCCGCTGTCCGAGTTGCCCCAGCTCGGCCCCCTGGCGCAAGACGCCTATCGGCAGATGAGCAACGCCGAGCACTTCACCCCACACTGCCGCTGCGATATAGATTTCGGCGATAGCTAAGGACTAGCGGCCTTTTCCTTCCCCTCCTTGTTGCAGCTGGACTGTAGCGCAAGCCGATGATGGGCCGCTTGTTGGAGTTGACGGAGGAGGGGCGCCGGAGCATGGAGCACGGTCTGTCGGGCAAGGAGACAAGCCGGAAGCGTAAGCGACGAGTTCTTCATCCGTCGCTTACGCTTCCGGCGGATAAGATTTTGTCCGGCAGCGGCTTACAGGTTCTCGCGCTTCTCCTCGACGAGTGTACGGATACGCTCGGCGAGCAGGGCGATGTCGAACGGCTTCTTGAACGCTTCGCTGTAGCCGTACTGCGTCAGGGCTTCGGGGTTAGCCTCATCTTCGCTGGCCAGAGCGATGATAAGCGTGGTTTCGTAGGCTGGATTGCGCCGCAGGTTCTGGGCGATTTGCAGCGCCTCGCTACGTCCCATGGCCAGATCGACGATGATGGTATCCGGATGGAAGCTTTCCGCCTGGATACCGGCCTCGAAGCCGCTGTGGGCCACTTCGTACTTATAATCCTCATCCTCCGGCAGCAGCTCTTTGAGGCGTTCGATGAACAGCTGCTCGGCGCCGATAATGAGGATCTTGTGCCATCCTTCTTCCTCCAGCTCGCCCAAGGGCATGCCGTGTTCTTTGAGGAAGCGGATGAGATGTTCACGCGGAATACGGCGATCCTGGCTGCCGGGAATACGGTAGCCGCGGAGTCGGCCGGAATCGAACCATTTACTGACCGTCCGGGGCGCGACCTTACAGATTTTCGCGACTTGCCCGGTGGTGAAAACCTTTTTCATGGCAGG
>JAJPIY010000404.1 GCA_021324515.1 Planctomycetota bacterium
CATGAAATGCTCCAACGGCAGGCTTTTCAGATACGCCTCCGCCGCTTCTTCGTATTCGATCCGCAGCAAAGGACGGGGTTTCTGTGTAGACATGCTTTCTGCTCCTGGGAAAGTCCCTAGATCGGCCAAGAGTCTACCCTTCCGCGTGCGAAGATGAAAGGGCAATCGTTCATCTCTGTTGCCGTTTGCGTCGGCCGCGCGGTTTCTTGATTTGCGGCGAAGCCACCGGCTCGCCCTTCAGCTTGGCGATCCGATCGCGCAGCTTGGCGGCGTCTTCGTAGCGGCGCTCATCGGCGGCCTTGAGCATTTCGCGGTGCAGTTCTTCGATCTGTTCCTCGGTGACGACATCGTCGGCCTTGCCGGCAGCCCCCGCCGCCAGTTTGCGAGCGGCGATCTCTTCCTCAATGCCCATACTGATGGCGGCGCGAACGGTCTCTGGCGTGATGCCGTGCTCGGCGTTGTACCGCAATTGCAACGCGCGACGGCGGCGCGTTTCGTCGATGGCGCGCTGCATCGAATCCGTCACGCGATCGGCGTAGAGAATGACCTCGGCATGGACATTGCGGGCGGCCCGGCCGATCGTCTGAATAAGAGATGTCTCAGAGCGTAGAAATCCTTCTTTGTCGGCGTCGAGAATGGCCACCAGCGAGACTTCCGGCAAATCAAGCCCCTCGCGCAGCAGGTTGACGCCGACCAACACATCGAAGGCCCCCTCGCGCAGCTCGCGCAGGATCTGCACACGCTCGATGGCGTCCAGTTCCGAGTGCAGCCATTTGCCGCGCAGGCCAGCGTCGTGGAAATAATTGCTCAGGTCTTCGGCCAACCGTTTCGTCAGCGTCGTGACTAACACACGCTCTTTGCGGGCGGCGCGCTTCTTGATCTCCTCGATCAAATCCGGCACTTGGCCGCGCGCGGCCCGGACGTGCAACAGCGGATCGACCAATCCGGTAGGACGAATGATCTGCTCCACCACTTCTCCGCCGCAGCGTTCCAATTCATAAGGTCCGGGTGTCGCCGACATGAACAAGGCTTGCTTGACGCGCTTCTCCCATTCGTCAAAACGCAGCGGCCGATTGTCCAAGGCACTGGGCAGACGGAAGCCATGCTCGACCAGCGTGAGCTTGCGGCTGTGATCGCCAGCGAACATGCCGCGCAGTTGTGGCAACGTGACATGTGATTCATCGACGATCATCAGAAAATCATCGGGGAAAAAATCGAGCAGCGTGTAGGGCGGCTCACCGGGCTTACGGCCGCTGAACCAGCGGGCGTAATTTTCGATGCCGGGACAATGGCCGACTTCCAGCAGCATCTCCATGTCAAAGCGCGTCCGCGCCTCCAGGCGCTGTTTTTCCAGCAACTTGCCTTCTTTTTTGAATTGCTCCAGCCGTTCTTCTAATTCACCGCGGATGCCCTCGACGGCCTGACGCACGCGCTCCTCCGGCGTGACGAAATGCTTGGCCGGATAAATGTACAATTCCTCCAACGTTTTCAGCGTCTCGCCGCTGGTCGGATGGATGATGGCCAGGGCATCGACCTCCTCGCCGAACAGCTCGATGCGAATGCCGAACTCCTCGTAGGCCGGCCAGACCTCGATCACGTCGCCGCGAACGCGGAACTTGCCGCGTGTGAAAGCCACGTCATTGCGCTCGTACTGAATGTCCACCAGACGCAGGAGAAGATCGTCGCGGTTGATGGTGTCGCCTCGGACCAGACGAATCATCATGCGTTTGTAATCGCTGGGCGAACCCAGGCCGTAGATGCACGAGACACTGGCGACGATGATGACATCTTCCCGGCTGACCAGAGCGCTGGTAGCCGCCAAGCGCAGGCGGTCGATGTTCTCGTTGATGAGGGCGTCTTTTTCGATGTAAATGTCGCGCTGCGGAATGTAGGCTTCCGGCTGATAGTAGTCGTAATAGCTGATGAAATAGTGGACGGCGTTGTGCGGAAAGAAGCCTTTAAATTCTTTGTAGAGCTGGGCGGCCAGCGTCTTGTTGTGGGCCAGCACTAACGTCGGCTTATTTAATTGCGCAATCACATGAGCAGCTGTAAATGTCTTGCCCGTGCCGGTGGCCCCAAGCAGGGTCTGAAAAGACCGGCCCTGGCGATAGCCCTCGATGAGCTTGGCAATGGCTTGCGGTTGATCGCCGGCAGGTTGAAAAGGACTGACGATATCGAACTTGGCTGCCATCTCTTGCTCCGTTGGAACAGGGACCGATAAGCCCGGAGCGCTAGCGACGAGCGTTTTTGTCCGTCGCCAGCGCTCCGGGCTTGTCAGGGAATGACGACGACATACGGCCGCAGTCGCTCCAACGTTTTCGCACCGATGCCCCGCACACGCCGCAGGTCTTCCACCGAACGGAACGGTTGCTGTTGGCGCGTCTGGATGATGCGTTGCGACAGGGTTGGGCCGATGCCGGGCAGGCGCCGCAATTCTGCGGCCGTGGCATGGTTCACGTCGATAGGCTCGGTCAACGGCTCCTTCCGACTTACGACGAACGACTTCTTTTCGTCCTCAACTTTCGCTACGACGGGGCGGACAGCTTTCTCGGTCGGCTCGTCTTCCTCAGTGCTGGCCGGCACTTCAACATAGACATAGGGCCGCAGTTTTTCCAGCAATTTCGGGCCAATGCCGTTTACCCGCCGCAGCTCGTCCACAGTGCGAAAGCCGTGATGCTCAGCCCGATATGTCTCGATGCGCCGAGCCAGGTTCTCTCCAACGCCGGGTAATTGCATGAGCTGAACGCGATCCGCTTGATTTAGATCCAGCGATGAAAAAAAGAGAGCATCCACTTCCAGCGTTGTTGGCCGGCACCCCCAGCGTTGTGCGGACCAAGCGTGCCAACCGACGAGCACCAGCGCCAGCAATAAAAACAACACAGCCGCTCCCTGAGCGGGGCGCGACCAGGCCGGCTCCGGTTCACAAGGCAGATGAACAGAAAGAGCGCTCGGCGGTTCGATCCACTTCGACCCAGCCGGCCATTGCGGCGGCGGCGTTGGCGAAGCAGCAGCGACACCCACCGGCGACGGTGCCGCGTCCATGTGGCTGACCCTTCGAGGTGTCGACAATGTCAAACGTAACAATTATTGTACGCGCCGGACGCGCTGGTGCAAATGGGCAGCATGAAAATACCAGCCTGCCGCGCCAGAAGAGCGCATTGGTTTGCCTCTATCGCAGGACGTGATACGAGTGCTTGACTTATCGCAATTTGCGATTATCATTACTGCGGTGCAGTACGGCCGGTCGATAGGTGTAGTGTGCCCATCATCTCCAAGAAGAGGCTGAGGGAGTTCTGGGAAACGCGGAAGCACGACTCGGAAGCCGTCAAACGAGACTTGTCTGCTTGGTACAAGATAGCAAAGAGCGCTGCGTGGCGCAACTTTGCACAGCTCAAACAGACGTTCGGGACAGCGGATCAGGTCGGCGATTGTGTTGTGTTCGACGTGGGTAACAATCGCTTCCGTTTGATTGGTCGTGTCCGATATAGGAATGGCATCCTCTACGTCTTACGGGTGATGGACCACGCCGAGTACGACAAGCAGCGCTGGATCGAGGACTGGGGATGCTATAAGTCCCCACCGAAGAAGCCTGCTCCCAGCCGGCGAAAAAGAAGGAGGTAAGTACCATGGCTGTCAAGACCCCCAGCCAAACTTTGCCGGATACCTATTTCGATCTTGTGAAGAAGTTTCCCCTTATTCGCATCAGGGACGACAACCATTTGGATACGGCTCAGGAGATGATCGATCGGTTACTAAAAGAAGATTTAGATAAGGGAGCGCAAGAATACCTAGATGCCCTAACGGATCTAGTCGAGATCTACGAAGAGGAGCACGTAGCGATCCCAGATGCCTCCGAGGCGGACGTGCTGCGCGAACTGATGCGAGCGAATGGTCTAAGCCAGACGAGACTTGCAAAAGCGGTCGGCATTTCTCAGTCCACCATTTCTGCCGTCCTCAACGGCAGACGGTCGCTCACCAGAGACCAGGTGATCGAGCTATCCCAGTTCTTCCACGTCTCCCCGGCGGCCTTCTTGTCAGCATGACAAAACCAGTCCGCAGCGCAAGCAAGGCGAAACCTTGCTTGCATGACGATACGAGTCCGCAGCGCAAGCAAGGAAAGCGACAATGTGGGGCATGACGATACGAGTCTTGCATGACGATACGAGCCCGCAGCGCAAGCAAGGAAAGCGACAATGTGGGGCATGACGATACGAGTCCGCAGCGCAAGCAAGGAAGGCGAAACCTTGCTTGCGCTGCGGACTGGAGACAATCGCCTTGCTCTGGACTTATGCGGGTACAATTGGTCAGATAAACCGCTTTCTGGTGTGGCGTCTTTGAAACCAAGGAAAGGCGAGAATGAGCAAACGCAATTGTGGCGCCCTAGAGGAAGAGGGCGGCGGCATCCGGTGGCGTGTATGGGCGCCGCGGGCCGAGCGCATGGAGTTGGTATTGTTCGATGGTTCGCAGCGCCGCGTTCAGCCGATGCTGCGTGAAGAACGCGGTTTTTTCCACGCCACGCTGCCGGATGTGCCGGAAGGCCAACGCTATGCCTATCGGCTGAACAACGGCCCGGAGCGACCCGATCCCTGTTCGCTGTGGCAGCCCGATGGCGTTCACAAGCCTTCGGCCGTGGTGCGCCCGCGCCGCTTCACCTGGACTGATCGGGACTGGAAAGGTGTGCCGCGTGAAGCGCTCGTTTTCTACGAGTTGCACACAGGCACCTTCACGCCAGAAGGCACTTTCGAGGCCATCATTCCCCGTCTGCCGGCCCTGCGCGAATTGGGTGTGACCGCCCTGGAGCTGATGCCGATCGCGCAGTTTCCCGGCTCGCGCAATTGGGGCTACGACGGTGTTCACCTCTACGCCGCCCAGAACACCTACGGCGGGCCCTATGGGTTACAAAAACTGGTGGACGCCTGCCACGCTGCCGGATTGGCGATCTTCCTCGATGTGGTTTACAACCATCTGGGGCCTGAAGGCAATTATCTCGGCGAGTTCGGGCCGTATTTCACCGACCGTTACCGCACCCCCTGGGGGCCGGCCCTTAACTACGACGGCCCTGGCTCTGATGCCGTGCGCGATTTTATTCTCGATAATGTGCGTATGTGGATCGCCGATTTCCATTTTGACGGCCTACGGCTGGACGCGGTCCACGCCCTTTTCGATTCGCGGCCGCGCCATATTCTCCGAGAGATCAAACAAGTCGCCGACGAGGCCGGCGCTGGCCGGCGCGTCCACATCATCGCCGAAAGTCTCCGCAACGATGTGGGCATAGTGCGCGCGCCGGAATGCGGCGGACACGGACTCGACGCCGAATGGAACGAGGATTTCCATCATGCCCTGCACGCTTGCCTCACCGGCGAACGGCACGGCAAATATAGCGATTTCACGGAGGTCCGCAGCCTCGCTCGAGTGCTAGGGCAAACCTTCCACCTGGACGGTAGCATTTATAGTGCCTATCGCGGCCGGCATTGGGGCGGTCCCGATGAGGGCTTGCCGGGCGACCGTTTCGTCATCGGCGTGCAGAACCACGATCACGTCGGCAACCGGCCGTGCGGTGATCGTTTGGCCGCACTGGTCGATCCGCCCAAACAGCGCCTTGCCGCCAGTTTAATGCTCTTGTCGCCGTATCTGCCGCTTTTGTTCATGGGCGAGGAATACGGCGAAGACAATCCGTTTCCGTTCTTCTGCTCGTTCCACAATCACAAGGTGATCGAGAATGTGCGGCAAGGCCGCCGCCGTGATTACGGTTTCGCGCCCGGAGTGGAGATGCTCGATCCACAGGCGGAAGCAACGTTCGCGGCAGCGCGGCTAAGTTGGTCCTGGCCGGAAAATTCGCACCGCGCCGGCCTGCGCCGTCTCTATGCCGACCTGCTGGCCGCACGGCGACGCTGGCCGGCGCTGCGCGATTTCACACACCGGATCGCTCGCTTGCTGCCGAATGAGCAGACGCCGGCGTTGTTGCATCTGGTGCGCGGCGCGGCGGAAGAGTTGCATGCGTACTTCAATCTGACGGACCAGATACAACCGCTGCCGGCTGCGGCGCGCGAGGGCCGCATGCTGCTGTTCAGCTCCGAAGCAGCGAGTTATCAAGGCAAGCACGAATCCGGGACATTGGCGGAGCAATTACGACCCTATGAATGCATTGTTCTTGGCCCTGCGACTTGGAGA
>JAJPIY010000160.1 GCA_021324515.1 Planctomycetota bacterium
GCACCGGGGCGTTTACACGCCCCGCTCGCCGGATTGCGATAGTGCAACCAGATCGTTCAGGACCCCCAGAGCTCGGCCGCTGTCGATAGCCTGGGCCGCTTTGGCCACTCCTTCGGGCAACGAGGCGGCTTTCTCGGCTGCCAGCAGGGCCGCGGCGGCGTTGGCCAACACGATACGGCGCGCCGCGCCTTGCTCGCCTCGCAGCACCGCTCGAATGACCGCGGCGCTCTCTTGGGGGCCTTCAACGCGCAGCTCTTCGGGACGGCAAGGAGCAAGACCGAAATCGTCCGGCGTCCATTCGGCGGCGGTCACTTCATTCCCGCGCACTTGGCGGACCAGAGTAGGCCCCGCTAGGCTGACTTCATCGAGGCCGTCGCGGCCGCACACCAGCAGAGCATGGCGCGCGCCCAAGCGCGCTCGGGCAGCAGCGAGGCGGTCGAGCCACTCCACCCGCCCCACACCGAGAAGTTGATAGGCCGCGCCCGCCGGATTGGCCAGCGGTCCTAAGCAATTCAACAGCGTCGGCACGCCCAACCGACGACGCACCGTGCCGAGGTGCCGCAAGCGCGGATGAAACAGCGGCGCCAGGCAAAACGTCATGCCGGCATGCTCCAAACAATGCCGCGCCGCTTGGGCGTCCAATTCCACGCGCACCCCCAGGGCGGCGAGAACGTCGGCGCTGCCACTGCGACTGGATACGGCATGATTGCCGTGTTTGACGACCGGCACGCCGGCAGCGGCAGCGACCAGGGCCGTCGCCGTGCTGATGTTGAAGGTGCCGCTGCCGTCGCCGCCGGTGCCGCACGTGTCCAGCACGTCCTCGCGTCCAGCCGCCAAGGGAAGACAATACTCGCGCAGCACCGCCGCCGCCGCCGCCAATTCGTCGGCCGTTTCACCTTTGGCGTTCAGGGCCACTAACAACGCCGCCGTTTCCACATCGCCGCACGTACCATCGAGAATGCCATGCATCAATTGACACATGTGCATAGCAGACAAATTACGCCGCTCCAACAGGGCGGCCAAAGTCGGCGTAAACCACGGCGGCGCCGACCAAGGCTTCATGGATCATCTCCTCCCAGGCGCGGGCCTTCTCTCCGCTTGACCATACACAAAAACCAAATAAATGCCAAAAAATTCTCTTTTCTTGTGTACGGGCGTCTAATATACTAAGGTACACATAACACAAGCCCACGAAGAAGAGAGGGCGGCGGCGCAAGAGGGCAACGGGGCATCACCCCCCCACAACATACATTACCCCACCTCGTAAGGAGGAAGGACTATGGCGGACTTCAGTAAATTGACACGGCGGCAGCGCGAGATTTACGAGTTCATCAAGGATAAGATCGAGTCGCGCGGCTATGGGCCGACCGTGCGCGAGATCGGCGATGCGTTTCGTATCAAATCGCCCAACGGCGTGATGTGTCATTTGAATGCTCTGGTCAACAAAGGCTTGATTATCCGCCAGGGCAAATCGGCGCGGGCCATCCAACTCGTCGATCATCGGCCGCCGGGGGCGGAGCTTCCGCTTGTCGGCTCTGTAGCTGCCGGCTCGCCCATCGAAGCCGTCGCCCAAGAGGAGCGCCTCGATTTTAGCAGTATGTTCTGCGGCAAGGACCACTACGCCTTGCGCGTGCGGGGGCAATCAATGATCGACGATCATATCGCCGACGGCGATTACGTGGTCATCCGCAAGCAATCGACGGCCAACAACGGCGAGCGGGTGGTAGCGATGATCGATAACGAAGTGACGTTGAAGCGCTATTATCGGGAAAAAGGGCGTGTGCGTCTGGAGCCGGCCAACAGCCAGATGCAGCCGATCCACCTCGATCCTCATTCGCAGGCGTGCATCCTCGGCGTGTTAGTCGGCGTGCTCCGCAAATGCTGACAGGGCGGTTTAGCGGCGCTTCAGCGAAGCACCGCAGCTTGCGGCGTTTCGCCGAGGCGCCGCTAAACAAGGAGCTACACACTCCAACAAGCGCAGATTCAGCGCCTGGTTTCGTTGTACGGCTTCGTTAGCGTCGATTGCCAGCGCGGGATGCTCGGTCCAATGCAAGAACTGCTGCCCCCAACCGTGCAGTCGAACCGGCGACCAATCTCCTACCACGTCCATGCCTACCAACGCGCCATTGGCTGCTTTCATGAACGTTTCGACAATCGCCAATACTTCCGCCGTAGTCAAGCAACCGGAATCCCAATTCACCATCGCCTCCGTTGCGGTCAATACATCTTTATCTAGAGAAATATACAAAGGCCAAGCTGCCAACTCCGCGCGGTAGGGACCGAGCCATTTCGAGAGAACGTCGTGTCTGACGGGTTCGTCTGGGCGACAGCGCAGCGGTTGATGAGCGATCTGGTCCCACTCGCGGCCGTGAAAGCGACGGCAAGCTGGGGCCACAACAATTTTGCCGGAGCGAATCATCAGCCACGGCGCCAGCCAGCGATAGCGGTTGTCGAAATCAACGGCGCCGCCGAGGTGAAAAATGCGCTGCACATTCGGCAGCTGGGCCGCATGGTACAACCAGGTGCCGCAGTGCAAGAAGGGAACGCCACGCATCCAGTCCGGATGATTATCCATCACCAGCAGATTGAACGGGCCCGTCAAGCGCCGCAACAACGCCAGGCTCAGGTGGTGAAAATCGCCCGAACCGAGGAAAGTGAGGAACGGCTGTGTATCGCAGCGAGAACCAGCAAGTTGGGCCAAGCGCTCCTCGAAGCGGGCAAACGTCCCATGACGGCAGGCCAGGCGGAGGTTGCAACCCCACTCCCGCAACGGCACGAGTATCGCAGCCGACCGTTGTAACAGCAGGGTTTGCGGAACGAGACTGCCATCCAAATCAAAAACGCGGGTCTGCATGTCTTTCCAATTTGAGTTCGCCTCTCCCAGTCGAAACGAAGGAGATAAGAGCAAGAATGGATGGCTTAGACAAGAGCAATTAAGGAGAGTTACCGGCTATACCAAGCGATCAAGCGAGCCAACTCTCCGCGGCGTGCGAGGATGCGAAAACTGAGACGTTGTCGGCGGGTAGCGAGGACGGGGTTGAAGCCGACGTGATCGTCGACAATCGTCAGCGCTTCGATAATGGCCTCGTGGCGCGGACGGTCGCGGAAGGCGCGTGACAACCACAACACAAGGGGCAGCGTCAAGGCCAACGACTCGAACCCTTCCCAGAAGGGCAAGCCGAACGAAGCTGCGCCACAGAATTGCAAGGAACCCACCTTAAGGGTGTAATAACGTTCGAGGACTTCTTCCGCGGCGCTGGGCAGTGGTCCGCACGGCGTCTCCAATTCCTCAAAGGAGACCACCGGAATGTGTTGGTGCATACGCGGCACCAGGCCTCGACCGCGCGTGAAGCGACAAGCAGCGCGGAACAAGGCGACTCGCCCACGGCCGGGGAGGCCACGCTTGGGACCGTGGTCTTTGCGCGTGAACAGAGCGGCAGCCTGACGAAACAGAACGCGACCAACCCAACTCGGCTGCGGCACCAGCAACGGATTGGCAGGCGTTTCTTGATCTGCCGTCCCGGCCAAAAGGTCGAGCAAATCGCGGAACTGTTTGCCGTCCAGACGCTGCAAACGCAGCGGCCGCATCATCTCCGCCAACGTCAGGCATTTGCGTAGACGCCGCTCCATCGGATCGCGGCGCTGGCGCAGCAAACCAAGCAGCACCTCCAGCAGGCGCAGCACCTCGGACCATGTGACGTTGGGACGGCGTTCGACGATCGGCGGCGGCGTCAGGGAGCCATCAGGCCGGCGCGTCAAGCCTTCTCGTTCGGCCAGCCGCACCGCGAACTCCGCCAGCGACGCATTATACGCGCTGAGGGCCCGCCCCTTGTTGCCGGCCGCCGAGGGACAAGCGAAACGCAGACCGACGCGCCATTCCTCGGCGACCGGCACCAACACAAACGGAAACAGCCGGCACGCCAACGGCTTGGTTTCGTAGCCAAAACGCTCGTGGATGCGGCAGCGCCCCTTTTCGCTCAGAAACACGCAGCTATCGTCGTCCCGATGATTGAGGACATACAGCCCGCGCTTCTTATCGTGCGGAAGAAACGGCTCACGCCCGCCGAGATCACGATCACGGTCCCAACCCTGCGCTTCGATGCGTTGTTTCTCTTCTTCCGTAACGGTGACACGATATTCCTGGCAGCAGGTGCCGCAAACGTGACAATCCCAGTTCTGGAGGACCGGCAGATGATAAATGGGCAGGGCCATAGTCTGCTCGCTGAGGGCGTGGATTTCTGTTGTTCTTTTATTGTAGCAGGCTTTCTCCAAAGGCGCGCCCGTTCGGGAACGGTTTCTCTGGTCCCTATACTGCTTCTGGCGGGAATCAATTATGCTGATAGCATGCAGCCTCCGCATCTGTTGTTTGTGACCGGCAAGCTGGCCGAGCCGTCGCTGCGTCGCGTGGTGGAAGAGTTGGCGCCGCGGGTCGGCTTCCGCTACAGCGTCGCCGTGTTGCCGATCAGCGTCGTCGCCCTGGCCACCACCTCGTGGATCGCCCGGCACCTGACAGTCCCCTCCGACGTCGATCGGATCATTCTGCCCGGTCTATGCCAGGGAGACCTGGGGCCGTTGCAAACAATGGCCGCTGCGGTGGAGCGTGGGCCTGTCGATTGTCGGGATTTGCCCGAATTTTTCAGCACCTCAGCGGCGCCGCGCGTGGAGTATGGGCACTATGACATCACGATCCTCGCGGAAATCAACCATGCTCCGCGCCTGGACCGGGCGGAGATCCTGCGCCAGGCTCACGCCCTGCACGCCGACGGGGCCGACATTATCGACCTGGGCTGCGATCCCGGATCGAGGTGGAGCGGCGTCGGCGATGCGGTGCGGGCCTTGCGTGAAGCCGGCCTCCGCGTCTCGATCGACAGCTTCGATCCACACGAAGTCGAGGCTGCCGTGGCCGCAGGGGCCGAATTAGTGCTCAGCGTCAACCGCAGCAATGTCGCAGCCGCGCGGTCATGGGGTTGCGAAGTCGTCGTCCTACCCGATCTGCCTTCGCCTCCGTCCCCTTCGGGAGAGGACAAGTGGGGGCTGGAGGGGCTGGACCAGACCATCGAAAAGCTCCAGGCGTGGGGGGTGAAGTATCGTATCGATCCAGTGCTGGAGCCGATTGGCCTGGGATTTGCTACATCGTTAGGCCGCTATCTTGAAGTCCGCCGTCGTTATCCGGACGCCGAGATGTTGATGGGCGTCGGCAACCTCACCGAACTGACCGATGCGGATTCAGCCGGTCTCAATGTGCTGCTGCTGGGCTTCTGTCAAGAAGTCGGCATCCGCAGTGTGCTGACCACGCAAGTCATCAATTGGTGCCGCAGCTGCGTCCGCGAGCTGGACCTGGCGCGCCGTCTGGTGCATTATGCCTGTTCCCAGCGCACGCTGCCGAAACACCTGGAGCCGAACCTGGTCTTGCTGCGCGATCCAAAGCTGCGCATCCACGGCGAGGCGATGCTCGCCGATCTGGCAGCGCGCATTACCGATCGCAATTTTCGCTTATTTGCCGAGCGCGGCCTGTTGTATGTCCTCAATAATCAGATGTTCCTGCAAGGCCGCGACCCTTTCGCGCTGTTTGCGCAGATGTGTGAACGTACGGACATCGACCCCGCGCACGCTTTTTATCTGGGTTACGAGATGGCCAAAGCGGTGACGGCGCTGACCTTGGGCAAGAACTATGTGCAGGACCAGGCGCTGCGCTGGGGATTTCTAACAGTGGAGGAACGCTCCAGGCACAACAACCCTACCGAAGGCCCTGCCTAAGGATTGGCGGACTTTTCCCTCCCCCACAAGGGGGGAGGGAGTTTTGTTTTTCCCTCCCCCCTTGTGGGGGAGGGTTAGGGTGGGGGGTTAGAACTCCTTGTCTGCATTGTACTTACCCC
>JAJPIY010000406.1 GCA_021324515.1 Planctomycetota bacterium
GATACGCTTCCACATTCACATGGTTGAATGCGTAGATGCCGACGCCCGCCAAGCCCAGCGCCAGCAAAATCACAATCAGGGCGCTGTCAACCGCCCATGCGATGAGTTTGCGTACCATAAACTGCGATCCGGACCATTTACGCTCCGCAAGCGTAAGCGACGGACCTATCGTCGCTTACGCTTGCGGAGCATGAAAGGTTTATTTCTGTGCTTTCGCCCGCGCTTGCAGGTCTTCCAGCGCTGCGTGCAATTCCAAGACGCCTTCTGTGACGACGACTTCGCCGGGCTTGAGCGCTTGCAACCCTTTTTTGCGCTCCGGCCCGGTCAGTTCACTGCGGACATAGACCACATCGCGCAGCCGCATGGCCACGGACACGTGCCGCAGAACGTAGCGCGGTTTCGATGGATCGGGCTGGACGAAGACGATGCTGGCGGCGCCGTCTTCGACAAGGGCCGACGCCGGCAGGGAAACTACGTTGGCCGGGGCGGGCAGCTCCACCGTCGCCGTCACGAACTGGCCGACGCGCAACTCGCCGGAGCTGTTGTCCACCACGCCCATGATCGGATCGGTGTGCTGCGTCGGGTCGATGACCAGGCCGATCTTTTGCAGGCCGTTGCTTTTGAGCACGCGATGGTTGAGGTCGGCGCCGGCCCGCACCTGCCAGGGATAGCCGGGCGGCAGCGCTTGCAGCGTGCGCAAGTCTTCTTCATAAGCATGGACCACCACGCCCAGCTTGCGCAGGTCGGCGATTTTGAACAGGTCGAAGCTAGGATCGACGATATTGCCCACGTGCAGGTTCTTTTCGACGATGGTGCCGTCGAACGGTGCCCGCACTTCGACCTTGGCCCATTCCAACTCTTTTTTGAGATCGCGCTTCTTCTTGCCTTCAGACACCAGCCGCGCCTCTTCCTTAACGGCGTTAATCTCCTCTTCGGTCACTTTCCAGGTCCGTAATGTCCGTTCTGCTTTGGCGACGGCGTTACGATCGGAGGCGACATCTTTTCGCGTCTGATTGAGAGTGTCCTCCGGCAGCGCGCCGATATGATAGGCTTTCTCGCGGTCAATCAGCCGCCCTTCGTCCAAAGCCAATTGCACCAGGGCGTCAATCAACTCGCTTTTTTTCTCGCCGAGGTCTTTGCTCCAGACGACGGCCATGATCTGTCCCTGGGTGACGTGATCGCCGTATTCAAGAGGCCGTTCGCGCGTTGGATGGTTGCCATTCTGGTAAGAAGCGGCGCCGATGGCGATGACCTCACCGGGGAAACGCGATTGGATGCGGCCGAGGCGGTTCGGTTCGAAAAACAGCGAGCCGGCCAAGGTCAACGGTCGCGGCGCCGCTGCCACTTCGACGGCGGCGCTCTTGACCCCCAGGCGCTCGACCACATCGGGCGGCAGCTCGATTGCATTGTTGTTGCCGGGGACGAGCCGCGCTTGGGGAACGTGGCTTGGGACGGCGGGCCGTTGCTCGGAAGGATTGAGCCAATGGCGAACGTTGATCGTCCCGACGGCAGATAATCCCCCGATCAGGCCGACCACGGCGACGACGCCGCTCGCCCAGACTGCCCACCGAAAATAACGCCGTTTCATGGTTCACCCTATATTTTGTCTCCTCATTTAGTTTGGCATCCGGCTGTGGCCCAAGCAAGGGACGTTAGAAATGGAACTCCGCCCGGAAAAACAGACCATACAAATCTAATTGGCCGCGACTGGTGGGGATGCCGAGGGTCAGGTTGTCGCGGCCAATCTGGAAGTACGTGTCCCACTGCAAGCCAAGCATGAATCGGCTGTAGTTCCATTGCGGCACGGTGTAACTGAGGCCGACGATTTCGCGGAGGATGGGCACGCCTACCGAGAAATCATAGCGAGCGCTAAACGGCAACAACGTCCCGCTGCCGCTGGCCACCGTCTCCGAGAAACCTTGCCGGATCTGCGCTTCCAAGTCCGTGGCTTCGAAGCGGCCGAATAGGGCCAAGCCCAGGACCGGCATTTTCCGCTCCAGCTCGCCGAACGCCCACACGCCGAAGCCCGCCAAGGAATTGCTCGTATTTTGAGCGATAATGTCGCCCTGGGCCAAGCCCGGATTCTGGAACTGGACGCCGGAATTGAAATAAAGGAACAAGGCCCGTGCGCCGACGCCCCAGCGCAAGTCCCAAAAAGGACCGAGAGCAAATTCCCGGCTGACATAGGTCAAATCGATCATGTTGTATTCCAGGACGCCTGCTTGGCGACCGGGCGCCTGGATGTCGTCCAACGGCCCGGTAATGGTTTGGCCAGAACCTTGACTCGTCAGAAAGCGGTAGCCCAACTGAATGCCGCCCCAGTTGCCGGGGAACCGATAGCCTATCTCGAAGCGGGGCGAAATGGTCGGATTGATCGGGTTGCCGCCGATGGACACGAAGTCACTGGCCCCTGTGAGGGCGTTGGGTACGGGAGCACTCAACTGATTGCGGAGATGGACGAAGACAAAATTCATTTCGACGTTGGTATACCATCCCGGCGGGGCAGCGTAGGGCCGATCAAGCAGCGGATCAAGTTGGTTGAAATGGTATGTCGGCCAAGAAGGCGGCGGCAGCACGTAGGCCGGCGGTTGTTGCGGCGCCTGCGCGGTCGGCGGAGGCAGTGTATCCGTCGCTTGCCCGTCGCTTATGCTTCCGGCTCGTGGCGTATCGTCCGCGCGACTGGGTTGCGGGTGCAACCCAGCCAACGCCGCCACAGCAGCCGCGATAAGCCAACCACGGACGGTTGGGATCATGACGGCCCCCCCTCAAGAGAAGGACTCTTTCCATTTTCCGTGCGCCGCGGGATCGCTGGGGACTGCGGCATTAGCGCAGGCGACTGCGTCGGAGCAGACGGCGTAGGCGCCGGTTGCGACGGCGGCGCCAGCGCTGGCTGCTTCGCTGTCGCGCCTCCGACAACCGTGGCCAGGGGCGAAGCCGCGGTAACAGCCGCGTTCGGCACGATCGGTGCCCGCGGATAATTCCGTAACGGCATCAACAGATCTTCCAGGACCGGGTACGCCGGGACCACTTGACGTTGGCCCGCCTGAAAGAAGTCCTCCGTTTGCAGTAAGTTGGCGACATCGACCGCAGCCTGCCACATCGCGCCGAGGGCGCCGATATACATGAGAACGTAGCTCTCCAATGTGATCTGAACCGGCCACAGGTCGCTGAAGCTCACCACCAAGGGTTCGACTTGGTTCCGCGCCCAGGCGTTTTTATAAGACCGCAGCAAATCGCGGATTTGTTCTTGGACGATGTCCACTTGCTGACGTGAGGTGATGTAACGATTGTAGGCGTCGGCGAGAATGGCGACGAGGTCATTGCGGGCCCGCACTGGATCCGCGGCGGCTTGCGCTAATTGCCATTCCGCTTGACGGATGCCTCCCCGGTTCTGGTTCCAGATCGGCAACGTCATGTACATGACGGCGCTATGTACGACCTGATTGGGGGGCGTGGTGTAATCTTTCTGCGTCAGGATGCGGGCGCCCACGTCGGGCAAAGGAACGAGTTTTTGATAGCGCACGTTGTATTTGGCTTTCTGCACTGAGACGAGGGCGGACCGCACGTCGGTGTGATACTCCAACCGCGCCAGCACGGCGTTGTAGTCGAATTCGGGCATCGGCATATGGACGCTGCCGGCCAGCTCCGACGGAGGCATGTCCGGCAAGCCGAGACTGGCGGCTAGCTGCCGCCACGCCGCCGTGTACTTGTTGCGGGCCTGGATGATGTCGTAGCGCGCCTGGAGGACGAGGGGACGCAGCTGCATCGGCTCGTAGCCGGATGCCTTTTTGGCGACGCTCAGCTGTACGATCTGATAATTGTAGAGGTAATTGGCAAAGGTGAACAAGGCTTCCGAGTAACGAATGCCCTGATACGCCACCAGGACGGCGAAATAGTTGCTGCGTATCTGCGTCCACATATCCGACTTGGCCTTGCGCAGGGCCAGCTTGGCGGCGAGCACGTCCATAGTTGCCATCGCTTGCTGAACGGTGAGTTTGCCTCCGGTAATGATGAGCTGATCAAAATAACCGCCGGGATAGCCGGCCGGGCCGGTTTCCACCGTATCATGCTCCCAGGCGACGGTGGGATTGGGATACATGCCGGCCTGGTAGGCGGCGGCCTTAGCGGCTTCCACGGCGGCGTAGGCCGACTTGATTGCGGGATTGTAGGTCTCGCCCAGCCGCTGCAAATCGGCCAGGGTCAACGGCCGGCCCTCTGGCCCCGGTGCAGGCGGAGTCATGGGCGGCAGCTCTGGTATCGGAGGATAGAGTTTTCGGAAATATTCCGCACGCTCCTTAGGATCGTCAGGGATCTTGATGTCTGGGGCATCTGCGCCCGGCAATTCTTTCGGGATGGGCAGACGTTGCTGAATCGGCGGCAGCTTCTCCCTCTGCTGGCATGCCACCTGTTGCAATTCGCTCGGCGTAGTTTCCCAATTCCCCGGAGTGGGGGACGTGCCTCCCTCGAGGGGACCTCGGAGGGTGGACGCTCCCCGTTCCGATGGGGAACCACTAACGGTTGCGGCCTCGACAGAAGCGACGGAGGGCGGCGGAGGCGGCAGCGAATTTACCAGTCCGCACAAGGCTGCGCCGTCGCCGTTCTTGGCGGACAAGTCCTGTATTTCTTTGTCGAGCTGATGGCGCAGCGCGAAACCGCAGCCACAAAGTGCGCAAAGCCCGAGCGGCCAGAGCCAGCACCGCATCGCCATCATTCGTCTGGCTTCCTTCCGCGAAGTCTCCGATTGACCTCGCTTGCTTTCTTCTGCCCAAGTTCTCCATCTTCCCCGGCACGGAGCGCCGGCGCGGAGAAAGGCAGAAATAATATCGGTTGTAACGAATGTGCGCTGGATAAATTAACCGGAGGCCAAATCTTTCTGAATCAACTTCATTATCCGGTCCTTGTTGTTTTCGCAGAGAGATGGATCGGTCAGGAGTTTGTCCAGTAGCTCTCAGGAAGCGGTGCAGGCAGGCAGCGCTTTTGTTAAACTAGAGAGGTCGTTGCTTTCGTGGATTTAGGATGCGCTGTATCCCATGCTGATTGATACGTTCGGCCGTACTCATAACAACTTGCGCATCAGCGTCACCGACCGCTGCAATCTCCGCTGCACCTACTGCATGCCGGAAGAAGTGGTCTTCATGGACCGTGCCGAACTGCTCACCTTCGAGGAGATCACACACTTCGTCCGTGTGGCGGCGCCTCTGGGCATCGACAAGCTGCGTCTGACCGGCGGGGAGCCGCTGCTGCGGCGCGATCTACCGCGCCTCGTTGGCATGGTCGCTGCGGTGTCCGGTATCAAAGACATTGGCCTGACGACCAACGGACTGCTCTTGGCCCAGCAAGCGCAGGCGCTTTTCGATGCCGGATTGCGACGCATCAATATCAGCCTCGACACGCTTGATCCGGGACGCTTCCGCGCGATCAGCCGCCGCGATGGGTTCGAGCAGGTGTTGGCTGGCATCGCTGCGGCGAAGAAAGCCGGCTTTTCGCCCATCAAGATCAACGCCGTCGTCCTTCGCGGCTTGAATGAGCAAGACGTAGCGCCCCTGGCCCGTTTTGCCCGCGAGCACGGCCTGGAGATGCGCTTTATCGAATACATGCCCATCGGTGCCGGGGAGTGGGAACGCAGTAAGGTCTATTTCGCTCATGAGATCCTGGAACAGATCGAGCGGGAAGTGGCCCCGCTCGTCCCAGCCGACGACTACGATCCGCGCGCTGCGGCGATGGATTTTCAGTACAGCGACGGCGGCGGCCGCGTCGGCATCATCGCCTCGATATCGCGGCCGTTCTGCATGAGCTGTAATCGTCTGCGCCTGACCTCCGATGGCAAATTGCGCAACTGCTTGTTCGCGCTGAACGAAGTTGATGTCAAACCGCTGCTGCGTGGAATGCGCGATGATGAGCGATTGGCGGAGATGATCCGACAGAATGTCCGCGACAAGTGGGAGGGACACGAGATCAACACGGCCCGGTTCATCAAGCCACGGAGGACCATGCATGCCATCGGCGGCTAAGGGCTGGCGGACTTTTCCCTCTCCCCCCTGTGGGGGAGGGAGTTGTATTTGTTCCCTCCCCCCTTGTGGGGGAGGGTTAGGGTGGGGGGTAGAACTCCTTGTCTGCATTGTACTTCCCCCCCCCCACCCCAGCCCTCCCCCACAAGGGGGGAGGGAGTTTTGTTTTTCCCTCCCCCACAAGGGGGGAGGGAGTTGTATTTGTTCCCTCCTCCCCTGTGGGGGAGGGAGTTGTATTTGTTCCCTCCCCCACAAGGGGGGAGGGAGTTGTATTTGTTCCCTCCTCCCCTGTGGGGGAGGGAGTTGTATTTGTTCCCTCCCCCCTTGTGGGGGAGGGTTAGGGTGGGGGGTTAGGACTCCTTGTCTGCATTGTACTTACCCC
>JAJPIY010000066.1 GCA_021324515.1 Planctomycetota bacterium
AGCGTGCTCGCAATACGATCTGATCCATCGCACTTGCTTGCGCAGCGTGCTCGCAATACGATCTGATCCATCGCACTTGCTTGCGCAGCGTGCTCGCAATACGATCTACGCGGCGTGTTCATCAGAGCACGCCGCGCAAGCAAGTGCGATGGATGGATGCACGGGCGCTGCAATGTCGATTGAAAATCATCTGAGCACTGAGCACGCCGCGCAAGCAAGTGCGATGGATGCATTAGTTCGCGCGATGTGCTCGTGGGAGGGAGGAATCCCATGTCGGTATTAGCTTACCACGTAACCTGGACCACGTATGGCACATGGCTGCCGGGCGATGCGCGTGGTTGGGTGCGGTGGGGAGAATGGGGGGTGAAGCCGCCTGACTCTGAGCAGGAGCGCGAGGCCCGCGAACGGATGGCAGAGCCTCCCGTAGTGTTGACGAAGGAACAGCGAACCTTGGTGGAACAGACCATTTGCAAACATTGCCGCGTTCGTGGATGGCAGCTGCACGCGGTGAATGCGCGCTCCAATCACATTCATGTTGTCGTCACGGCAGACCGCGACTCGGATGAGGTGATGAACCAGTTCAAGGCTTGGTGCTCGCGGAAACTGTCGGACGCAGCAGGTCTTGTCGGCACGGTGGCGAAGAAGGCCGGCCGGCGACGCTGGTTCACCGAAGGCGGAAACGTGGAAAACATCGAAGAAGAGGCGTATCTAGAGAACGCCATTCGGTATGTGTTGGAAGGACAATAAAGCACATCACGCTTGCTTGCGCGGCGTGCTCAGTGAGTGAGTGTTCTGAGCACGCCGCGCAAGCAAGTGTGGTGTGGGTGTGATGTGTGACGGCACTTGCTTGCGCGGCGTGCTCAGTGAGTGAGTGTTCTGAGCACGCCGCGCAAGCAAGTGCTGTTCCGATTAGGGACGTTTTCAGGGCCGCCGGCTGCCGCCGAGGGGACGGTAGATGCGCTGTCCTTGTGGACTGATGCTGGGTACGTAACCATTGCAATCGGCTCGGCCCAGGAAATCATCACCGCCCTCGATGGGGCGACCCGCCATGGCGGAATACAACTCGCGAGTTGTCAAACCTGCCTTCCGCCCTCGATCGATCAGAAGCTGATAATGTGTGTTAAGGCTCATCGTTGACGCCTTCTTTCTTCTCGAGTTCCGCTGCCTCAACTCCTTCCGGATAGGTGCCGTTATAGGCAGCCTAACCTTATCCTTCCATATAACACGCACATTCCATGCCGTGCAAGAGGACTTAGCGACGGCGCCGCAGGGGCCATTCGCAAGTTATATCTCCGCAAAAAATTGCGGCGAGGGCAAGGAAAAGGATCCGTCTCTTTATCGGCCAGGAACGTTAACGAACTGAAGTGCTTGATTCAAAATCATACAGGCAGGATGTTCTCTGGATGGAGGGGAGGCGGGCAGCGTCAGCGCTCCGAGAAAACGGGCCTAAAAGTTTGCTCCAGCACGAGCAGATCATCCTGGGGCCAATTTTTGCTGCGTGCCACTTCGGGCCAGAAGCGGCGGTAGAGGACGCGCAAGCGCACTTGGGTCAGCGTCACGGGGAATTCAAAACAGTCTTCCTCGATTTTACCCGGAACCAGGCGCGTGTCTGGGGGTGGATCAGGAGAAGCCAGCCAAAACGGCACGGGGCTGCGGCCCTCGAAATCGCGCAGTATCCGCGCATACACACGGCCAGGCTGGCCCGCCAATTCCTCACCTGCCAGGGCAGGCAAAGTCGGTCCCGCTTGCAGAGGGACGGTTCGCCCCTCAGAAGTCTGCCCTTCGACGACAAGCACGAGATGACGATCGACGAACCCCGTTGGCAGACGATGACCAACGCCCTCGGTCCACAACTGGACCCAAGCGCGCATCCTGTTGGGGTAGCGCTGCCAGCGCAGCGATACCTTGACAGCACGGCTGAGCATCGCTTTTTGGCTGCCGTCAAAGAAGCGGTGATTGGCCAACGTATTCGGATCACGGGGGACGCCGCCGTGGCCAGGCGCCATGTTGGTCATGCGGCCGGTCGGTTTCATGTGGCAATCCTGGCACTGTTGGCCCTGGCGTGCGGCAGGACTAGCTTGCCACTCCGAAAACGTACTGTAGACATGGACGCCGAAAACAATGCCTTCATGACAGGAGGCGCAATAGCGGGCCTCACGGTACAGGGGAGAATAGGTATCCTCGCCGCGGTCCACATCATCAAGGGCGCCGAAGAAAAGCTGTCCGGCGGATGGACGCAATAGACGCAGGTTAAATCGACCGTGCGTCAGGCCGATAGTTCCTTCAGCAACACTCGCAATTTTATGGCAATAATCGCAGTGGACGCCCTGCGCCGCCACCCCTTTGACCTGCCGAAGATCATACTCCTTGGCTGCCGGCGCATGGCAAGACGCACAGACGCCGGCCCCGTCAGGATACTGCGTGAGTAGTCCCCAACCTGTATTGGCCTTGCCGTACCAATCGGTGCCCTCATAGAGGTTGCGGAAGCGACGGCCTGTCACCGAGCGCGCGTGTCCACTGGTTGCCCATTCCCGGTAAATCTCGGCGTGACAATTGGCGCAATTATGGCCCTCCGCTGAGTTCGGGGTGGGATCGACCCATTCGTATGCGTCGTTATCCGCGGCAGGCAAGCGCGTTAAGTGAATAAGGGGCGACGAACTCCGTCCCGCACCACCGATGAAGTAGCCCTCCTTCCACGCCGTCACCCGACTGCCCACAAGGGGACGTGGAAAACGAAAGCGGCCCTGGGCATCGCTGAAGACGGCAACCGCGGTCCCCTTGAGACGTACTCGTGCTCCGGCGACCGGCCCCTGATCATCCCAGACTTGGCCTGCCAGATACAGCGCCGGCGATTGGGACGGCATCCAGACAACTAACCCGACGAGCAAGGCCAACAAAAGCAACAGGACCAATCCGGATGACTGCCGCATGTCCATGTTCTGCAAGAAAATTCCTCAGCGGAGCGAGGCGACGAAAGCGCTGCGCGAGCCTTCCGCGGCGTGCTGACGCAACTCTGCTTGCCACGATCTCCGATCTCTCTGTGCCCAGGATAAGCCAGCGATTATTTTTCAAATTGCAATTCTTCCTCGACACCTTTGACCAGGTCGGCATCTTCACGGCGGCGTTCCTCGATGAAAGCGCGCGCAGCAGGATCGTCCTTGCAGCACAGCGCGTAACGCACGAGGGTCCGCTTCATCAGCGGGGCATCAAAGCCTTTCTTGCCGTACAGGCCGAGAATATCACGGGTACGATTGCGGATGCCCCAGCGGCGCATGTCTTCGATGGCGATGTCGGCCAATTCCCCCTGTGCAATCATGGCGTCCAGGCCTTTCTGCACCTCGCCGGCGCTCTCCTTGGGCTGAGCGCCGTGGAAGTAACTGAGCGTGCGGGCCGCAGCCAAGCGAATCAGCATCGGTTTGCGGCCGTCGCGCAGCAGGGAATGGGTCAGTTCCCAACCCTCGCGTGGCCGCAGGTGGATGTAACCAGCCAGAAAGCCGTCATAGGCATTGGCGGTGCGTTCGCTGGCTTCGTCGAGCATAGACTTGAGAAAACGGGCGTCGTCATCGTTGCCGCAGGCGCCCAGAAGCAGAGCATAGACGCTCAGCCTTTCGACGGGCGTTTCGGGCGCTTTCAGCCAGGTGCGGAGCTTGGCAGGGTCGAGGCGGCGCGCTACGCGCGCAATCTCCTGGTCCGTCGCCTTGGCAAACTCCAGGAAAGCATCGCGGGCAATTTCCGGATCCGGATTGTCCAGATAGCGAAAGAAAAACAACAAGTTGCCGGTCTGGTCCTTGGGGTCGAGTTTCAACACCTGGCGAACGTATTCCACCGAATCGGCCCTTTGGAGCGGAACGCCTCGAAACGGGTCCAGCTCGCCTTTGTAGATGTCGCAGAAGACGAGGAAGCGTGGCGGATTTTTCGGATCGCTGACAGGTAGATATTGCTTGACCGAGAGGACTTTCTTGTCTTTCAAGATCGGGTCGGAGCGCAATACTTCGACGATGCGCAGGTCCGTGGTGCGGGTGGTTAATTGCGGGTTTTCAGCCGTACCCACGAGGATGATTCGCGCGGTCTCCAGGGCGGCCTCTTGCCGAAAGGTCGGCGCTTGCCGCAGGGCTGCGCCGCACAGGCTGCATGCCGGCGCCTGGGGCACCAAGGCGACAAGGTGCAGAAAGAGCAGACCGCCAAGGCCCCAAGTGCTCCAAGAAAAGAAAACGAAAGGGACCCAAAAAGACGGCCGTTTCCACATATCTGTATTTCCTTTCTCTTTCTTCCTTCCTCTCCCTGGCATACTTGGCGGTTTGGTTTGCACTTTTTCCCGTTCACTTGGCAGGGGTAGCGGCCGCGGGGGGCGTCTGTTCCAATTTCAGCAACTCCTCGGCGTCGGCGACCATCTGGGCGTCCTTTTTGCGTTGCTCCTCGACGTAGGATGCGGCGGCCTTGTTCTTGTCTTTACACCCCAGGGCGAAGCGCAAAATGGCCCGGCGCACAATCGGTATCTCATAACTCTTGCTTGTCCGCAGGCCCAGCACGCGGTCGCTCATGTCCCAGCACTCCCGTTTACGCAGGTCGTCGATGGCCAAATCGGCGATGTCGCTCTGCTCGAGCAAAGCGGCGACGCCTTCTTTCAACTCCTTGGGGCTAATCAAGTCCGGCCGCGAGTCCCAGAGAAAGCGCACCGCGCGCAGGGCGGCGTAGCGGACCATGAATTCTTTCTTGGCATCCTTGAGGATGTCCTGGGTATAGGCCCAGCCTTCCTTGGGTTTGAGCATGATGTAGCCGGCCAACATGCCATCGACGCCGCTGCCCAGGCGCTTGGCCGGATCGTCCAGCATCTTCCGTAGCAGCTCGGCATGTTCGGGCTTGCCGCAATGGCCGAGCATCGAAGCATACAGGCCGTAGCGGAAAGCCGGTGTCTTGTCGTCTTTGAGCCATCCAGCGATGCGCTCGGCCGGCAAGTCTTTGGCCATGTCCTTGTAGTCCTTGTAATCGGCGTTGCCGAATTCTTTGTAGGCGTCGTTGGAGATTTCCAGGTCAGGACTGTCGAGGTAATCGAAAAAGTAGCGCAACCGTTTGCGGATTGGCTCGTCCTTGTGTTCCAGAGCGCCGAGTAGATACTTGGCCATGTCGGCGTCTTTGACGGGGACGACGCGATAGGGATCCACTTTGCCGCGGAAGAAATCGCAGTAAACGAGGTAATGATAATTGTCGGTCCCTTCTAAAGGCGGCAGATAGCGGTCCAGACGGACGCAGGGGGGATTAGGACGGGCGGCCTCCTTCTCCGCTTTATTGGGCAGCGGGATACCTTTTTTGTCTGTTTTAAGGTGGCGGAGCGGGTCGTCTTTTGTGCCGGCCAACTCGTTTTTGATGACGGTCTCGACAAGAAGGTCGGTAGTGCCGTCGCCGTTGGCCTGTTCCTTGGCATTCGTTAATTGGCCGTAGAGGACAAGCTTGGCCTGGGCCACTTCTCCCGTTAGGGTCGGCCCCTGCATGCCGCAAAAGGGACAGGCAGAGGCAAACGAAATCAGCAGCGCCAAGGCGAGAAGGGCCGTCGCAAGGGAAAGCAGTCGTCGGGGCAGCCCAGCCATGTGCGGAAACTCCCAGGGATGCAGTATCGATCCGGCCCCAGCCGCGCGGCCAGGGGAAACCGTACCTAATTATGCAGCCCTCCCCCCAGCGAGGGCAAGGCAATCTGTCGGTCCGAGGGCGTCTCCCCTGCCCGCCTGCTATATTTCCAACAGCAGCCGTTCGGGATTCTCAATACATTCCTTGATGCGCACCAGGAAGCTGACGGCTTCGCGGCCATCGATGAGGCGATGATCGTAGGACAGGGCCAAGTACATCATCGGACGAATCACTACCTGATCGTTTACGACCGTCGGGCGTTTCTGAATGGCATGCATGCCGAGGATGGCGCTTTGCGGCGGATTGAGGATAGGTGTGGATAAAAGCGATCCAAAAATGCCACCGTTGGTGATCGTGAAGGTACCGCCCTGCAAATCGGCGACGCTGATCTTGTTTTCGCGCGCCTTTTGGGCCAGATCGGCGATACCCTTTTCGATGGCGGCGAAGCTCAGTTGGTCGGCGTTGCGCAACACCGGGACCATTAAGCCTTTTTCGGTACTGACGGCGACGCCGATATCGTAGTAATCGTGATACACAATGTCGCTGCCGTCGATGGAGGCGTTGACAACGGGGAAGGTCCGCAGCGCCTCGAGAGACGCCTTGACGAAGAAACTCATGAGGCCCAGACCAACGCCGTATTTCTTCTGAAAGCTCTCCTTGTACTTGGTCCGCAGCGCCATAACGGCGCTCATGTCCGCCTCATTAAAGGTGGTGAGGATAGCGGCGTTCTGCTGGGCCGCAAGCAGGCGTTCGGCAATGCGCGCCCGAATGGGGGTCATGCGTTCGCGTCTCTCACTTCGGTTTGGCCCAGGCTTGCTCTCGGCCGCAGGTACTGCGGGCGGCGAAGAAGAAGACGGCGTCGAGACAGCCGGAGAAGCGGCGCCGCGCTGCTGGAGATGAGCGAGGACATCTTCCTTGGTGATACGGCCGCCGCGCCCGGTGCCGGTGAGTTGCGAAGGGGCGATCCCTTCCGTGGCGGCCAGCTGCCGCGCCGCCGGCGACAGGAGCGGCCCCGCAGCCGCGGACGGTTTAGCCGCGGCTGGCTGCATGCCGTCCTGCTTGACCTCGGGAGCGAGCGACGGTACGGGAGCCGATGAGGCCGCCGCCGCGTCTTCTTCAATGCGGCCAATGACGGCACCGATGGCGACTTTCTGCCCTTCCGCCACGGCGATGGTCAGCCGGCCGCTGGCTGGGGCCACCACCTCGGTCGTGGCTTTGTCGGTCTCCACTTCGCAGACTGGCTCATTGGCCTTCACCATCGTACCGTTGGCTTTCAACCAGCGTGCAATCGTTCCCTCCGTGATCGACTCGCCAACCGCGGGCACTTTGATCTCGACGGACATGGACCCCTCTTCTGGTGACTTGGGAGCGCGAGGAACCTAACGTTTCCGCGCCTCGCCTGCTCAAACGTTTTGTTATTTCCCGGCCGGCGTAGCGACCCGCCCCGCGGATACGGGGCCGTTGGCGGCGGCATAGGAACAGGGGAGCGCGCTGGCACGGACCAGATGGGGAGCAGAACCGGTAATCGCCGCTTCCACCAACTCTTTCTGCTCCCGGCGATGGACCGCCAGGGAGCCGGTCGCCGGACTGGCGCTGGCGTCGCGGCCGACATACTCAAAGTGGTAGCCCATGCTGCGCAAGCGTGGCTCCATGAACGACCAGCCGCCCATATTTTGCGACTCTTCCTGCACCCAGATCCACTCCTTGGCCTTGCGATAACGGCACAAGACCTGCGCCAGCGCTTCTTCATGAAACGGATAAAACTGTTCCATGCGAATGATAGCGATATCGTTGGCCTCGGCCTCGGCGCGGCGCTCGTACAAGTCGTAATAGACCTTGCCACTGCACAACAGCAGCCGGCGAACGCGCCCGGCATCTACCGTGCTATCGTCCAGGACTTCTTGGAAGCGGCCTTTGACAAACTCTTCCAGCGGCGAATGGGCCGCCTTGAGACGCAGCAGACTTTTGGGCGTCATGACGATCAACGGTTTGCGGAAGGGGCGTTTCATCTGCCGCCGCAGCAGGTGGAAATACTGGGCCGGCGTCGAAGGATAGCACACTTGCATATTGTCTTCGGCGCACAACTGCAAATAGCGTTCAATCCGAGCGCTGGAATGCTCTGGTCCCTGGCCTTCGTAGCCATGCGGCAACAACATCACGACGCCGCTGTCGCGCTGCCATTTCGACTCGCTGGAAGCGATGAACTGATCGATAATGACCTGAGCGCCGTTGGCGAAATCGCCGAACTGCGCTTCCCACAAAACCAACGTATGCGGCGCATCCAGAGCGTAGCCGAACTCGAAGCCTAACACGGCCGCTTCGGACAGTAAGCTATCATAGGCATCGAAACGTGCCTGTTTGGGGCTGAGGCCGTTCAGCGGCGAGTAGGGTTCGCCGGTGCGGGCGTCGAAGACGACGGAATGGCGTTGGCTGAACGTGCCGCGGCGGCTGTCTTGGCCACTCAGACGCACCGGCGTTCCTTCTAGCAAGAGCGAACCGAACGACAGCAATTCCGCCAACGGCCAAAGGATCGCTTTGCGGTCCTTCATGTCCTGCAAGTAGCTCTTGAAAACGCGCGCCACTGTAGGGTGCAACTGGAAATTGTCCGGCACGCGCGCCAACCCCTCGACGATTTGCTGGAGCGTCTCTTCGGTCACGCCGGTCTCTACCGGGGCGTGCGAGTAGTGAGACGTCATGCCCTTCCATTGGCCCTCGAAACCATGCATCATGGTCGGATAGTGCGAAGGTTCGGTGCGAACTTCCTCTAGGGCCTGTTGTAGTTTGCTCTCGAATTTCTGGGTGATGGCCTCGGTCTCCGCGACGGTGAGGTCGCCCATCATAATGAGTTGTTCGGTGTAGATCGACGACAACGACGGCCGGCCTCGGATCTTACTGTACATGATCGGCTGCGTGATCGACGGATCATCGCCTTCATTATGGCCGTGGCGGCGATAGCAGAACATATCGATGACAACGTCGCGGTGGAACGTCTGCCGAAACTCCAGGGCCAACTCTGCTACGTACACCGATGCTTCCGGGTCTTCGCCGTTGACATGAAAAATCGGCGCCTGGATCATTTTGGCAATGTCGGTGCAGTAGGTCGTCGAGCGGGCGTCGTTGGGAGCGGTAGTGAAACCGATCTGGTTATTGACAATAACATGGATGGTGCCGCCGGTGGTATAGCCGGCCAGCTGCGAGAGATTGAGCGTCTCAGCTACCAGACCTTGCCCGGCGAAAGCGGCGTCGCCGTGGATCAGCAGGGGAATGCCCCAGAGGCGCTCGCGGTCGCCGAACAGCGTTTGCTTGGCGCGCGTCCGTCCCTCGACGACCGGATCCACCGCCTCCAGATGGCTGGGATTGGGCGACAGCGACAGGTGAACTTTTTTGCCCTGGGAATTGACGCGATCGCTGGAAAAGCCCAGGTGATATTTGACGTCGCCGTCGCCGTCCATCGTGTCCGGCAAATATTTGTCCTCGAACTGGGCGAAGATTTCCTCGTAGGGCTTGCGAAGGATGTTGGCCAGCACGTTGAGCCGGCCGCGGTGAGCCATGCCCAGAATGATCTCGCGCACCTGCATGTCTGGGGCTTTCTCGACGATCGCTTCCAGGATGGGAATGAGCGTCTCGGCCCCTTCCAACGAGAAACGTTTTTGTCCGGTATAACGTGTGTGCAAGAAGCGCTCGAAAAGCTCGGCATAGTGCAGGCTCTTGAGGATGCGCACTTTCTTGGCTTGATCGAAGCGCGGCCGATTGCGGCGTGGCTCCATGCGTTCTTGGAGCCAACGCCGGATGCGCGTGTCTTGGATATGCATGTACTCGACGCCGATGGTGCGGCAGTAGGTTTCCTTAAGGGCGTCGATCAGTTGGCGGAGGGTGCCGCGCTCCATGCCGAGAAACGGGGTCGTGCTGAAAGTGCGGTCGAGGTCGGCCTCGGTGAAACCGAACTCGGACAGTTCCAACAGCGGATGACTGGTGCGCGCCTCGCTCAACGGATCCAGATGGGCAAGGAAATGCCCGAGATCACGGTATGCGTAGATGAGGCGAACAATCGCTGTCTGCGCCGCCCCATCGACCGCCGCAGGGCGAGGCGCTAGCGGCTGAGAGGCGCCCAGCTCGAACCCCTCAAAAAAGTAGCGCCAGCTCGGCTCCACCGTTTGAGGATCGCGCCGCCAACGTTGATAGAGCGCCTCGATAAATTCCAAATTGAGGCGGTCGGCAACCGTACCAGCAGTCATAGTTTTGTGTTTCCGTAGAAAGCCTAAGCCCAAAGCAAGCCACTCCTTTTCTGGTTCCCAAACCTTGTTTGGGAACCCTTCTCTCTTCATTTAACGTCGCCTGCGGGGAGAGGACAAGCCGCTTATGAGGTCAAGACGGTCGCACAACTGCATACCAAGGTGATAAAATGACAAAACAAGGGAATGTAGGAATGCTAACGAGCTTGTAATAGAACGCAGATGGCCCGAATACGGCGGATCTTCGTAGACACAGGAGCTTAGTTTGATCCGCACTAATCCGCACCGTCGGCATTATCCGAGTGTTCCCAAGGGCGCGCGGGGTTGCGTGACTCTGGCGAGCGGGGG
>JAJPIY010000239.1 GCA_021324515.1 Planctomycetota bacterium
GCCGATCACGGCTCACCTCCAGACCCGGAAGGTCAGCGTGAGGACGCTGGTGAACTGCCGCAGCTCGTCGAGGTGCTCCAGCGCGTAGACCGGCTCGTTCTTCACCTCGGTGCAGCGGGCGCTGGGAAAGCCCGCCAAGGGCTGCGTCCGAAAGAGGTCGGCGATCTCCTCGACCCGTTCCATGAGCGCATTGAGGTCCCCCGCCGTCGGCTCGATCTTGCGTTGTACCACCAAATTGACCCGGTTGCCGATGTTGAAGTGACCGAGTTGCGAACGTATACTGACGACCACAGCAACTCCTGAGACGGCAGAGGATGAGATGAGTCATCCGGAGAAGGTACAATGAATCTGTTCGTGCTTGTTTCGACCGGCCAGAAGGTGGCGAATCTTCCGCCCGTTCTGGAGATTGCACAACCGGGTGATCAAATTCTTTGGGTCGAAAGCCAAGAGGCCCATGAGCGTGACTGGACCGCAGCACCTCGCGCCGTGCTGGAACAATATGGTCTCGTCACGGCAAACGTAGCTCGGTTGAGCCACGTCAACGATCCGTTTCTGTTAACCACAACTCTGGATCTATTCGCTCAATCAGCCGCCGATCGATACGAGGCGATCTATCTGGTGACCAATGGCGGAACCAAGCACACGCCGATTGGTTTGCTCCATGCTTTTCAATCCTGTGCTCCTCGTCTTCTGTATGGTGATGAACGCCCAGCGATGTACGGCATTTTTCCATCGGGATTGCGTGAGCCTCCTCAAGTTGCCCCTTACACTCGTCATCGACTCGACCTGGCAGACATCCTGCGACTAAATGGCTTCACGTTTGCGACAGGCAGTATGCAGCAACGGATCTGGCCGGCTGAGCTTCCACCGGATCTGCGTCAAGAACGGTATGGTGTGGATGAGCAATACACATACCAGTTGCACACTCAACATTATGAATGGGCATCTGTTTCGGGACAGGAACAACGCGTTCGCTTTGAAGAATTGTCTGAGCTTGTGCCAGAAGTGTACAAGCGCTGGCAACGCACACTAGAGCAATTGTGTCACGCTATGAACCCGCAAAACCTCAGGAATACGTACAACTGCACGCTGAATCTGGGGGATAACGCCCGCCGAGCGGCCGCGCTTCGATCCGCTGGAGTCGAGCAGCCATCCGCACGCATCGGCGATTCGCTCGAACGTGCCGTGGCTCGACGAGTGAGGGGCTGGCTGGAACAGAACCCGCACCCAGCGGTGCAATCGGTCTGGACAGGGGTGAAAATTGCACGGGAAACCCAACCTCAGAACGTTGATGCCGAGTTTGATATTTTGATAGTGCTTAAGAACGGTATCTTGTTTCATCTCGAATGTAAATCGGCAAACGTGGACCGGCGCGAGCTGGACGTGAATACTTATCGGTTGAGGCAAGCGGGATCCCAACTGGCCCGTTCCGTTGTGGTTGTGCCGATCTTCACCCGCTGTGCCCACACTCCCTGGTTTATGGCTCTCCATTCGACTCGATTTCTCCTTCAAGATCAATTGGGACACCAACTCGTCCTACCGTTTACCTGGCCAAATCAACCCGAGACGTACCAGCTACCCAATGCCGAACCACCTGAACAGTTTCAGTGCGACACCTTCGAGAACGGGTTGAGTGCTTTGCTGCGTCCCTATCGCCCATAGGCGGCGGTCGATGGACAGCAGTAAACCGTAGGTGTCCGCCCGGTTCTCGTACTTCTCTTCGCCAAGGGTGCCGTGTTTCAGCTCGCCGCCGGGGGCGACCAGCTCGTACTGGTCCTTGCCAATGAGGCGATAGCTGGTCACGGTCTTGAAGTCGCTGACGTTGCGGACGGCGGTGATGTTCCGCCAGGTACGCTCGACCGAGAAGAAGCCTTCGAGTAGGAATTTGTTGGCGACGTTGGAGAGGATGCCGCCGATGTCGATGGTCGAGAAGGACGCCTCGATGCCGCGGGCAAAGGCGAAGCGCAGGACCGCGCGGTGGTCGCGGAAGTTGCGGCCGGTGTAGCCGTTAGCCCACGCCGCCTCCAGGAGCAGCTCCTGCAAGCCGATGCCGCCACGGAATCGCCGGGCGGCCAGGTCGAGCGTCTGCGGCTCGTACAGCTCTTCGACCTGGCCGAGCTTGGCCGTGAGCAAGCACGCCGCTTCGAGCACCGTGGCGGTGATCGTGTTGTCGGCGATGTGGACGGCCGGGGAGCGCGGGCGGTCGGCGCGGAGGATTTCCAGCTCGCAGCGGGTCGCGTCCCAGCCCTCCTGGATGGCCCGCGCCTCGATGTCCGCGTGCCGGCCGGCGCAGACCCGGCGGATGGCGGCAATGCGGCTAGTTTCAGCCAGCGCCTGGGCGCGGACCTCCTCAACCGTCGGCTGCGGGTCCGCCGAAGGTGCCGGCGCTTGGGGCGAGACCGTGCCGGCGACATCGGTGTTGGCGTCTGCGGTGTTCACGGGTGCATCTCCCGGCGGGTTGGTCGCGGCGACGATCGCGCTGGTTTGGCCGTCGGCCCCGAGATCGACGAAGCTGATCTCGCCCAAGGTCGCCTTGCGAACGACGTTGAGCGGGCCGGTAAGTGCCCGGCCGTTGACCACGACCTTCTGGTTCTCCTTGATGAACTCGAACTCCTCGACGCCGGCGCCGACCGACGCCTGCCAGGGGAAGCCGTTCTTGGCCGAGATGACGATCTCGCGGGCCGCGGCCGTATCGCGGGAGACC
>JAJPIY010000208.1 GCA_021324515.1 Planctomycetota bacterium
CCGAGGGAGAGTTGTCACCCAAGCAGTTTAGCCGCGAGCCGTAGGCGAGCGTGTCGCGCTCGCCTACGGCTCGCGGCTAAACAGGGAACTCACATTATAGGAGAACTGCCGTGCATTTGTCTATCCTTCGCTTGACTCTTCCGTGTGTCATCTCGGCGCTAATGTTCGCTTCTGCGCCTGCCCGCGCTCAGTTTGCCGGCGCGGGCGGCGTTATAGCCCCCCCCGTTCTTCCGGCGCCCGTCTTCGGCGGCTACTATGGCCGCGGCTACGGCATGCTGGGCTACGGCTGGGGCACGCAATGGATGATGAATCCCTACCAGGGCTATATGAACGGTGCGGCCAATATAACGACGGCCAACGCCCAGTATCAACAGACTATCCAGCAAGCCAAATTGACACGCGAAGAGGCCCGCCGTTCCGCCTTGCAAACACGCCGCGCCGCTATTGAAGAGCGCCAATATGAGCTTTCCCTACGTCCCGACCCGGAGAAGATCCGCCAGGAACAGCTGCTCAAGAGTTTGCAACGCAGCCGCAACAATCCTCCCTTGGTCGAAATCTGGTCGGCGACGGCCCTCAACGACTTGCTGCGCGACATCCAAGCGATGCAGACGCGCGGCCTCAACGGCCCCGAGGTGCCGCTGCCGCCGGATGTCTTGCGACACATCAACGTGACCACCGGCACTACCTATGGCGGCATCGGCTTGCTCCGCGACGACGGCAAACTGACTTGGCCCTACGTCCTCCAGCAGGCGTTCTTTGACGCTCCCCGCAAACGGCTGGATGAACTGTTGCCGCAAGCCGTCAAGGAAGCTCATTCAGGGCCGGTCAACCCTCAGCTCCTCAACGACATCCGCGCGGCCCAGAAAGACCTGGAGCGCACCCTCGATGCGCACGTGGCCGACCTGACACCAAGCGAGTTCACCGAAGCGTCGCGCTATGTGCGCGAGCTGAAAGACTCGATCCGTGTGTTGCAGCAGAGCGACGTGGCCAAGTATTTCCGCCCTGCCTGGTCGCTGAAAGGCGCGACGGTGGGCGAATTGGTGCAGCAAATGACCCGCGAAGGATTGCGGTTCGCCCCGGCGGTGTCGGGTGATGAGCCGTATTATACGGCGCTGCACCGCGCTTTGGTCGATTACGACCTGAACGTGGCGCAGCTGACGACGACACCGCCGCCGCGGTAAGCCGTTAAAGTGTTTTCAGATATTCAATGACCGCCATGCGCTCGGCTTCGCTCAGTTTATCGCCGTAGGTATGGCCGCCGTTGCCACGGCCGGGCTGTGTCGTGTCATAGATCTTGCGATACTCGAGGGGGGACAGTTTCTGCGGGTCAGGAACATCGGGGGCCACATCGATTTTCCAGCCCAGCTTCTCCGCGTCGTAAGCGTCGAGGTCGGTACGATAGGAGCGTGTAAACCGTTTGGGACGCGCCTTCGAGTTGAGGACGTGATAGACGGTAGGCACAGAGCCGTTGTGGAAATAAGGGGCTGTCGCCCAGATGCCATCCAAGGGCGGCGCCTGATAGCCGGCGGTTTCGCGGATGGGATAATCTTCGTTGAACCAGCTCTTGGCATAATAGTCGGCGAACTTCCGCGTGATGCCGTCGAAGCGGCGGCGATCGGTGCCGATCTGCTCGATGGGGATGATTTTGTTGGGATAGGCGCTGTTCTCTCCGTAGGTTCCGTGGCAGCGCGCGCAGTGGGCGCGGAACAATTCCTCGCCTTGGGCGGCCAAGGTGCGATTGATCGGCAACGGATATTTCGGCGGCTGGAGCGAGAGCAAATAGGCGCGAATGTCCTTGAAATCGGCTTCGGCCCGCTTAATGTCGTCGGCCGAGTTGAGCGGACTCATCATGAACTGCATCAGCGAGCGGACGGAGCGAGCATCGGCGCCGCCGGTGTGGTACATGGTCTTTTTCTTTTTCAACAGCCACCAGGCCGGCACGTCCTCGCAGAGGTCGTCGTGCAGGTCGAGGTCGAGGCGGCGGAGGCGGCGATCGAGGTTCGGCTCGCGGAAGCCGAGCAGGAAGACGGCCATGCCGCCGGCCTCATTGGTACCGCGAACGTTGCAGAAGCGAAACGGGGTGCGTCGCTCTTGGCCGTCGGCGGCGGACATTTCCTCGTAAAACGCTTGATAATCCAGGGTCGAATTGCCCAGACCCACGTAAGATTGGCCGGCGATAGAGCCGCCGTGACAAAGCATGCAGTCCATACTGATGCCTTGGCCCAGTCCGAAGAGAAAGGGGGCGAGCCGTAGGCCCATCGGCAAGCCCCTGTTAGGATAAGGTGCGGGGTGCAGACCGTAGCGCTGGCGGAAGAGACGATCGTAATCCGCTGCTGCGGGTTTGTCCTTGAGGCCCCACTGTTTCCATACTTCCTCGTAGGCGCGGCGCGTCATAGTCGGCGGCGCGTAGCATTTGCCCAAAAGGGCTTTCTTGCCACGCTCGATGGCATCGTCGTCCGTTGCCCCGACCGCTGCCGCTGGCATGATTATCAGCATCCCAATCCAGAGTAGAGAACTGCGCAGCATGGCAAGGATCTCCAGGCGACTGCACGTACTGGTCGTGCTCATTATATACTGAGCACGGGGAGATCAGACACTTGGGTAAGCGGGGGCGCGTGAGTGCCCCGAGGGCGCTTTCGCATTACTTGCTCCTATAATAAGCAGATAACTTTCCTGCCTTCCCACTCCCAGATAAGGAGGACCGTAGTTGCACCCGGACGGTGAACTCCCTCTCCCAAAACATAGCCGAGGAGGCCCTTGCTATGGAGATTCGCACGTATCGGCCCGGTGATGAAATCGCCCAGGTGAGCATTTACAACGAAGCGGCCGAGCTGTTGCCGAAGTTCAAAGCGGCGACGCTAGACGAGGTCCGCCGCCGCGCCCGCGATGCAACCTACGATCCCCCCGCGCGTTTTCTCGCCCTGGTGAACGGCCGGCCCGTCGGCTATGCTGCTTTTCAGCCCAACGGGCGTGTCAGCTATCCCTGGTGCCGCAAAGGCTACGAGGCAGCGGCGCAACCGCTCTTTGAGCGCGTCCTGCAAGCAATGAAAGAGCGCGGCCTGAGCCGCGCCTTCGCTGCCTATCGGTCGGACTGGACGGCGCAACTCCAGTTTTTTCAGGACCACGGTTTCCAGCTGCGCCGCGAGATGGTCAATTACGTCCTCGACCTTGTCGAGATGCCCACGCCAATGGCCCGCCCGAACAGTAGCATCCGTCCTGCCACCTCCAACGATGTGCCGGCCCTTCTGGAGATGGGCGGCAACGTCCTCCTCCTCCGGGAGCGGTCGGCCCTGGAGCAGTACCTTTTTCACAATCCGTATTTCCCGGCGAGTTCCGTATTCGTCTTGCGCAGCCGCAGTGGAAAGACGACGTTGGCTGCCGGCATTCTTATCGTCAACCCGGCCTATGCTGATCCGCGTCAGGTCGATGCCGCTATGCCGTGTTTTCGCCTGGGGGCCTTCGGCACCGAAGGCATGACGGCTAAACGCATCAACGGCTTGTTTAGTTTCCTGACTGCCGATACGCGAGAGGCCCCAGGGCACGCTCTTGATTTGCTAGGCCATGCGGCCCACAGACTGCAAAATACCGAAGTGGGGACGTTCGCCGCTCAGGCGCCTTCTGACGCTGCCCACTTGCTGCGCTTTTACAAGCAATATTTCCAACAACAAGCGAGTTTTCCTATCCTCGAACGCATCCTATAGCCGTATGATCGACGCGCACATTCACGTCACGCCGCCGCGCCTGCCGGGTGTCGGCAGCCTCAGTCCTTGGCTCGACACCCCTGCGGCGGTGCGGGCCGATGTATTGCGGCGCGAGATGCAAGCAGCCGAGGTGAAGCAGGCGCTGGCGATGGGATGCTGGAATGCCTCCGAGGAAGATCCCCTCGGCATCGCCGAGACCCTGGCCCTCGCCCGCTTGGTCCCTGGCCTTTTCGCCATCGGCGTCGCTGATCCGACTCGCTGCGACGCCGCTCACCTGCGCCGCGTTGAGTCTGTGCTGGCGACGAAACAGGTCTATGCCTTAAAGGGTTATCTTGGTTATCTGCCCTACGCTCCCGATCACCCGGGTTATCGACCCTACTACGAATTGGCCGAACGCTATCAGCTGCCCATGATTTTCCACACGGGAGATACGTATTCTCCCTGTGCCAAGCTGCGCTATGCCCAGCCGCTCTTGGTCGATGATGTGGCCGTCGATCATCCCAAGGTGAAATTCGTGCTGGCTCACTTGGGCAACCCCTGGCTGATGGACGCCGCCGAGGTGGTCTGCAAAAACGTCAACGTGTGGGCCGATTTGTCCGGCTTGGTAATTGGCGACGCCAATAGCTTCACCGCCGAGCAGCGGCAAGAAATGCTGGCGGAGACCCAGCAGGCGTTGCGTCGCGCTTTCCGCTACGCGGAACGGCCCAATCGCTTTCTCTACGGCAGCGATTGGCCGCTGGTGCCAATGGCTGCCTATCGCGCCTTCATCGCCGCCGCCATCCCAGAGCTGTATCATGCATTGATCTTCGAGGACAACGCTCGTGCCTTGTTCCGTATCTGATCGGGCGCGCATGGGACGGAACGCTGTGCGGCCTCCGCTTCAAACGCCAGAGAAATCATCGTCGGGCCGGCGCCGGGAGAATGACGATCGTGTCGCCGATGACCTCGTAAGTGCATTGAATGGGGGCGAGTAGGTCTTTGAGCACGTCGCCCAACTTCTTGTCCTTGACCGGCGGCATTTTCACGCCCAGTGGAGCCGGCGAATCGCGGTTGGCGTCGCGGAAAGCGGTTTCTTCGATGCGGAAACGCAAGGGAGGAAAACGCTGAGCCAAATGCTTCAGCATCTCCTCCAGCGCGATCTCTTTGGTGCCGATGTCATCGGTGATGCGCTCTTCCAGGCGCAGGCGGACAGGGTTTTCCGCCTCTTCCTCACGCCGGTGATGGCGAATCGGTTGAAGATATTCACGATCGTGCAAGCAGACGATCAAGCCGTTGTTCGCAGCGAGATAAATGCGATCGGTAACGTCGTTACTGATGGGAAAAACGAAGTCTCGGCTGTCGAAGCCGCTGAGCGTGACGCCGCGGCGGCGGTCCAGGACGAGAAAGCGGCCGCTGGCGTCAAGCGCATAGACATATTTGGGGTTGGCGGCCAGGAAATAATCGGCGGCGGCGTTGAACTCCGCCCACCCGCCGTTCGCCGGAATGCGCCATCTCGGCTGTCCCGTGGCGCGGTCGAGTCGTATCAGGCCCTGCCGGGCGGAGACAACGTAGATGTCCTCTTCGGTGACGGCAGGCCGACGCGTGATGGGCATGCCGACCGTGGCACGCCAGAGGAGCCGCCCGCCGGCCGCTTGAAGGGCGTACAGATTGGCGTCTTCCGCGCCGATGTAGGCTACCCCATCGAAATAGCTGGCCGGTATGCGGAGGGGCGATTCCGTGGAAAAGCGATAGCTGAGGGTGGTCGTAGCATTGATCGGCAGCAGTTTGCTTAACCCCAGTACCGTGCCATTGGGAGTAGGGACGATAAGACGGTCAGGGGTGAGCAGCAGGGGCAGCTCTAACCGCAAACCGGTGACTTCCGCCCAGAGGCGCGTAGGTTGAGGCCCAACAGCTTCTTCCACCGTGCTGCTTTCCCGCACGCTACGGGTCAAGGGACTGACAGCGGCAGTGCTGCTGCGCGACTCGGCTCGGAGAGAAGGGAGGGGGTTGGCTTGCTCCGCGCTAGAGGGTGCGGTGGCCAGCAGGTCAGGACGCGGCAGCAGATAGGCGGTGAGCCGGCCCGTTGCCGAGGCAATGTAAAGGACGTTTTCATCAGCCACAGGCGGCGCCGACACGCCCTCCGGCAGACGAAACGACCAATTCACCGCGCCGCTCAAGCGATCCAGAGCAAACAGATGAACATTGTTGATGACGTAGACTTCGCGGCTGTTGAAGGCCAAGGCATGCTCGACGACATACGGTCGGCCGACACGCTGCCGCCATAGAGTCGCCCCCGTCTCTGCGTCGATCCGCGCCACCAGGCCGCTGCGTGTCTGCACAAAGAGGTTGCCGCCCTGCAATTGCACCGTGGCCAGGCCGTCCTGTCGTCCGTCCATCGGCACGTAGAGGCGGTAGCTCATTTGCAAATTGAGCCGGTCCAGCAATTCGCGCGGCGGCGGCGCCGGCTGGGTGTACCATTTGGCGCGGGGTGCTTGTTGCGCTGGCAAGGGTGCCGTCCCACCGACTACCGCAAGGGCTGCGGTCAGAAAGGTACAGGCCAATCGGTTCATGTTTCCATCTCCTCGGCGAGCACCGGCTCCTGTGTACTTTACCACACCTCCGCTGTCTCTCAAGCAGGTCCGGTCTGGAAACGCGGCGGCGCCAGCAGCCAGACGAGAAGGAAAAGCGGACGCACCGAAACGTCATTTTTTGCCGGCGCGACGCTTGGCGGCGAAGAAATCGCTCAGGAGGGCGGCGCAGCGCTCGGCCAAGACCCCGCCGATGACCTGAGACCGATGATTCAAACGTACATCGCTGGGGATCTGGTAGAGCGTGTGACAGGCGCCCGCCTTGGGATCCGTACAGCCGTAGACGACCAACGGCAGCCGTGCTTGAACGATGGCGCCGGCACACATAGGGCAAGGCTCCAGAGTGACGTACAGGGCGCAGTCTTCCAACCGCCACGAACGCAGGGCGTTGGCCGCCTGGGTAATGGCGATCATCTCGGCATGGGCCGTCGGATCGTTCAGTTGTTCACGTTGGTTGTGCGCCTGGGCAATGAGGCCGTGTTGGTAAGAGACGATGACAGCACCAATAGGGACTTCATCTTCCACGCCGGCCCGTGCGGCCTCGGCCAACGCCAACTCCATGTGGTGGACGTGAAAAGGATGACGCGGATCGGTCAATGTCAATTCCAATGGCGAAAAAGCCACCGCAACACTCCCGCAATCCGAATACAGATGGCCATTCCTCAGCAGCCTCTGAGACTATACCATCGCGCGGAGGGGCCGGGAAGAGACGCTAGCGGGCTTTCGGAAAAGCAAAGCGGAGCGCATAGGCAGCGTCTCGGTCGCCGCCAAGATAAGGCGATATATTACACTAGGCACGGGAAGATTTAACACGTGGGCGAGCGGAGTGGCATACATCAAGGCGAGCGGGGGGTGTGAACCCCCCGGTTGTGCTACCGGGGGGTTCACACCCCCCGCTCGCCCTCCAGTACCCTAACTCGAGGAAAAGGCCTTGCGATAATGACGGCAGAGAGCAGCTTGCCAGCAATTCTGGGCGGTGAAGCGATTCGGCCGCAGGGCCCGCCCGATTGGCCGATGGCCGATGAATCGATCCTCGAAGCAGTACACTCAGCGTACCGCGACGGTTCTTGGGGCCGTTATCATGGCGGCCACGTCGCCCGGCTGGAGCAACGCCTGGCCGTGCTGCACCAGGTTGAACATGTTCTTACCTGTGGCAGCGGTACGTTCGCAATCGAGTTGGCCCTGCGGGCGCTGAAGATCGGGCCGGGTGACGAGGTCGTCATGGCGGCTTACGATTACGGCGGCAACTTTCTGAGTATTCACGCTGTGGGGGCGAGGCCCGTCCTTGTTGATGTTGATGCCGAGAACTGGAACCTTGCTCCGGAGAACTTGGCCGCAGCCTTCGGACCGGCGACGCGCGCTGTCCTTGTCTCGCATTTGCACGGCGGGCTGGTGCCGATGCGCGAGGTTCTGGCCCTAGCTAGACAATATGGGATCGCCGTCATCGAAGATGCCGCCCAGGCGCCAGGAGCGCGCGTGCAAGGACGAGTAGCGGGAACATGGGGCGACGTGGGCATTCTCAGCTTCGGCGGCTCGAAATTGCTGACTGCCGGCCGCGGCGGCGCTTTGCTGACGCGCCGTGCCGATGTGGCCCAGCGCGCCCGTCTCGCGCTCCAGCGAGGCAATCTCCTTTGCCCGCTCTCTGAGCTTCAAGCTGCCGTCCTGCTACCGCAGCTCGACCGCCTCGCCCAGCGCAACACGCACCGCCTCCGGGCCGTCCGCTTCCTCGAACAAGCGCTGCATGGCATACCGGGGTTGCGGCCGTTTCGCAATCGCCCCCGGGAAGATAGTCAACCGGCCTACTACAAGCTCGGCTTCCAGTTCGAGCCAGGGGCCTTCGGTTTGCCACGCGCACGTTTCGTGGCCGCCCTGCGTGCCGAAGGCGTCGCTATCGATGAAGGTTTTCCGGCCCTGCACCTGGGGCGTTCGCCAAGCCGTTGGCGCAGCTTGGGACCGCTGCCCCAGGCCGAACGCGCCCATGAAGGGGCCCTCGTGCTCCATCACCCCATCCTGCTTGGCACCGACGACGAGCTAAAGCAGGTAGTGCAGGCCGTAGCAAAAATTCACAGGCATGCCAAGCTGCTTCGTTGAGCCTCTTTCCAATATAAAAAATAGGCGACAGTGTTTTCCCTTTCAGGAGAAGCGACAATGGCGTTCGTGAAAGTGGCTACGGTTTCCGAAGTGCCGCCGGGCAAAGCCAAGCAGGCCAAAGTCGGTAACAAGATATTGGCCATCTTCAATGTCAACGGAACTTTCTATGCCATCGATGATACCTGTCCGCACCGCGGCGCTTCCTTGGCCGAAGGCGAGTTAGAAGGGCACGAAGTCACTTGCCCCTGGCACGGCGCGGTTTTCGATGTGACAAGCGGTGCTCATCTGTCGCCGCCAGCTCGCAGCGATGTTGCCTGCTACAAGGTGCAAGTCGTCGGCGAGGAAGTGCAAGTCGATGTCGGCTGAGCGCTTTCATTCGACCTCGACGATCGCCTTGATGACCCCCGTTTCTGCTTTGGTATACGAGGGGAAATGGTCTATCAACTCCGCAAACGGCGCCCGGTGCGAACACACCGGAGCGTTGACACGCTCCGCTCGCCCGATGCGAATACACCGGAGCGTTGACACGCTCCGCTCGCCCGGTGCGAACACACCGGAGCGTTGACACGCTCCGCTCGCCCGGTGCGAACACACCGGAGCGTTGACACGCTCCGCTCGCCCGATGAACCAATTTGCCTTTTTCTTGAATCATTTTCGATGGCAGCGCTGTAGAAATGGAAAAAAGTGGACAACTTTGTCTGTATTGCCGATAATTACAAAGGAGCACTCGCGCTTCCGTTACTGAGGTAGAAACATGTCTAGCTCGGGAACTTGGGGACCAAGCCCCGTTCCGCATCCGCCGTCCGTACCGCCCCCGTCTTCTTCGCAAGTGGGACAAACACCTGGAGGGTGGGGAAGCCGGCTGTGGCGGCGTGGGCTATTGCTGTTGATAACGCTGGCGGCGATCAGTGGGGGGATTTTGTGGTGGTGGCACAGCCGCGTTGAAGTGTACACGGACAACGCCTACGTGGTCGGCAACATCACGCCTATCGCTTCGGATATCAGCGGCCAGGTAGTGGCTTTGTTCGTTGACGATAACATGATCGTCCAACCAGGCGATCCGATTGCCCAGATCGATCCTATTCCCTTTCAAATTCAGGTGGACCAGGCGCTGTCTGAGTACCAGCAAACCAGCCACGACGCCCAAGCCGCCGACATCCAGGCGCGCTATACCCATGATGACCGCAAATCGTTGCTAGAAGGGGCGCAAGCCAAGCGGGAAGAAGCGGCCCAGGCAGTCCAGGCTGCGGAGGTAATCGTACAAACGCGCAAGCGGATATATGAAAAGGACAAAGAGCTACTGGCTTCTTTGCAAGCACAGCTGCCAGGCTTGGAAGCACTGCGGCACAATGCGCAATTATACTACGAGCGTTTCAAGAAACTGGCATCGACCGGCGACATTCCCGTGCAGGAAAGCGACAACCGGGAGGCCGCTTACCGCGATGCGGTCGCCAAGGTCGAATCGTTGCAAAGCAACATCAAAGCAACGGAAAGGCAGATGCTGGCCAGTGGCTTGCAGCTTCAAGAAGCCGAAGTGCGTCTGCGCGAGAGCCGCAAGACGCTGGACAACGCCATTGCCACAGTCGGTCGGGCTGAGGCGGAACAATTGCAACCGGACGTGGCCAGAAATACCGCAATTGCCCTGCGCAACAAGATGATGCTGGCCGAGTCTCGCCTCCAGTTAGCGAAACTGAACTTGAGCCATACCCTCATTCGTGCCCCGCGAGCCGGCGTCATCAGCCGACGCACGATCCAGCTGGGCGAAACCGTGCAAATGCGGCAGCCGTTTCTCAGCATCACACCATTGGATCCGGACAACGTCTGGGTAGTGCCCAACCTACGCGAAGAACAAATGGCCCGCGTCCGTGTCGGCCAACCTGTAACGATCTCGGTGGATGCCATCCCCGATCGCGTCTTCCATGGCTGGGTGGAAAGCGTCGCCGGCGGCACAGGGTCGGTGTTTTCGTTGTTTCCACCAGACAATGCTACCGGCAACTTCGTTCGCGTCGTGCAGCGCCTGCCGGTCCGCGTTCGTTTCTTCCCCGAAGAATATGAACCGCGCATCCGCCCCGGCATGTCCACGCGAGTCACGATCGACACCACGCGCTATGTGCGGCAAAGCACGCAGCGCTGGTGAAGGAAAGGAACGATGAGACGAGCCGTTTTTACCATACTGCTGGTTGTTGTGCTGGCAGGCGGAGCAGATCCTTCCTCGTCTTCCGAAGAAAAGGAGAAAGAAGAATTGCCGCCGCCGCGTCGGATAAACGACGCTTCCTCTTCGCTTTCCATGCCGTCCCTGCCGCCGTTACGTCTGACGGACGCCATCCGCCGCAGTTTGGCTAATGTCGAAACCGTGCAAGCCAACGTCGCCTTGCAGACCGCCACGGTGGGCCGCTTCGAAGCGCTGAAGCAATTCATTCCTCTGGTCAATCTGCCGCAGTTGATGGTTGGTTTCCGCCAACTAAGCGGTCCCGGCAGCATCTTGATCCTCCCCGACGTTACCGACGGCGTGGTCTTGACAGGCCGGCCCGGTCTCCAGCAAGCCGCCCTCAACCGCTTCAATCTGTTCTTCCCTCTCGATCCTTCCGGCCAAATTACGGCCTTGCCGGTTGCGGAAGAGGGCATTCGCGCCAAGGTGTTGATGGAGCAATTGGTGCGCCGCTCTCAAGTCATGCTGGCCATTCAGCATTACTTCGAGACCAAGCAACTTTTGTATGGCATCCGCACCGCTCAGTTGGGGCTGAATTTCGCCCGTGAAAATTTGGCTTTAACTCAGCGTAAGCTGGAACAGAAACAGGCGGAAGACATCGAGGTTAGCGAAGCCCGCGTGGCAGAAAACAAGGCCAGCGTACTGCTGACCGAATTGGAGAAAGAGCTGCGTATTTCGCAGCGTCGCTTGGCCGTCGTCCTGCACCAGAGTCGTTTGCTTGTTCCGCAACAACCCGAACAGCCCCTTCCCATCGAGTTGGATCGGGAGTACGGCTTCGACCTCGACGATCCCGACGGCGTAGATCTGCACGTGGTGCCGGACTTTCCGGCCTCGCGTGAAGAGGCGATTCAGTTGGCCAAGCGGCAGCGAGTGGAAGTGCGTTTGCTCATGGTTGGTCTGCGTATCGCCCGGCTGCAACGTCAACGTAGCGTGTTGGGATTGCTGGGAGCAGGCCGCGTCCCGGCGGAATTGGGCTTCAAAAATGCTGCCGATCCCAACGGTGGCGTCACTTTGGGTGCGATTTTTGGCAGCACTTATGCCGCGCCCGTGGTGGACATCGGCTTGTGGGCCGAGATCCGCAAAGCGCGGCTGGATGTGGTCCGTTCGCAGCTGGAACTGGAGAAAGCGTTGCTCGATGTAGCCGAAGACGCGGGCAATGCCTGGGACCGTTGGCAGCAGAACATCCGCGAATGGGAGCTGCGGGAGGCGGAATTGCGGCTGGCGCACGAACAACTGGAACGGCGAGAGCGGCTGTTTCAACAAAAGCAAGCGATCTGGCTTGAAGTGTTGGGCGAACAGGTGAATTTGCTTCGCAGCGACGCCAATCGGTGGACGGCCTGGTTCAATTTGCAATTGTCTCGCCTTGATGTTTTGCGCTCGACCGAACAACTTTTGGATTACGTGGAGCGCGCCGGCATCGCCAAGCTGACCGCTTGGCAGCAACCGCCGCCCACGGGTATCTGGCATCGTTGGCTGCCTTGGCTGGCGCGAAGGCAGAGCGTAGCATCGGCGCAACAGAGGTGAACCATGACCAATCCAATAAGGAAGCGACGAGTGCTGCGGCTTGGCATCCTGCTGACCGTGCTGGGCTTGGGGGCGGGGCCGGTTCACGAGTTGCCGCCGCCGCCGCGTGTGGCGCCGCCGCTGTCGGCCGAGTCAGCCACGCCGGCCCCGCCGCCTCAAATGGCTTTGCTCCGTCCGGGCCAAGCATTGACCTTGCGCGTCCTTCAAGTAATCCCGGCCGAAGGACTCAGCCCCGGCGAGCGGCTGCTCAACAGTCGCAATCCCATCCTGCCTGGGGATCGCTTCTTGGCTGAAGTCATGGACCCGCCCTGTTCGGTGACGACTCTGGTAGGTGGTTCCGTCGTCAAAGTGGTTCGACCGGGGTGGTTCGGGCGTCCCGGTTATGTCACCCTGCAATTAGCTCAACTCGTTCAAAGGGTGGATGGCGGCAAGCAGGAAATACCCTGGCAAGTGAATACGGAAGATCGGCAGCTGGCTAGCCGGATGCGGCGCGTCTTGCTTAGCGCTCTGCTCGGCGTAGATGGAGCGGGCATCGGTGCCTCGCTAGGTGCTCAGTTTGCTCCTCCTCACCTCAACGCCGCCTGGATCGGCAGTGGCGCAGCGATCGGGCTGCTTTTGGGGGTGGGCTATTCGAGTTTCCAGCGCGGTAACGAGGCCAGCCTGGAACCCGGCGATACATTTCGCATTGTCGTAGGAAGCCTGAAGTATCAGCTGATCTCGCGGGAATGGCAGACGATCCTCTATCCGGCTGCGGACCCACCGAAGCGAAAAGGAAAAGGCCAATGAGACCACACAAGTTAATTTGTTGGACGAAGAGCACGCTCTTGAGGACGGCTTGGCTGGCAGTCATAGGTTGCCAACCCGCGCCGCCGCCTCCGGCCCCTCTGGAGCAGGAATTGCCGCCGGCTTACACGAGCAGGCAGATCACCGATCCGGCACTGCGGCAGCTGGCCGAAGAGATCCAAAATTGGGCCCTCAAGCAAGTCGGGCCTGGAGGACAGCCGCTTTACAGCCGCGCCGAGGTATTGGCCCCAGCGCAGACAGTAATGCCCTACGGCGTCGGCGCGTATCAACAGGAGCCGCGCTTGCCGGTGATCCTCACTACAGGAGCGGGCTGGGCAGGATTGGCGCGTGAAGACAAAGAAGCGAAGGTCGCGGAACTATTTCGCACTCTCACCGCCAAACTGGAAGCCCTCAAGACCCAGCCGCCGCTGCGGCCGACTTTGACGATCCAGACACCGCAGGGCTTGGAATTGGCCTGGATCAACTATCTCGACCCAAGCGGGAAAAATCTACATGGCGACGAGTGAACCGCTTTCCGGCTGGAGTAGACTGGCGCGGGCCGGGCACTTTCTTTTGGCCGGTCGGCCACTACTTGCCCTGGTCGTGGCCTTGATAACCACAACCGGCCACACGATGAACTTGCGCGAGTTGGGCGTAGCCAAGGGTTGGGTGCCTGCCGAGGTCTACGCGCTGCAATCGAGTTATCTTGTGGCCTTGGCCCTGGCCCTGCTGGCCTGCCCGCATCTGGCTCAGCGCTTTTCTGGGCGTGGACTGGCCGAATCTGGTTTGGTGCTCTTGTTGGCCGGCTCTTTCTGGAATGGTCTTGCTATTCACGAATGGCTGTCCGTCTTCATAGCCGGCCGGGCCTTGGCAGGCAGCGGCGCCGGGCTGGCCATCTATTTTGCTCCCCGGCTACTCGACCAGCGCTGGGCCTTTATGGTCCCGTGGGCGCTGATCCTCTGCCCCGTCGCGGGACCAGGCGCAGTGGCCGCCGCATCGATGGCCCATGATGTGTCCGATTGGGAGTGGGGGTTTCTTCTGGAAGGAGTGGCGGCCACGGTCAGCTTGGTGTTGCTTTTATCGCAGGAAGAAGAAACCTCGTTGGCCCCCGCCGCGCCGCACGGCTCGCCGGCTTACCTGTTCCCCCTGACCGTGGCACTCGCCGCCCTTTTGTATTGCCTGCATTGGGGACAATTGCATGGCTGGCTGGAGAGCTTCGACATTGTCAGCGCCTTTCTTGTCGCTATTGCAGCTTCGGCCACAGCTCTTTGGCTGGTTTGGCCGCAATTGGATTTTCTCGCTTTGAGGGAAAATGGGCTCCGTCTGTTGCTTTTCTTCTTCGGCGGTCTGTGCATGTTTTTTCACGGCTACACCATGAATGTCTACGGTGGTTCGCTAATCAATTACAGTTCCTGGCAACGAGTTTGGTTGATTTGGCCCTTGCCCATCGGCGTGGCCGTCGGCCTGTCTTTGTGGGAACTGGTATTGCGACGCATGCCTCGCCGGTTGGAAATGCCGACGACCATACTCGGTTTGCTGCTCTTGGCTGCGGGATTGTATCTCTGTTATCAACGGACGATGGAATGGCCTTATTGGCAGCCGACCAATGTTTTCGACTTGGATTGGTTCCCTGCTCCCCAACACTGGGAATTGGCCCCCGGACGTTTCCTTATGGGATTCGGCATCGGCTTGTTCATGATGGCCATGAACGTCTGGAGCAGCCCTGATCCGGCCCGCGAGAAGAAGATCGAGTCGTTGTTGCCTGTAATGCAATTTTTCGGCGGTGGGATCGCTGCCGCTTTGTTGATCAATTTCTTGCTTATCGGCCATCTGGTGCATTATTCGTATTCGGCGGATCGGGATTACTTGCAAGCCCAAGAGATAAGACAACGGCAGACAGATCTGGGCGACACCCTGAGGAACACAGGCGCCGTCGCTGCCGATCGAACCACCCAAGCGCTTCTCTATCGCGGCGTTCGCTATGAAGCTGATAATCTCGTCTTCGCCACTATCTATGCAACCTTTCTCGCCGCTGCTTTGGTCTTGGCTGGCATGTGTGGGGTATTACCCGCCGTATGGAAACGCCAACCCGCAAGTGCTCCCATGCGAAGCGACTTACCTGCGCCCTAGGGTCCGTAGACACGAAATCAGGTAACCGATCAGGCGGCGGATAGAAGTGTGGCCCGGAATATACTGAAGTGTGGCCCGGAATATACTTCTTAATAGTGGGCCCCGAAAACGGGGCCATCAGCTAAGCTAGTCTGGTGGCCCCGGAAAGGGGGAATCATGGCGACCAAGCGGAAGTCCGACCGCCTGCGGAGCCGCCCAAAACGGGTGTCACCAGATTTTCTTTTACAAACGAGCCATCTGGGCGACATGGCCCACTTGCTAATATTTATACTTCTTCACCATAAGGGCGTGCTTCACGAAGCTGCCCAGACTGGTTCACAAACACCGGCAAGACTAACTGTACAGCGCTACGGGGGATGTTTGGAAGATCGGCAATATCCGCCTTCTCGCAAGGACTCCGGCCGCGCTCTTTGCCTGCGCCGGCTTCGCTCGCGAGACAGCCGCGCCACGCGGTTCCGCCGCTGATGGTAGGCGATCCGCTCTAACCAATACGAGCGACGACTCGTCCTCCGCTGAACCTCCTGCCACTCCTGGCACAACAGATTCAACCCCGCGCAACCAGAGGTTCGGGCGGCCTTGGGCAGTGCGGAGAAACCTTGTCGTTCGCCAGGGTCGCTATAACAACCTCGAGAGCGCTCAGAAGCGTCTCGCGGATAGTTTTCTAGTTCCTAGGTTTGTCATGACACTGCGTCAACGGATCGTATTGGCGCTGGCTCCTTTGGTATGCCTGCTGGCACTGATCGGTGCTACCGGCATCGTCCTGTTGGGCCGGGTCGGCGAACGTATCGAAGACATCCTGCGTGAAAATTATGTCAGCGTCGAGGCCATGGTCGGTCTGAACGAAGCGCTGGAGCGCATCGATTCGTCTTTTCAATTCGCTTTGCAAGGCAAGGAAGACGCCAAGCAGGAATATGACGCCAACTGGCTTTTGTATGAAGAACACCTGCGGCGTGAGGAAAGCAACATCACCTTGGAAGGCGAAGCCGAGTTGGTCGAACGGCTAAAAAAGTTGACAGGTGAGTACCGCAAACAAGGCGACCGTTTCTTTGCCCGTGGGACCGAGCGATCGGTTCGTTCCCAGATGTATTTTGGCGAGAGCGGCAGGCCCGGCTTGCTCCACTTGTTCCGTGACATCAAGTCCGTAGCGGCGAAGATCCGTGAGATGAATCAGAATAGCATGGAGCAAGCAAGTGCAGAAGCCAAGCACACCGCCATGGTTTCGCAGATCTGGCTGGGGAGCGGTTTGGCGGTTACCGTCGCTGTCGCCGCGCTTTTGATCTGGGGCGCCACGCGATCAGTGCTACGGCCCATCCAGGCTGTCACGCAATCAGCCATTGCCATTGGTGCAGGCAACTTTAATCAGTCCGTGCCTATCGTTTCTAATGATGAGATGGGCCATTTAGCGGAGGCGTTCAACATCATGGCCCGGCAGTTGCGCAGTTATCGGGAATCGCATTCGGCGCGGCTCCTGCGCGTGCAGCGCACCAGCCAAGCCACCATCGATTCGTTTCCCGAGCCTGTCCTCGTGGTCGATCCGAACGGTTGTGTGGAGATGGCCAATCCGGCGGCCCGTCGCCTGTTAGGCGTGGTTCCCCCGCCGTCCGACCAGCTGCCTACCTCTGTCTGGGTGCCGCCGCCTGCCCTCCGTCAGCCGCTCCAGGACGCCCTCCAGAAAAACCGTCCGTTTCTGACCCAAGCGTTCGATCAAACCCTCACTTTTCGCTGCAACGGCGAAGACCGCGCCTATCTGCCACAAATTCTCCCTATTAAAGATCCTTTTGGCACGAACCTTGGGGCCGCCATCGTCCTCAATGATGTGACGCGCTTCCGTCTGCTTGATCAGATCAAGAGTAACCTGGTAGCCACGGTCAGTCATGAACTGAAAACGCCGCTGACCAGCATTCGCCTGGCGCTGCACTTACTTTTGGAAGAGACGGTCGGCCCACTCACGCCCAAGCAAACGGAGCTGTTGCTCGATGCGCGGGACAATGCGGAGCGCTTGCTCCATATTATCGAACATTTGCTGGCGCTGGCCCGGTTGGAGGAAAGAAGCGAATCACTCCAGTTACAGGCCGTAGCGCCACAAGAACTCTTGCAAAGGGCTGCTGAAGCAGCTCGGCCCCGCGCCGAAGCCAAGCACATCGAGCTGAGCGTCGAAGCGGCCCCTTCGCTTCCGCCGATTGCTGCGGACCCTGTACGCTTGGGCCACGCTCTCAACAACCTGCTGGACAATGCCGTAACTTACACGGACGAGGGCGGTTCCATCACCCTTTCGGCTCGCGTCCTCAACGAAGGCAGCGTGCGTCTCTCGGTGGCCGATTCCGGCGTGGGCATTCCAGAACGGTACGTGCCCCAGGTCTTCGATAAGTTCTTCCGCGTGCCCGACCAAAGTCGCGGCCACGGTACAGGACTGGGGCTGGCCATCGTCCGCGAGATTGTGTTGGCGCATGGCGGCCAGGTGAGCTGTGAAAGCGAAGTCGGACGGGGCACAACGTTCCATCTGACGTTGCCCGTATGGCCGGGGTCGGGAACTACCAGTCCGCAGCGCTACCCTTGTTGACGCTGCGGACGGCTGAAGAGGAATCAAGCGCTATGGAAAATCGACCGGCGCCAGAGCGATTTTTGGAGTTGATCCGCGAACAGCAGCGAGGCCGGCTCAAGGTTTATCTCGGCTTCGCCGCCGGCGTCGGTAAGACATATGAGATGTTGCAAGAGGGCCAACGCTTAAAAAAACGGGGCGTAGACGTGGTCATCGGCATCGTCGAGACGCACGGCCGCCCCGAGACAGCAGCGCAGATCGACGACCTCGAACAGATACCCCGGCGGCGCATCGAGTACCGCGGCGTCGTGTTGGAAGAGATGGATCTCGATGCCCTACTGAAGCGTCGGCCGCAGGTGGCCCTTGTGGATGAGTTGGCCCATACCAATGCCCCGGGCAGCCGCAATGCCAAGCGCTATCAGGATGTGCAGGAATTGTTGCAGGCCGGCATCCACGTTATCTCCACTCTGAATATTCAGCATCTGGAAAGTCTTTATGACATCGTGGAGAGCTGCACGGGAGTCAAGGTCAAGGAGCGCGTTCCCGACTATGTCCTCGGCCTGGCCGATCAACTCGTTAATGTCGATCTTTCGGCGGAAGATCTCCAGGATCGTCTCCGTGCCGGCAAAGTTTATCCGCCGGAACGCATCGAGACGGCCCTGAACCACTTTTTCACTCAGGAGAACTTGACGCGCTTGCGGGAGATGGCCCTGGAGGAGGTCCGCTATCTCCTCGATCGCCGCCGCCAAACACAGAGTGCCGAGGCACCGACGCCTTCGGGTCGGGTGATGGTTTGCCTCAGCTCGCGCAGTCCTAATCCACACGTCCTCTTGCGCAAGGGGGCGAGGTTGGCTGATCGCCTGCACGCTCCCTGGTACGCCGTGTACATCCGCACGCCCAAGGAAGATCCGGTGCGCGTCGATGCGGCCACGCAGCGACGGATCGGCGATACACTTGCCTTGGCTCACCAGTTGGGCGCCGTACCGTTGAGTTACGCCGGCAAAGATTTCGCCAGCGCCGTGGCCGAATTCGTCTCGGAGTACGGCATCACCCACATCATTCTGGGGCGTACGCAACGCCCGTGGTATCGCCGCTGGTTTGGACAATCACCGCTGGATCGTCTGCTGCGCACCGTCCGCGGCGTCGATATCATTATCGTCGATTCCATCTGCCCCTAGGCCGTCACATGCCCTGCCGCTGCCTGGGCCGCGACGCCGTTGTTCTCTTCCTTAAGGATGGCGTCGATTTCCTCGCGCAGCAGTTCCTCGCGCTGCATCAAGGCATCGACAATGCGCTCTACTTTGTCGCGATTGGCTTTGAGCAAGTCATAGGCGCGTTCGTCGGCTTCGCGCAGCAGTTTTTGCACTTCTTCATCGATGATTGCCGCCGTGGTCTCGCTGAAGTCTCGCGGCTCCTGGATCTCCTTGCCGAGAAAGATGTGTTCTTCGCCCATGCGGAAGGACATCGGGCCTAGGCGCTCGCTCATGCCCCAGTGCGTGACCATGTAGCGGGCCAATTTGGTGGCCTGGCGCAGATCTTCCTCGACGCCAGCGTAGGGTTGGCCGTAAATCAAGCGTTCGATGGCCCGGCCGCCCATCAGCCAAATCAGACGGGCCTTGAAATAATCCAGGCCGTGGTGAAAGCGGTCTTCGTCGGGTGGAATCATGGTGACGCCGCCGGCACGGCCGCGCGGCACGATGGATATCTTCATTGGTTTTTCGGCTTCGGGCATCAGCCAGGCAACCAGAGCGTGGCCGGCCTCGTGATAAGCAGTGCGCCGCTTCTCTTCCGGTGACAAGACTTCCTCACGCTTGGGGCCGATGAGCACCCGGTCGGCGGCGCGCTCGAAGTCGATGCGCTCGATCTTGTTCTTCCCCTCGCGCGTGGCTAACAGGGCGGCTTCATTGGCCAGGTTGCGCAAGTCGGCCCCGGTCATGCCGATCATATTGCGGGCGATAGCTTCGAGATTGACGTCGTCGGCCAAGGGCTTGTTGCGTGTATGGACTTTGAGGATGGCCAAGCGGCCTTGCCAAGTCGGGCGGTCGATAGTGATATGGCGGTCGAACCGGCCTGGCCGCAGCAAGGCCGAATCGAGCACATCGGGCCGGTTGGTAGCGGCCATGACAATGACCGCTTCGTTGGGCGTGAAGCCGTCCATCTCGCTGAGGATCTGGTTGAGGGTTTGCTCGCGTTCGTCGGAGCCGCCGCCGACGCCGGCACCGCGCATACGGCCCACAGCGTCGATTTCATCGATGAAGAGAATGGCCGGGGCATTGTCTTTGGCGGTCTTGAACATGTCGCGGACGCGGCTGGCGCCAACGCCGACAAACATTTGGATGAATTCCGATCCACTAATACTGTAAAAAGGCACGCCGGCCTCGCCGGCCACGGCGCGCGCCAGGAGTGTCTTGCCGGTGCCCGGCGGGCCGACCAGAAGCACCCCTTTGGGCACCACTGCGCCCAGGCGCTGGAATTTCTCCGGCGCACGCAGGAATTCCACCACTTCTTGCAACTCACTCTTGGCGTTCTGCATACCGGCCACATCGTCGAAGGTGACACGCATCTTGCTGCGTTCATAGCGGCGGGCCGGGCTTTTGATGTAGCTGCTCAGAAAGCCGCCCCCTAAAGGATCGCGGAAACGCGGCAGAAGGAACAGGAGCAGCCCTAACAACAGGGCGGCCGGCAAAAGCATCATCAGCAGCTGCGGCAGCCAGGAGAAATGGTCCGGCTCTTGGACCAACTGCATGTCGTATTCTTCTACTTCTTTTTGCAAGCGCGGCAGAAGAGTCAGATCTTCGATGCGGATGCGCTCAACGCTGAATTTTTTGCTGCCATGCAGCTTCTCCAACGATTTCTTGACGGATTCCGGCAGATCTTTGGTGTCGGTATCTTTCAACTCTCCCGTGAGACGGTCGCTGCCAACTACTACTTTCTTCAGCTTGTGCTGATTGAGCAAGATCCAGAAATCGCCCCATTCGATGGTCGGGGCCGTATTGGTGCCAGCGAAAAGGAAGTAGAAAATCAACAACACAAGTATGATGAGCCACAGAAAATTGCCGCCCATTCCCGGAGCGGGACGGCGGCGCGGTTTATTAGGAGTATTAGGAGTGGGAGTTAAATTGGAGGGCATGAGAGGTCCTCTTTAATCGCATCGTATTATCGGCTTCACTTTCCTTGTGCCGCTCCCATTGAAAGGCGCCCTCATCTGGAAACGTACACATACTTGTCAAAGCCCTAATCATAGGATAGCAAAAGCTGCGCAGCCTGACTATGCGAGGGGAGGGCCTCCGGATGTCCTGGAACTGGTTGACCTTCTGGCGCCCGCAGAAGAAGCTCACGGAATGGCAGGTGGTGATGTACACGCGGCACGGTTGTCATCTCTGTGAACAGGCCTGGCAGCAATTGGAACAGGCCCAGCAGTGTTACCATTTCGCGCTCCATCAGGTCGATATCGATAGCGAAGCCCGGCTGGCACGTGAGTACGGCGCCTGTGTGCCGGTCGTGGTCATCAACGGCCGTGTCCGCTTCCGCGGTCTGCTCAACCCGGTGTTACTGAAACGTCTGCTGGAAGGCGCATCCGCGCAGCGCCCCTAAGAGAGTGCTTTGTGCTGCTCGCTTAGGGGCCTGGCTCATCGCCGGTTTGGTCCGCTTGTTGTTGTCCGCTACCGCTGTCTGGGGGAGACGGGGGTGGGATGGGTTGCGACCCTTCTTTTTTCTTAGCTTCCCAGAAGGCGGCCAGTTCGGCGAAAGTGCCCAAGGGGGTCGCGCCGGCGAGAGCAGCCTGCGAGAGCTTGGGCTTAGGCGGTTGACGGCGCGGTTTGGGTTTGCGGGGCGGCAAGGGTTGCCGGGGCGGTGAGGCAGGTACGCGCGCAGCCGTCTTTTCCTGGGTCGGGGCGGCGCCATCGGCAGCGCCTTGGGCGACTGGTGCGCGGCTGCCGCGCGGCGGCAAGGGGCGGCGCCCTCGCTGCTGAAAGGGTCGGCCTTTCGCTTCTTCTTCTCGTCGCGCTCCGCCCTCTCGCCGCTCTCCCCTCGGAAGCGGGCGCCCTTGCTCCCTGCGCCCCTCACGGCGTTGCTGTCCTTCGCCCTTCTTCTCGGGGGCTTTGCGTTGCGTCCCCGGCGCAATCAGCGTCAGCGATACGCGATTGCGTTCCTTATCCACCGCCAATACCCATACCGACACCACATCGCCGACCGACACTACGTCATAGGGGTTCTTGACGTAGCGATTGGCCATTTGACTGATGTGGACCAAGCCACTGTCTTTCAAACCGATGTCGATGAAAGCGCCAAAATCGACGACATTGAGCACGGTGCCCTTGAGCTCCATGCCCGGCTGCAAATCTTCGATTTTGAGGATGCTCTTCTTGAAGACGGGTAGCGGTAAATCGTCGCGAGGGTCCCGGCCAGGATAGGCCAGCGCGTCCAGAATGTCCTTGACGGTGGGCACGCCGGCATGGAACCGTTTTGCCACCTCCTCTGGGGAAATCATTGTGAGCTTCTGGCGCAGCTCCGTCAAGCGTTCGTCGTCCCGCAAAACATCCGACGTGTAGCCGAGTTCTTTGAGGATCTGCTCGGCTAGGCCATAGCTTTCAGGGTGGATCCAGGTGCCGTCGAACGGGTTTTCGCCGTCGCGGATCTTGAGAAAACCTGCTGCCTGGATGAAGCGTTGCTCACTGAGGCCGTTGATCTCCAGCAGTTGCCGGCGAGTGCGGAAAGGGCCGTGTGTTTTGCGATATTCGACGATATCACGAGCCAGCAGTTGATTGAGTCCGGACACATGCCGCAGCAGCGGCACACTGGCCGTGTTCAGATCGACGCCGACCTGGTTCACGCAGGACTCGACGACGCTATCGAGCGAATGACGCAGTTCTTTAGTGGGAACATCGTGCTGGTACAGACCCACACCAACATGCTGCGGATCAATCTTGACCAACTCACTGAGGGGGTCTTGCAAGCGGCGGCCGATAGAGATGGTGCCGCGCAGGCTGGCGTCGAGGTTGGGAAACTCTTCTTTGCCGATGGGGCTGGTCGAGTAAACGCTAGCGCCGGCCTCATTAACGATGACATAGGCCAATTCGGGCAAGGCTTCGGGCAACGGCGGCGAGGGAGCAGGAGAAGACGGGACGCCCTCTGTTTCGGAGGATTGCGGCGCGGTCTCGACCGGTGCGGTCCCCGAAGGCGCAGCCTGTGGGGGCGGCGGCACTTCGGGGCCGACAGGTGTCGCCTCGGGAGGCGCGGCCTCGGCGGCGGGAGGGGCTGCCGGAGGAGGCGGCGACTCGCCGCGGCGCCGCGCGTCGAGATCGGCAATCAATTCAGAAACCAATTCCTCTGTCTCGCGGCAGGCCGTGCCATTGCCAATGGCGATGACCTGGATCTGATGTTTGCGTACCAGTTCCTCCAACTGCGCTTTGGCTTCCACACGCTTATTGCCGCTGTGCGGATGGATGACGCCATTAGCGAGCAGGTTGCCGCCTTCGTCGAGGACAGCCAGTTTGCAGCCGGTGCGGTAACCCGGATCGATGGCCAATACGCGCCGATTGCGTAACGGCGCTGCCAAGAGCTTGCTGCGCAGATTGCGTGCGAACACCTCCACCGCATGATTTTCTGCCCGCATCTTCAATTCGCGACGAACCTCCCGTTCCAGGCTCGGCACCAGCAGATGCATGAGGGCGTCGCGTGTCACCTCGCGCAGTAAATCAGCGTGGGGATGTTTCTGAAGTGCTTCGGCGCGTTCGCGCAGCGGGGTGACGGCCCCATGCGGCGGAGCAGGCGTCGCGGGCGCCGGCGCTTCGTTGGCCACGGTCGCTGAGGTTAGCACCTCGCCGGCCGCGGTGTTGTCCGCCCCTGCTTGGACTTGGCTCGGCACCACAGGGGGGACAGCGACTTCCGGCAACGGCGGCGGCGAGCCGGGCAGCGGCAAGGGCAAACGTTCCAGGGCCGCACGTAAACCCAATTCTGCGTCCCATTCCAGCCGCACTTGCAAGACATTTTCCTTCTCGCCGCGGTTGATGGCCAAGATGCGGTGGGGCGGAATGTGACGGATCGGCTCCGTAAATTGGAAGTAGTCCTTGTATTCAAGCCCTTGGCCTTCGGCAAGTTTGTCACTCTTGCTTGTACACAATTTGCCGGTGTCCCACAGGACGTTGCGGACAGCGCCGCGGACATCGGCGGACTCGGCGATCATTTCGGCGAGAATGTGACGGACGCCTTGCAGCACTTGCTCCGGCGTCGTCAGCTCTTTCTCCGGATGGACCATGCCGGCCAAGATTTCCGCAAGGTTGTTCACGGCTGGATCGCTGTGCCAGATAGCCAAGGCCAGCGGTCCCAGTCCTTTCTCCCGCGCTGCCGTCGCCGGTGTGCGTTTTTTGGGCTTGTAGGGCAAATACAGATCTTCCAGGCGACGCGGATGGTCCGCCGATAAGATAGCGGCACGCAACTCCGGCGTTAGCTTGCCCTGATTATCGATGCTGCGAAGGATGGTTTGTTTGCGTTCCGCCAACTGCCGCAGGTGCTGCACCCGCTGCTGAATGAGGCGCAACATGTCCTCGTTGAGTCCACCGGTGCGTTCCTTACGATAGCGCGTGATGAACGGAATGGTGTTGCCTTCTTCGAGCAACTGCACCACGTTTTCGACCTGATTTCTGCGAATTTGCAGATCCTGCGCAATCCGCGAGAGGTCAAGGCGCCTCTGGTCTCCATGAGAGCGCGTTGAAACCGGGTGCATCACGCTTGGCGTCCCGGAAGGTTGCACTTCTGTTGTGGTAGGCACTGGCTGAGTTCTCCTGCGTGGGCCCGGCGACAGGTTCCTTATCCTCACGCCTCGCGGCGAACCGGAAGTCGGCACGGAGGTATAGTCTAATCGGCCTACTCTAGCGCGAATACCGTCCAGTGTCAAGACTATGGTGACTTGGGATTGGACAAACCCGGCTGTCCAGACTTGAGAACGCCAGCAAGTCGGAGTATGCTGGCATTACGCCCACTAACGCGCCAGTTCCTGTCCCCGAAGTTCGGTCGCTAGAGGAAACATCATGAGCAGCGAAGTGAACGTTGATCGCCAGCAGCAAAAAGTCACAGAATTTATGCGGCTGTTGCCCTTGACCTTGGAAATTGCCGGCCTGCCCCGTGCAGAACCAGGCCGACATTTCAACGAAGGTCAGATGGAAGTGCGTGCCAACACCTTGAAACTGGCGTATAAATTCGCCCGGCAAATCATTCTCGACGTGGCGAAGTAAGCGTGGACGGGACGTGGCAGCGTTCGGGTGCTTGTCCCAGTGAGCGCTGCCGCGCCCCGCTCGTGAACCACGAAAAAGGACTGCTCCCCTGCGCTGAAGAAGCGCCGCTGCGCAGTTAATCTTTATGGGAGCATTTATGACCACCGAGCCAAGCGAATCATCAGATCTGCTTCGCCGAGCCGGGCAAGGCGATGCGCAAGCACTGGGAGAATTGCTCGAAGCACATCGTAAACGTTTGCATCGCATGGTTCGTTTGCGGCTTGATCCGCGCCTGCAAGGCCGCATCAATCCCAGCGATGTGATTCAGGAAGCGTACCTCGAAGCCACAAAGCGGCTGGCGGGGTATCTGCGCAATCCGAAAATGCCGTTCTTTCTTTGGCTGCGGTTTCTCACTAGCCAGAAAATGTTGGAACTCCGGCGGCATCATCTGGGCACGCAAGCCCGCGACGCCGCCCGGGAATTATCGATCTATCAGGGCGCCATGCCGGAGGCCAGCTCGGCGAGCCTGGCCGCGCAACTGCTAGGCAAACGCACCACACCCCTACAAGCCGCCATTCGCGCCGAGATGAAGCTCCGTTTGCAGGAAGCACTCAACAGCATGGAGTTGATGGATCGCGAAGTGCTAGCTCTGCGGCATTTTGAGCAGTTCAACAACGCCGAGACGGCCCAGCTTCTGGGCATCAGCGAATCGGGTGCCAGCAGCCGATATGTACGCGCCCTCAAACGACTTAAAGACATCCTCCGTCAAGCGCCGGGATACTGGGAGAGATAAGAGGGCAAGCTGTACAGAGGAACAAAACGAAAGGAACGCCCAATGAACCAGCTCAAGGCCGAGCGTAAATTGATAGAGGTCCTGGCCGAACAATTCATCACTCGCTACCGCCGCGGTGAACGGCCCGCGCTGTCGGAGTATATCTCCGCCCATCCCGAATTGGCTGACGAAATCCGCGAGTTGTTCCCGACCCTGGTGATGATCGAAGAATTGGCGCCGGACGATTCCGGATTGTCGGCCCCGCCAGCTGCTGCTTCTGCGCAACAACTGCACGTGTCGCTGGGCGATTATCGCCTCATTCGTGAGATCGGCCGCGGCGGCATGGGCGTCGTCTATGAGGCCGAACAGGTGTCGCTGGGCCGGCGCGTCGCCTTGAAGGTGCTGCCGCGACACACCTTCAGCGACGTCGCTCTTCGTCAACGCTTCTACCGCGAGGCCCGCGCCGCTGCCCAGCTGCACCATACCAACATCGTACCTGTCTACGAGGTCGGCGAGGACCAGGACGTTTGCTGGTATGCTATGCAGCTCATCCTCGGTCA
>JAJPIY010000134.1 GCA_021324515.1 Planctomycetota bacterium
CCCCCCTTGTGGGGGAGGGTTGGGGTGGGGGGAATGGGAAAAAATGTCCAATCTCCCCGTGCCCAGTATACACGCCAAAACTTCACGAGCCAGGAGGGGAAGCGACGGTTCATGCACCGTCGCTTCCCTTCTCGGCTCGTTTGGTTTGCCGACGGCGCAGCCAGGCCAGCACTGCTGTCCCAGCGCCGCTCAGCGCTAGCACCAGGGTGCCAGGTTCGGGAGATCCAGCAACGTGGCCACCGCCACCTGACGATGGAGGAGGAGGTGGTGGTGGCGGCGGCGGCGGTGGTGGCGGCGGTGGTGGCGGTGGCGGCGGCGGTGGTGGCGGCGGCGGCGAAGGCGCATCGGCAACTACGGGCGTAGTTCCTGCTGGAATTATTAGAGTGAGCATCAACCCAGCGAGTACACCTGGACAGCTTTGTTCCGTATTGCACACTTGGGGCTGATCTTCTTGTTGCGATTCATAGACGACCCGCGCGGTCAGGCCACGCACGCAAGGACTGGTCAAGGCGAGCGTCGCTCGATCCGTCAGAGAGCTGTTCAACATGCCGGCGCGAACGGGTGCGGACAAGCCGATCAGGATACATCCCATTGCCAGGAGAGGGAGAAAGCGGCGACTGGGCAAAGTCAAGAACGCATTCATCCACAAATGTCCTTTCTCAATTCCGTTCTGGGCTGGACGAAATACCAGGGGCATCTGGCATCTGGAAGGCACCTCATTACCACGAACACACGGTAGGGGTGAAGGCCAATCTGTGGGGGCTTGTTTCATACAGTCCTCACAAGAGGGGTCTTTGCATTAGAGCGAGCGGAGTTGCGTAATTCTGGCGAGCGGAGTTGCGTGAGCGCCCCGCGAAGTCCCTCGGTGACAGGTTTGCAAAAAACGCTTCTTTTTGTTGCAGCGATTGGTCGAAAAAAACTGTTAGGGAGGGTAGTGCGTGCGCTGGCCGCGACGGCCCTTCCGGGGGAGTATGGGGAACATGAAGAAGGAGCGGTGGATCGGCAGTCTGCTCCTTGCGGGGTTTGCCTGTGTCGCTCCGCTGTACGGCGAAGACGTGCAATGGCAAGCTGTCAGCGATGCGCCGCGCACGGAAACGGCTGCCGTTACATTGACTGCCCCCGTAGCGCTCGTGGAACGTCCGACGGGCGGGACGCCGCTTTCACCGGTGGCCCCAGGAGAGTTGCTGCCAGTTCGTTTTGAGACATCCACTCCAGTAGTCGGTGAGACTGCTACCCCGCCGATCGCGCCCTACCGCTCGCCTCCGGAGATCATCGCCGTCAGCGCTCCCGTGACAGCTCCGGCCGCGTTGTCCGCCGGAGAGCAGGAAGAGCCGGCGGACACTCTCTTCGCCAGTGATCGGTCGTTTCCGACCCGCGGGGCAAAGTATGCTTCGAGCGGCAGCATTGTGCCGACCTCGGCCAGCGTCGTAAGTCCTGCTGTTCCAGCCGGCCCCGAAGTTCCTATGGTTCCGGGATGGGATGCACCGATGGACGCCAGCTGGGGTAGAGGGCTGCCCACAGGACCATTGCCGGTAGATCCTGCCGAAGCGCCGGTTTCCCCCTCATTCAATCCCCTGCGTCCGCGGCTGTATGCTTCTGCCGAGTATCTCCTGTGGTGGCTTCAAGGACAAGCGGTGCCGGTGCTGGCCACTACCAGCGCTCCCAGCGATTTTGGCATTCTGGGAGCACCCACAACGCAAATCCTCTTCGGCGGCAATCAGATCAACGGCAACAGCCCGTTCTCCGGCGGGCGTTTCACCCTGGGTTATTGGTTGGGATGCGATCAGGACAAAGCGTTGGAAATCACAGGCTTCTTCCTCGGCACGCGCTCGGCCGGCTTCTCGACGAATAGCTCGCTGAACCCGGTCATTGGCCGGCCGATTGAGGTTGTGCCAAGTCAAGTCCCGGCCGCGACGGCTGCTGGAGTCAAAATCATCAACAATGAGACGGCGCAGAACACCTCGCTGCCCAATGTCGCCGTCGGCTCGTTGACCATCCACGCGCCGACCTCTTTATGGGGACTGGCGGGCAATCTGCGCTGTCTTGTGTGCTGCGGCTGCAATTATCGCATCACCCTTTTGGCCGGCTTCCGCAACATCAATTTGGACGAATCGCTGACTATCACTGAGAACGTCATGGGACTGCCGACCGCTCCCGCGCCGTTCACCAATCAGCTGATTACCGTAACGGATCGCTTCGCTACGCAGAATCATTTTTACGGCGGCAATCTTGGTGCCGACGCCCGCTGGTATTGGGGACGCTGGAGCGTCGATGTTCGCGGTCAGGTGGCCCTGGGCGATACCGTGCAGATTTTGGACATCCACGGTAGTCAACACTTTGTCCCCGGCATAGCGACGGCGAGCGGCTTGGTGGTGCAAAACTTCACCGGCGGCCTCTTGGCCCTGCCCAGCAACATCGGGCATTTCACCCATAACGTCTTCAGCGTCGTGCCGGAAATCGGTGTCAATCTCGGCTATCAGATCTTGCCCAACTTGCGTGGCTTCGTTGGCTACAACTTCTTGTATTGGAGCAACGTCATTCGTCCGGGCACGTCGATCGATCGCGTGGTGGACCTGACGCAAGTCCCGAACTTCTTGCCCAATCCCTCGGCGGTGCCGCCGGCGCCCGGCCATCCAGCCGCTGTCTTCCACGAAGTTGGTTTCTGGGCGCAGGGCCTCACCTTCGGACTGGAGTTTGTGTATTAAGAGCCTGTTTGCCAATGTATCAATTCGCCTTGTTTTCGAGAGGTTGGCGCCTTCGTTTTTCGGGCAACAAATAAATTTGCAAACAGGTTCCTGAGTCGCCATGCCGCTGCGCGGCATCCTGAAACCAGGAAAAAGAGTGCTGTCTACTGAACAGACAAGCAGTTGGGCGGCTTATTTTCAGAACAGGAATTTCAGGGTAGTCTGTCCCATAAGGGTATTTTCAGGGCCGCGACCGTAAGGGAGCGGTGGCAGAACGGCTCGAAAAACCGCTCCCTCACGGTCGCGGCTCGGACAGCCCCCCCTTCCGGGACACCCTCTTAGCTCGACGTGCGCCTTTTTATCCTTTATCATATTTAGCTGACCCCCAAAATGGGCTGCCTTGTGGCAATTAGGGTGATCCAAACACTTTCCGTTCTGCACTATGCGTATTCGCCGATGTTCCCGCGGTGGATGGTGCTTGCCCTTGCTGCTGGGCAGTGTTGCCGTGGGGTGCCATTCTTCCACCTCTCATTCCGTCCTGGAGGCGCCTGTTCCGCTCGCGTGGTTTCAGGACGTCACGGAGAAAGTCGGTCTGCACTTCATCCATAACGCTGGACCGATCGGCGATTATTTCATGCCGTACATCATGGGCTCCGGCGCGGCCTTGTTCGACTTCAACAATGACGATCGCCTCGACATCTATCTGCTCCACAACGGCGGCCCCAAAGGCGCGCGGAACCGTCTGTACCAGCAGATGCCCGACGGGACGTTCCGCGACGTTAGCGAAGGCTCCGGTCTAGACCTTGCCGGTTACCACATGGGCGTGGCTGTCGGTGATGTCAATAACGACGGTTGAGCAGACCTGCTGGTCACGGCGTATAAAGAGGTCCACCTATTTTTGAACAACGGCGACGGCTCCTTTACGGACATCACCCAAGAGAGCGGGACGGCGCAGCAGTACGACGAGAGCGGCCAATAACACGAAATAGGCCAACACGAAAGCCCCGTATACCTGGGCCTGCTTGGCGAAGAGTTGATAGAGCCGCTCGTGGTGCAAAGCGCCTTCCGAAGCTGTATTGCTGGTCGCGGCCATCAAGGCCATCGTCGCCGCCAGCGAGCCGATAAGATAGGTGCGCAATCCTTTGCTTGGCGCAGCTGTCGCCAAGTAATAGCAGATCACCGCCAAGGGCAACACCAACGTGACGCAATGATGTTTCCACGTCCGCTCACTGAAGAGTAACATGCCCAGGAGAACGATGCTGAATTCGGCACTGAGCCGCCAGCCTTCGCGCGGCGTTGTCGGCGTCCGGCATACCCACACGACCAGCAAAGCGAACAACCCCATGCAGCCCTTGACCAGCCAGCGTGCCTGCGCCGGGGAAAGATCAAGCCAGTTATCGTAGTGAGTCGGAGTGTACACATTGTTGATGTAGGTGGAAAAGGAGGGGCTGTGCGTTGCCAGCCGCGCCACCAGGCCAGGCAGCGATTGGTTGTGGTGCTCGCTGGTGACTTTGCCCTCGACAACAAATGGATGCACCATGTCGTAATACCAGCTGAGCAGATGGTGCTCATTGCGTTCCCAGCCCATGAAGAGAACAGGTACCAGACCCGGCCAAAGAAAGAGGACCAATCCCACAGCGCAGCCGGCTAAGGTCTTCCACGAACGTTTCCAGAGGAAATACGGTACAAACAGGGCCGGCGTGACCTTGCAGGCGATGGCCAAGCCGAGTACGAGTCCAGCGGCGAGGTCATAGCGGCGGCGATAGGCGGTCAGAGCGGCCACCACCAGAAAGAGGATAAACAAGTTGACATTGCCGTGTTGCAAGTCGCTCATGATGGGCCGAAGGGCCAAGAGCACTGTGAGGCCCTTGGCCCACAGGGGGAATGGACGCGACGGCTCTTCGACGAGGTGGAAGACCCAGCGAAAGGTCAGCATCGTCAGCCCGGCTTTGATGTAGAACCAGCACAGAGCAGCGCAGAGGGAGGCCATTCTTTCCGGCACTCCTAGTTCTTGAACCGCGGCAGGCAGGCGCGCCAGGGGATAGAGCAGCAGGGCCATAATAGGCGGATTGGGATAATTGTAGCGCTGGGCAATGTCCACACCTTCCCCGAGGGCGCTGATCTGCGGCTGCCAGCGCTGAAAAGCGGAGCCGTTATGCCATGCTTTGAACGCGTAAGGGATGCTTAGCACTACGAAAAATAGTGCCAACCCGAGTGTGTACCATTTGGCCGTCTTCATGCCACGCGCGTCCTTACGAAAAACTCCTTGACCCGCTCGCCGTCTCAGCAAAGAGCGCCCTTTTGCGGGCGCGGCAGGCCAGTAGGTTTTGCAGACTGTACACCGGATTGGGAGTCGGCCACAAGGCGACTTCAGCGATTTTGGCTTGGCGCGCCAAGGGGATTCGGCGTAAGGTAAAGAGAGATAGCATGCAGCCCGACCTTTTGTCGTCTCCGCAGTTCGCACAGGAGGCGGACTACCCGGAGCAAAGAACCGGGTTGTGCCATGAGTCAGGTTGATTTCTGGTACGTCCGCTTTCCCGACGGTCGCATTCTCCGCGCCGCCAGTACCGCCGTTTTACGTCAGGAGTTGAGTGCCCGCCGTATCCCTCTGGGAAGCACTGTGCGCCGCTCACCCAGCGATGAATGGGTATCCCTGGAATGGACGCAAGAGTTCGCCGACGTAGTGGAAGAATTGATGGCCCGTGACCGCCCTTCCTTCGCGCCGACTACTGCCCTTGGCACCCCGCCGATAGCGCCTTCGTCCAGCCGTTCGGCCAATGCCACGGCTCATCACTCAGCCACGGTCGGTTCACGTCTGGATCCGGCACGCTTGCACCTGGTTGGCATGCGTGGCTGCCTCGATGAACTGCTGGCTGCCCTCGATAGCGCTCTGGCCCCTAAAAAACTGCTGCTGGGTCTGATTGCCGGTCTTCTGCTGGGCGCGCTGCTCCTATTGGAGCGCACCGCCTGGTTCACACACCCAGCTCATGGGCCGGCCGTAGCGGGAGTATTGCTGGCAGGATGTTTCCTCGTCTTCGAAGGGCTTATCGCTTTGCTCACGCGCCTGACATACATCGAATTGGCCCGTCTGCGCCCCGCCCGCTGGCGTGAAGTCTTCGACGAAGCGGAGCGCTTGATGCTCTGGGTGGGTGTATCCAAACTGATCGTCTGGGGGACTGTCGGTGGACTGGTCGTCTTGTTGCGCTGGTTGCCGTACTGGCTGGGTCCGGGGACGGAGGGCGTGTGGAGCACTAGTCAGCAGCTGTTGGCGGGGAGCGTGCTGGCGCTAGCCATGTTCGTGGAGGTATTGGTGTGGCCGGTGTTTGTTTTTTGGTGGCTGTTGCCGCCGCTTTTGGTAGTCGAGGGCGGCACGGTCTGGAGCAGTTTGTGGCAATGGTTGATCCTGCTGCGCCGGCACTTGGGCCAAGTATTTCTCTATCAGGCGATGGCCATCGCCTTGGGGGTGCTGGTGACGACGCCGTTTCTGTTGGGGATCGCGCCGTTGTTTTTGCCCGCGTTCTCGCCGCCGGAAGCGCTGCAAGGAGTGGCTCACGGGACGCGCTGCCTTCTGCTGGGTCTAGCCTGCGCTCCTTTGCTGACGTATTGGATTACGTCCAACGTGTTCATCTATTTGAATTTGCGCTATGGCGCCGACAACCGGCACTGAAAACAGCAACAAGTGCAGGGTCAGCACTTGCTAGCGCGGCGTGCTCGGTGGCGTGGTAATCGAGCACGCTGCGCCAGTAAGTGCGGGATCAGCACTTGCACTTGCACTTGCTAGCGCGGCGTGCTCGGTGGCGTGGTAATCGAGCACGCTGCGCCAGCAAGTGCGGGATCAGCACTTGCACTTGC
>JAJPIY010000242.1 GCA_021324515.1 Planctomycetota bacterium
CAACTGCATAAACGGCTCGAAAATATTGGCCAGCTGCGACGGCGGAATCCCCATGCCCGTGTCCTTGATCGACAGCACTCCTTGCGACCCCTCGCGGCGGAGGGCGATCTCGATACGGCCGCCCGGCTCTGTGTATTTGGCGGCGTTGGTCAGCAAATTGACAATCACCTGCGTCAGCCTTGTTGAGTCCGCATCCACGTATATGGGGCCATCGGGCAAAGTGATTGTTAGTTGATGGCGGCGTTGGTCGATTAAAGAGCGACTGCTTTGAAGAGCATCGTTAAGAATGTCCCGGAGATCCAGCACCTGCGTGCGTAATTCAATCTTGCCATGCATCACGCGCGACAAGTCGAGGAGGTCGTCGAGCAGACGAGCTAAATGTTCGCTTTGTCGTTGGATGATAGCTCGCGCCTGTTCTAATTCGGCGCTGGGCAAGCCATACCGACGCATCAGATGGACAGCGTTGAGGATAGGCGCCAATGGATTGCGTAGCTCATGAGCGAGCATGGCCAGGAACTCATCGCGACGGCGCACCGCTTCTTTGCGTTCGGTGATGTCACGCAAGGTAATCAGAAAGGCGGGCTGCCCTTCCCACTCGATCTCCACGACGCGCATTTCGGCGATGGGATAGGGGAAACTGCTGCTGGCAGTGCCGCGGTACAGTGCGGAACACAGTTCGATTTCGGTGGTTTCGCCTGCTGTCAACGGCCGGCCGAATAAGGCGCCGACCAATTCCCCCGCTGGCCGCCCCAACAGCGTTTCGGCAGCCGGGTTGACATAGCGAATCACGCCGTCCGCACTGACCACCACAACGCCGTCAGCCGACTTTTCGATCAGATTGCGGAAACGCGCTTCACAAGCAGCCAAAGCGCGTTTGTACTCCTCCAACATGGTTGATCTCCCGACAGAGACCGCATCACCGGGAATGCTCCGGCGTCTCTGGGCCACCCAGAGCGGGGGGAGCAGTGGGAGTAGTGTCGCCGTCGTCTTTGAACATCTCGCGCAGCCGTTCGATCTCGCCGGGCGGAAGGTGCATAAAATGGCCCGACAAGATGCCGGAGATGTTGCGGAACGGTTTGCCGATATGCATTCCCGTGCCGTCGATGGTGAATTCGCGGATGTTCTTTTCGTGCGCCGAACCGCGCATCTTCAGCACCGTCACGCCGCGGCGCATCTCGCCATGCATCTCCACATAGCGTAGCAGAATGATGGAATCGGTGATGGTGGAGATGTGCGTCTCCGTTACCGAGGAACCGCCCAACAGGCTCGACGAAGTGGCCGTGAACAGTCCGGCCACGTTCTTGTCCTTGATGTATGAAGTCAGGCCGATGGCGAACTCGCGGAAGCTCTTGATGGTGGCCACGCGCTCCAGGGCCGACAAGCTATCGACCGCAATGCGCTGAGGTTGAAATTCGTCCACGATCGCCTTCATGGCGATCAAGTGATCTTCCAGGCTGCCCGTCTCCGGATACTCGCAAACCACTTTGAGCTTGCCGGCCGCCTCCATCTTCTCGAAATCGACGCCCCAGCCGATAGCGTTGCGGAACAATTGATCGCGGCTCTCCTCGAAGGCGAACAACAGACAGCGTTCGCCGTCTTCAACGCCGCCCGCGATGAACATGGTCGTCACCAGCGTCTTGCCCGTGCCTGTCGCTCCTGATAGTAAGATGATCGAATCGCGGAAGAAGCCGCCGCCGCACATGCGGTCCAGCTCCGGCACACCTGAACGGATGCGCACGTCGGTCGATTTCTGTTTCAGTTCGATGGCCGACAGCGGGATAACCACAACGCCCTGGTTCGGGCTGACCGTGAACGGATACTCGCCCTTCTGGTGCGGTGCCCCGCGGAATTTGAGGATTTCAATGGTGCGCCGCCGTTTCTCCTGTTCCAGACCGTTGCGCAAAATGACGACGTTGTCGGTGACAAATTCTTCGATGCCGTAGCGGGACACTTGGCCGTATTCCTCGGTGCGTTCGGCGGTGATGATCGAGGTGACCCCCAATTCTTTGAGAGCGCTGACGATGCGGAACAGTTCGTTGCGTACCGTCGTGTTGTCGCCCAGCTGGGTGAAGACGCCGCCCAGAGAATCAAGCGACATGCGCTTGGCCCCAACTTTGCGGGCGGCGTTCTCGATACGCACTAACAGCCCGTTCAGATCATAGGAGCCACTGATGATAGTCTCCTGACTGGGGTGAGGAGAGACATCGACAAAGGCCCATTGGCCGGCTTTTTCCCAGGCGGGAATGTCCCAGTTGAACCCCTCCATGTTTTTACGGATAGCATCGGGACTTTCCTCGAAAGTGACAAATACGCCCGGTTCGCCTCGGCGAATACCCTCGGCCAGGAATTGACAGGCAAATACCGTCTTGGCACTGCCGGACGTACCCGACAACAGCGTCGAACGTCCTTCGGGCAATCCCCCATAGGCGATCAAATCGAAACCGGGGATGCCAGTCAGGAGTTTGGGGACCGGTCCGCGATAGTTACGCCAGGTCAACGCTTTTCCTCCTTTCGGAATGCGGTGTCGTTCCGCGGTTGACAGGGCTGCAAATCCAACCCCAGGAGCACTTTTTCGGCGTCCGACAAATCGCCGATGATGCGACGAATGGGCATGGGAAGTTCTTTGACCACGGTGGGCGTGGCCAGGATCTTCTCATCTTCCGCCAACTGAGGACGCTCCAAAACATCGATGACATGCATTTCATACTGCCCCCGCAATTCCTCTTCGCAAATGCGGCGCAGGTTTTCAATGGCACGGCGCGAGCGCGGCGTCTGGCCGGTGACGTAGAGCTTGAGAAGGTATTTGCTCATTCCTCGTTCCCTTGGTGCGCCTCAGAGAGAGCAAAATGGGGACTTCCGGGAGCGAACAACTGCCTCGCCTGAAGGAAGGCTGCTCGGTAATCGGAAAGCAGACGCCCCATCAGTTCGAGCACGACAAAACGTCCTTCCTCCACATAGGCCTCCTTCCATCGTGGCGGCACCGATGCCAGTTTGGCATCGAGAGCATGAGCATGAAGCTCGATGACATCGCGGGCGCTGGCTAGCACACCAACCAACCGGGCGCTCAAGTCGCCCAATGCCGTAGAAATGGATTCGCCTTGATGGGTCCGTTGCTCTACAGCTTTGTCCAGCAAAGTGCTGTAACGGCGGACAAATTCGGCGAACAACTCCGGCGCTACGGTGCGCAGAGAACTACCTACGGAAGAATGATGCGGCTGGCTCGGTGAAGCCCGCGCATCGCTTGGCGCCACCTTGGCTGGGGGAAAAGTAGGACACGAAGATGCGTGTCCAAACAGTTTGTCAGTATGCTCTCTCATGGCGGAGAGCTAGTGCAATTTTCGTTCCGCCGCTTTCGAGGCATCCGGTCTCCTCCCCCGCTCAAGCGCGAACACGATGGGGGCAGCGTTGTTTATACTTGTAGGAGGGCGGCGCCAGAGTGGCCAGGGCCGACAAAGCGGTTAGTGCGCCTTTCGGAATGGCGGAGCGTTTCTTGGTTAGCTGCGATCCCAAGGGAAGCGCGAATGCACTCCACCATCCCGAACAATGCACAGGCAACACGTCGACAAATCGTCGCTGTCCTGCACAGGTAGACGCTCTACACCTCTTCCCTAGTTGGAGTGCGCTCCAATTCGCGGAGCAGCGCCTCGAGATTGAGCGGTTTGCGGAACCAGTAATCGATGCCGCTCGGCCCTTCGTCCAGGTCGAATTGTTCGATCGGAGCGCCGGTGACACCAAAGATGCGCAAACCAGCGTAAGCAGGATTGCCGCGGATGGCGCGAACCGTCGTGGGGCCGTCGCAGCGGGGCAGGATCATGTCCATCAACACGAAATCCGGCTTCCCTTCAGAGTTCAGGTAATCGAGAGCGGCGGCGCCATCGCCGGCCGTGTGAACGTCTAACCCTGCCAGGCGTAAGAATCCGGCCAACAGCTCGCATTCGTTGCGATCATCTTCGACCACCAGCGCTCGCCGTTTCACCACGGGACAAGCGGGGAGCGGCGGTCCCGCCTCAAAACGCTCAGCCCGCTGTTGGATGCTCCGCAAGTTGGCCTCCATCTTGTCGAGAGTCTCCTGAATCTCGCTTGCTTGGCCTAGCGCCAGCTGCCGGCGCAACAGGGCCAGGCCGACTGTGTTGACGTTGAGAAGATTGTTGAGCAGATGTGCCGATTCCGCACTCTGGGCAAGCGGCGCAGAGCGCACATTTTCCAAGGAAAAACCTTCTTTTTGCAGCACTTCCTCGCGGTAGACGGCAACTTGTTCGGGAGCGTCGATGCCTAGACGAACCACGGACGGCTTGACGGCGACGATCTGCACGCTCGTCTGAATACCGGGGAAAATGATCTTTTGGTTGAGACGACGCGATAGTACGAGCATCTTCGGCAATCCTTTCCCTTGAGGGTGTTGAGACTCCCCCCAACTACCACAGTAGAGCACACGAAAGAACACTTGGCCCATGCACCGTTGAATGGGTCGCGCGCGACGGCAATGGATTTTGGGGATGGAAGTCAAATGGTAGATTAAGTTTGAAGGATTCCGCCTCCTGCTCTTTCCCCCAAAAAAAGAAGTGGAACGGGGTTCCCTCCCAGGATTCCCTCTCACACTCCATACATTACTGCTTCTCTATCTTTTCGCTTCCAAAAAAGCAAGAGCATTTTTTGAGATATATACGCATATACAGTATCCATTGCTGAATTCTGGCGAGCGGGGTTGCGTCAGCGCTCCGAAGGCGAGCGGGGGGTGTGAACCCCCCGGTGCTCTACCTGTAACCCCCGCTCGCCATGAACAACCGGGGGATTTACACCCCCCGCTCGCCCAAATATCTAAGCACCTTCTTCGCCCAGGTGTCCAACGTGGGCCTCTGGGTTTGCCAAGGGAGTACTGCTTGCCTGGCAAACCAGGGCCATATGCAAGAAATATCGTTGCCTTCGTCCCGTCCTCCTCCTGTCCAGGTGGCGGTCCTATCTTCAGCCGCCAAACTCTTTTGCTTGCTTCGCCTCGACAACCTAGAATGAAAAGAGGATGCAAAGATGCTCGCTCTCGCCCTTTCCGGACGGGCGCCCCGTCTGTGGCTGGCTGAACCCTCCATCCTCGAGGTCGTCATGAGCAAAGCACTGATGGACATTGTGTTGCCTCGCCTGGCCCAGCGCTTAAACCGTCAACTCCGCCGTTACCGGGCTGGCGAACTGGATGACGATCAGTTTTCCCGCACCTTCGAGACGCTGCTGCATCAGCAATACTCCTGGCTGGCCAACCAAGGGGTTCCTGAAGTGGAGGCGGCCATCGCCGTTCATGGGGCCGTGCTCGTCCTCAGCGGTCCTGGCCTCCGCGCCGAAGCCGCCGAACAAGCGCTGCCTCTGGAGGTAGTTGAGCAGCGGGCCATCCGCGCCGCCGCCAGCGACATCGCCGAGCATTACGGCGTCAGCGAAGCACGCACCATGCGCCGTTTGTCCAGCATCGTTGCCTATTACGCCGAATAGATACCAACCGTTGGTTCCCCGTCCACGCACCAGCAGGGAAAAATTTCTCTGGCTGGCGCGGGGGACGGGTAGAGCTTGGTCTGGACAGTACCGCAGCCGGTCGTTACCCTCCCCGCCGCCTAAACCGCTCGTACAGTCGCGGCCCAGGTTCCTCCGGGGCCGCGAGAGAGAGCGGCGGGAGGGAAACCATGAAGGCATGCATGACACTGCTGCTATCCGGGTTGCTGCTGGCCGCGGCAGGCTGCCTCTCCGACGACAAGAAGCTGACCACCGTCTCCGCCAACTCGTTTGGAAAAGTCGGCCGAACCCAACCGGCGTCCTTCAAACAAGCGCCGCCAGCCACCCAAGAGACCGCCCTTCGGGTGGACCGCGTGGGTAAGCAGATCGTCAACGCCAATCCGCGCATCAATCAGAAAGTCGTTTTCTTGACGCTTGGCGTGTCTCATGAGGAAATTTTCCATCAAACCCAGAAGGACGTCAGCACAATCTATATCACCGAAGGATTGGCCAAACAGTGCAAAAGTGACGGCGAACTGGCAGCGGTGCTGAGTCAGGAGTTGGGCAAAGTGACGGCGGAGCAAATGGTCCAGGCGCGGCCCACGCGGCCCCCGATACCGGCTAGCCTTCTGTTGAATTCACCTATCGGCAACGACATCGGCGGCACATTCGGCTCGGCCGACCGCACCAATGACATGATCGCCGCTCGTTTCGAGAAGGAATGGCAACAGGGCCGGCAAGCCCTACCCGCGCCGCCACCGCCGCCCGAAACGCTGGCCCGCGCCTATCTGAGCCATGCGGGCTTTGATCCTCAAATCCTCGATACCGTGCAACCCCTGCTGCGCAAGGCCGACAAACAGAGCAGCGTAGAGTTATCGATGACTGGCAAGAACTAACGTAGGGCGCTCCAAAAATTGGAATTCCTTCCGGGTTGTCCGAGCACCAGTCGGGCTGGAAAGGGGGGATTCAGTAGGAACCGGTGTTCCGAGGGCGCGATTCTTGATGAGCCGCTTGGACCGATCTCCCCCACTCCTGCTGCTGCAACGTCCAGTCAAAAAGCCGTTTTTCCGCGCCTTGGACTGTTGGAAGCTATCTGCAACGTACTAACAGCCGGGAGAACTCCAGTCGACCACCCCTTGACGCTTTGCTCGTTCCTTTCTATCCTCTCTCCCTAGTTGCCCAATCCCTTGCCCCTATTCGTTTTCGTCCCTTTTTTCTTCCCTTTCCTAATCTGAAAAAATTTCCTTTTTTATTTTTTCTCTTAGGGTTGACAGTTTGCTATTGGATAGATAGGTTAGTTCGGAAGTTTGGATAGCCTGGTGAAGATGTAAGGCTGGGTTGTCCGGCCGCTTGTTCAGGGTGAGCAGGCGGTATCTTTCTTCACACCTTTTGAGGAGGATCAAGAGATGAAGAAATTCCTGCTGATGGCGGCAGTGGCAGCAGCAGCGTTGCTGGCGGACAGCCAATGGGCTTCCGCTCGGCGGGGCTGCGGCGGCGGTCGTCACGGGGGCTGCGGCGGCTGTGGCGGCTGCGGCATGATGATGAGCTGCGGCCACGGCTGCGGCTATGGCGGCTGCGGCCATGGCGGCTGTGGTTACGTCGTGAGCGGTTGCGCCACCTGCGGCGGCCATGTCCTGGGCGGCACCAGCTGTCCGGGCGGCGTCTGCCCCATCAGCGGTGGTGCTGCTCACGCCCAAGCCGCCGGCACGGAGGCGACCCTTATCGTCAACTTGCCCGCAGATGCTACGCTGACCATCGACGGTGAGGAAACCACCTCCACCTCGGCCCAGCGCGTATTCGTGACGCCTGCCCTCGAGGAAGGAAAGGTGTACGAATATACCCTCAAGGCCAAGGTGGAACGCAACGGCAAGGTCCAGGTCGCTACCGCCAAGGTGACGATCCGCCCCGGCCAGACCAGTCAGGTGGAGCTGAAGCTTCCCGCCGAAGGCGTCGCCGCCCAATAATGCAACCTCTAAACCTCGGAACTGAGATGTCCCGAGGGGGCCGGAATGGCCCCCTCACCTGTTTGGTTTTTTCCTTCCCAAGGGCCGACATATCCGGACGATTAGGGCTTCGACCCAGCCTTTTTCTCCGCATCGGAAGCGGTCAGCTGGAATTCCTTGCCGCGACTTTGCTGGCGAACGTATTCCTGGTAGTGCTCCATCAGAATGCGGCGCACTTCCTGGATGGCCAGGGGATGATGGTGGACGTGGAAGTGATCGGCCCGCACGGTCACTTCCGAGTCGGCGATGCTGGGCACATCCAGGTGGGCGCTGGAATAGGGCACCACGCCGTCGCCGTCATCGCTGCCACCGATCAGCCAGAACCCGACTTTGGAAGTGGTTTCGGCAATTTTGCCGGCAATGGTGTGGTAGTGAACGTTTTGCGGGCGCGGCCGATTGGCCATCAATTGCAGCGCCGGCGCTCCGGGAGCCAACAGATCGATGCTGGTAGGCAAGGCCCGATCGCGCATTAGCTTGGCCAAGCCAGGATTATCTTTGACCAGATCGGAGTGGACCGTCTTCAAGTCATTGGGCATCTGCACCAGATGCACGGCCAATCGGCCCAGAGGCGAGGGACTGAGCTTCGAGCCGCGGTGCGGCGTACCGATAAAGACGACACGCTTCACACAGGTTTGGCGCGTGAAAAAGAAGGTCTGTTCCAATTCGGCGCGGGCGTCGGCCGGCAGGTTCAACTTCTCGAACGGCTCATTGGGACTGACCAGCTTCCAGAAATCGTCGCCGGAATCGATGGTCATTAAATTGGCGATCAAGCCGCCCATGCTATGGCCCACAAGCACGATGTTATCCAGGGCCGTATCTTGGTGCTGCGGATCGACTTCGCTGCGCAGTTGGGCCAATTCACGCCGCAGCTGAGCAGCCGTCGACAGATAAGGAGCGCCGGTCGGATAATAATAGTACCAGAACTGGTAGCGCTCGCGCAGGACCGGATCGGCTTGCAAATCGTTGATGACAGGCGCCCAGGTCAAGGGCGACGACAAGAGACCGTGGATGAGAACGACAGGGATCTTGCCAGGCTGATAGGGAGCCAGCATGCGCATGCCGGTGGCGGCGCGGATGCGGTCGCCACGCACAAAACCGACGATGTCGGCGACCTCGCCGAAATCGCTATGAGCCAGGAAGTAAGCCAATGGCGTGGTCAAGTCGGTTTCCAGCGGCACCAGCTGCCCTGCTACTTCGACCGCCTGTTTGGTCAGGGGGTTGTATAACTCCATTTGGCCGCTCCGCAAGGTACCGAGGTCGGCCAGCGTCCCTTCGAACCGGAAGAAAGCAGTAGCTGCGAAAGCCGCCTGATGGGGATAGAAAGCGCGGGCGGCGTCTTCCTTGTCGCCGCCTAAGGCGCGGGTGGCGATCAGCGGCACGCCCAAGCCATAAGTGCGGTGTTGATTGGCCAAGCCGACAACCGAATAGTCGCTGCACACCAACAGTTTGCCGAACTCTTCGGGTTTCCACGGGAACCCTTCGTGCAAGACCGAGAGGGTGAAGCCTTGACCGTCTGGCGTGGGCATGCGCAATTGGTGGCGCGGATCGAGCTGGCCCACGCGCTGGGCCGCCGCGATGAGTTTGGCCAGCCCGGCGTTGTACAGATCGCAGGCCAGACGAAAGCGCGGATCGAAGATCGACGACCGCGGCACAGCAGAGACCGGCGGCAGGGAAGCGGTGGAAGATGGTTTTCGACCGGCCTCCATGTCGGGAGCTGGCTGGGGGGGATCGTCGAACAGATAGTGATAGGCGTAACCAGCGCAGAGATAGTAATAGGCAGTGGCGCGAGCGCAATCGTGCTTTTCGGTTTTTCGACCGCGAACGTAGTTCATTTCGGCCAGGGTAAACACCAGGTCCGGCTGCGGATCGCGCAACACTACCTGGTGCAGTTTGGCGATGGCCTCGTCCGGCTTAGTGTCGTAGAGCTGGGCCAAGTCCCATTGCCGTAGCGTTTGCAGGGTGCGCGGCGACACCTCATCGCGCAGCACAGCACTGGCCCGCCAGGCGTCAAGCAGAGCGGGCTGGTGTACGTGATCGACGCGAATACTGGCACAGCCGGCCAGCAGCAAAGTCAAATGCAGAAGGCAGAAAGCACAGGAAAAGGCGTTTCTTCCCTTCTGCAAGCTGCAAGCTGCATTCTGCATTGGAAAAACGCCCCAGAACCGAGCCGTGCGGAAGGAGCCGACGGCTGCCTTGTGTTCTCTACCTCCACCACGCGCATGGCGTCCCGGACCGCCTGAAATACCCCCAGGCAGTCCAGCAGCATAACGGCTAGCCTTGCGCCGTCAAGGCCAGCTTGGTTTTAGGGCAGGGCTGTTTCCTTTTCGGCTGGAAGTTCAAAGTGGGGGAGGCAGGCAGTTACCTATCTTATCCAACTTGAACAAGAGCCGGAGAAGGAAACGGCCCTGGGTTTTAGGGATGTGCCTCTCGATTTAGGGCGTGTAGGCTGGCTTACGTGCGAGCAGTCTTTGCCCTCCTCCTTACGTTCTCTTCTTTCCAATCGCCGGCATAAGATTTGCTAGAAAAATTTACGGGAAGGGTAAGAGAGTCAGGTATGGAAGGAGGGTAGCCCAATGGACTTGTTCTCGCGTGAAGACTTGCGTTTACTGTTGGCCAATCGCCAGACGCCGTGTGTCTCGATATTCATGCCGACGACTCGCGGCATTCGCCTGGAGGACAACAAGCACTGGAAGAACCAGGTACGCCAAGCTGAGGAACGCCTCATCGCCGAAGGGATACGCACTTCGGAAGCCAAAGACCTGCTTCGCCCCGCTCGGGAATTGCTGGACAACGTTTCGTTTTGGTCTAATACCAGCGCCGGAGTGGCCGCCTTTCTCTCGCCGGAAATGGCGCGCATCTATCGCTTGCCGATAACGCTTCCCGATCAAGTGGTGGTGGGCCATCGTTTTCAGGTCAAACCGATTGTTCCTTTGCTGAGCGAGGGCGGACGGTTTTACGTCCTGGATCTGAGCCAAAAATCCGTCCGCCTGTTCCAAGGGACGTTCGAGACGATGGATGAGGTGTCGCTAGAGGGGATAGCGCCTACGAATTATGATGAAGCCGTCCAGTCAGACTGGATGCCGGAAATGCGCAATTTTCACTCGCATCCCGACCGAGCGGGAATGGCCGGCGCGCGCGAAGCGATTTTTCACGGCCAAGGAGCAGGCATCACAAGCCCCAAAGAAGGATTGCTGGAATTTGCCCAGCGAGTGGACCGCGGTTTACAGCGCCTGTTGGTCAACGAACAGGCCCCGCTGGTGCTTGCCGGGGTCGATTACCTTTTGGCCATCTATCGGCAGGCCAACACGTATCCCCATTTGTTGGCCGAGGAGATCCGGGGCCATTCCAACCGACTCACGCCGCAGGAGCTTCACGACCGCGCCTGGGCCTTGGTCGAGCCGCACTTCCGCAAGGCTCGGGAATCGATCGCGGACTTGTACCATCAGTTGGCGGGCACGGGGCGCACGACCCATGACCTGGCCCAAGTCGCAATCGCAGCGTATCAAGGACAGATTCAGTATCTTTTCGTGCCTCTTAACCAGGAGCGCTGGGGGCGTTTCGATGCGGCGGGGCCGAAAGTGGAAATCCACGAGCGGCCCGAACCGGGCGATGAGGACCTGTTGAATTTCGCTGCCGTTCATACCTTGTCCCATAAAAAAGGGACGGTTTACGCCGTCCAAGCTGAAGAATTGCCCGATCAGCCCTTGGCGGCCATCTTCCGGCTGCCCATAGGGGAAAGGAGCAGCAAGCGCGTAGTCGTCTGAGGGAGCAGGACCCTATCATACCGCTGCCCGGGGCCGCGCGGCCCGGGGCAGCGGTCCCGGAAAGCAAGGGGACTGCCCGTGCTCGGGGTGCGGTTTTTTGTCTCTCGCCCCTTTTCAGGTGAACGTGTGCCAGGCAGTCAGGCCGAACACAACGCACTCCGCAGGGAGCAAATGGTCGAGAGCGTGCGTTCCGCAGCGGCTGCCGCAATAGCGCGACGACTCCGAGCTGAAGAGCATATGTTGTCCCGGAAGAGGCCCAGTGGGAAGCGGGTGTGGCTGTCCGCTGAGGTTGAAGTAAATCCGTGCTTGTTGTCCCGCAACAGTCGGGCCGCGTAGCAGCTCTAGCACAGGGCCGTTCTCGGCGTCAGGCAGGAGGCGGGCGCTGCGGGCCGCGAAATCCTGCAGGGCCGGCCAGCACCGCCGCGCTGCCAACAGATCGTGATACAGCCGACGCAGTCCGGCCCTTGGCGTCCCCTCCGGCCACGACCAGCTTAACCGCGCGGAGGTAAACGTCTCTTCCGCCTGGGGATCGGGGACGACGCCTTGGCCGACCAATTCGGCGAATTCCTGCTTGCGGCCCTGACGTACGGCCTCGATCAATTGCGGATCGCCAAAAGAGCAAAAGAAAGGAAACGGATTTTCCTCGCCGTACTCTTCGCCCATGAAAAGCAACGGCAAATAAGGCGACAGGAGGAGCAAACTGGACGCCAACCGCTGTTTGGCCAGACTGCCCAGCAGCGTCAACAAACGGTCTCCCCGCGCGCGATTGCCGACTTGATCATGATTTTGCAGGCAAACGACGAAACGGTCTCCAGACAGCCCTTCCGGCGGCGCCCCATGTCTGCGATCGCGAAAGCGGCTATAGTCTCCGGCGTACAGAAACGGTCGCTGCATCACCTCGGCAATCTGCCGGGCGCGGCCATAGTCCTGATAGTAGCCGCGCTGCTCTCCGGTCAAGAAAGCGTGTACAGCATGATGGAAGTCGTCGCTCCACTGGGCGGCGAGCCCATAGCCGCCTTGTCGGCGCGGATAAAGCAAACGCGGATCATTCAGATCGCTTTCGGCGATGATGTGAAGCGTCCGTCCACAACGCTGAGCCACGTCCTCGGCCACCTCCTGCACGTCGGCCAGAATGTGGCGGGCCCCAAAATCGAAAATGGCATGCACCGCGTCGATGCGCAGGCCATCGACATGAAATTCCTCCAACCACATGCGCACGTTATCGAGCACAAAGCTGCGCACAGCATCACAGCCAGGACCATCGAAGTTGACGGCCTTTCCCCAGGGCGTCTTATAGCGGTCGGAAAAATAAGGACCGAATTCGGCAAGGTAGTTGCCTTCCGGCCCAAAATGGTTGTAGACGACGTCGAGAAAAATAGCCAGACCGGCGGCGTGACAGGCATCCACCAATTGCTGAAGGCCTTGGGGACCGCCGTAGCTGTTTTGCGCCGCATAGGGCAGCACCCCGTCGTAGCCCCAATTTCGGTTGCCGGGAAACTGTGCCACGGGCATGATCTCCACTGCGGTCACACCCAATTCACGCAGTCCCTCCAGGCGGGGGATAACTGCGGCAAACGTCCCCTGCGGCGTGAACGTACCGACGTGCAGTTCGTAAAAAACCAGCTCTTGGCGCGGCACTCCCCGCCAAGAGTGATCGGTCCAAACGAAGCGTTCGGGGCGGACGACGGCGGAGGGGCCGTGTACGCCATCCGGCTGCCACAAAGAGCAAGGATCGGGACGTTCTGGCCCGCCATCGAGACGGTAAGCATAGCGTTGGCCGTCCGCAACATCGGTTCGACAAAGGTGGAAGAAACCGCGCTCTTCACGCTGCATCGGTATCGCACAACTGTGCTCTCCGTCCTTCAATACCAGTTCCACTTGCTTTGCTCGCGGCGCCCATACCCGCCAACGGACGGACCCATCGCGCAGACTTAAAGCGCCGCAGCTGCGCACCGCAACACACTTCATAGATGGTCCCCTCTTCTTCGCCCTCCTGTTATACTGCTTCCTGCGGACCCCGACGCAACCCTTCTTCCCCCTTTGTGAGGAGAGGGAAAAGCGCCGCAACTATACTGGGCACGGGGAGATTGGACATTTTTTTCCTTTCTCCCCCACCCCAACCCTCCCCCACAAAGGAGGGAGGGGGCACAATTCCCCCCACCCCAACCCTCCCCCACAAAGGGGGGAGGGGGCACAATTCCCTCCACCCCAACCCTCCCCCACAAGGGGGGAGGGGGCACAATTCCCCCCACCCCAACCCTCCCCCACAAAGGAGGGAGGGAGAAGCATTCCCCCCCACCCCAACCCTCCCCCACAAAGGGGGGAGGGAGAAGCATTCCCCCCCACCCCAACCCTCCCCCACAAGGGGGGAGGGGGCACAATTCCCCCCACCCCAACCCTCCCCCACAAGGGGGGAGGGAGAAAAAGGCTCCCTCCCCCCTTGTGGGGGAGGGTTGGGGTGGGGGGGGAATTGTGCCCCATTCAACCGTGCCCAGTATACCTAATGATGGGGGTGAGCAAATGGGATACCGTGCAGCAAGCTACGTGGGACGGAAAATTGGTCTTCCCAAAACGAGGGACGGACGCTATACGCCCCCCTCGTTAGTTGGACATCCGCGCGGGCCGATAAAGGCAACACCAACGCCAGAAGGCTTCCGTTGCCGGGCCGGCCCTGCGCTGCGGCGACACGGACGTCAGGGGACAACAGCCGAGTTCTGCTGTGTGCTGGGGTTTGCGGGAATGCCAGCACTACCCACCCTCCTGGGTAGAGGCGACCACCTCGCTGGACCAAGTGGTTTCTGGGTCGGCCACTCCAGCGAGTGCTTCACAGTGGAACTCATGTCGGACCGGGAGCCGGGCCTTCGCGCCCGGCTCCCGGGGATACGCTCGGCGGGCGCGGAAACGGGGAGCAGACGAGCCCATTCCCCAGCGGGGATGCGCAAACGCACTCCCTCTCCGCGCCGGCTGACTTTCCGCTTACTCCAGCAATTCCACCAGATCGCGTAAGCCCTTCTTGCCCAGGCGTGCGGCGAGGTCTTTGATAGTACGGATGTCTCGCCAAGGCACGGCGTCATGGGCAGGGGCAGGAGCAGCCGCTGCGGAAGCTGCTGTAGCAACCTTCCTGGGTCGGCCGCGTTTCTTCTTCCGACGCTGGCTCGCCATGCCAGCCTTCTCGCGTATGGTGCTCTTGTAAGACGAAATCATGTTGGTGTTCATCTCCACACCAAAGTTGTCTTTGATGTGTTGCTGGATCGCCGCCGGCGAAGCCTCATAGCCCAGAACGTTCATGGCTTGGCGGACAGCCTCCATCTTGTTCGTCCTGGGGTCCGCAGCTTGGTCTGCACTCGGTCTACCTCGTGCCATTTCCGTTTCTCCCTTTCAGGTGTCATACATGGTTTGGTTTACGCCGCTGTCTAAGCCGTTCTCGGTCCCACTAGGCTGACCGTGGGGAGGGACAAATAGTCTACACGTTCAGCAGCGCCGACTAACGACTATCATACAATCAATCGCGTCCAATGCAATCCAATAATAGACAATTTAGGCGATTGGGACAAAAAAATAACCGTCTATTGCGTAATGTCAGGATCGCGCACACAGCGTCGCCGAACAGTGTGGCAGCTGGCACCGCTTGCTCTGCGGTAGTGCATATGCGGCCTCGAGAAAAACTGGCCGCACCAACCAAGGTCTCATATCCTATAAGACCAAACCGCCTCTCCCCAACACTCTGTGGATGAGGAAAACCCGGATGACCCGATCTCTTGATGGATGCACGATTGCCCTGGCAGAGGCCCGACAACTTGAAGAACTGGCCCAAATGCTGGAGAGCGAAGGCGCCGCCACGCTACGCTGCCCCATGCTGAGCATTCTCGATGCTCCGGACCCCGCGCCTGTTCTTGCTTGGCTGCGTCAATTGTGCGCAGATCGTTTTGCTTATGTCATACTGATGACCGGAGAGGCGCTGCGGCGCTTGCTGCACTTCGCGGAACGGGACGGATGCCGCGACGCTTGTATTGCTGCCTTGGCCCGGACCAAGGTCTTGGTGCGCGGCCCCAAACCCGTCCAGGTATTGAAAGAAATCGGCCTCCTGCCCACACGCGTCGCGCCGACGCCTACTACCGAGGGCGTTATTGCCGTTCTGCGAAACGAATCGTTGCAAGGTCTCACTGTCGGCGTCACGTTATATGGCGAACCCAATCCGCTCCTGGAACAGTTCCTTATTTCAGCAGGGGCATATGTGCATACCGTGATGCCCTATATTTATGCTCCGGCGACGGACGATGATCGTGTTGCAGATTTGATCGCCCAGCTGGAACGCGGTGCGGTGGACGTGATGCTGTTCACCAGTTCGGCCCAGGTGGATCGGCTCTATGAAGTCGCCGAGCGGCGCGGCCTGCAAGACGCCCTCCGCAACGGCTTGGCCCGCACGCGCATCGCCGCCGTCGGTCCCGTATTGGCCGAGCATTTGCGTCAACGCGGCGCGAAAGTGGACATTTGCCCTGAACAAGGTTTCGTCATGAAAAACCTCGTGCAGCACATCAAACGCGCTCTCGCGGGGTGAGACTGTTCTTGCGCGGCTGGCAAACCAGCAGCTTATACTGTCGGTTCGCCTTTCGCTCTCTGGATGCTATTTGGTACAGTTCGGGTCGTTTGCGGCTAGCGCGCTTTTGAGAAGGGGAGAGCATGTCTTGGTTAGCCGCGACCCGAAAGGGAGCGCATGCACGCTCGGCAGCGCGTCGCGGTTGACCGAAAAGCGCTACCCCTTCTTGAGAGGCACTCTAAGCGAGAAATTGCCGATGCGGGCCTTTCCGATACTTTGTGTGCTGGTGCTGTGCGGCGTCTTATTCTTCTACGGACTGAACGCCAGCGAGTTGTATCAGACGGAGGGTCTGCGCGCCATCCTGGCCGCGGAGTTTTTACGCAGCGGCAACTGGATCGTGCCCCAATTGTATGGTGAGCCGTTACTGACAAAACCACCTGGGATGTATGCCATCATCGCACTGGTGAGTTGGCCTTTCGGACGGGTCAGTGCAGCGACAGCTCGTCTGCCGTCGGCGTTGGCAGCGACGGGGACGGTGTTGTTGTTTTATGCCGCCTTTGCCCGCTGCCGGGGCTGGCGCGGCGGCTTGATTGCAGCCGCGATACTGCCGGCCTCCGTCTTGTGGCTGGGGCGCGTCCCGTCTGCGGAGATCGATCTGGTGCAGCTGGCCTGGGTAGCGGCGGCGCTGTTTTGTTTCTTACGCGCCTTGGAAAGCGCCGAGACCGCCTTTCCCTTGGCCGACCCGCTCCGACAAAGCGATCAAGGCAAGAGATGGCAAGAATGGGGATGGTGGCAGCTTGCCCTTTTGTGTGTGGCCGGCGGACTGTTGACCAAATGGACGGCGCCGGCATTCTTCTATCTCACCGTCGTGCCGCTGTTGTGGCAGCGCGGTCGGCTGCGTCTTTTGCTGCGGCCTGCTCATCTGCTCAGTGTCTTCCTGGCGGCGCTGCCGTGCCTGGCTTGGGTCGCCGCTGTCATTGCGCAGACGGGCTGGAGGCCGCTCTGCGAGGCGGTGCGCGGCGAGGCGCTGCCGCGCCTGTCGCCCGTTCATCATGCACGGCCTTATCCGTGGCACGAATTAGCAACTTTTCCGATCTGCTTTTTGGGAGCAAACCTACCGTGGTCGGCGGCGGCGTTGTGGACGCTGTCGCCGCGCTTCGCCCAACTAGGGGACGAGCGCGGCCGACGACTGCTGCAACTTTTGCACTGCTGGACCTGGCCCAACCTGGTGTTTTGGAGCATCGTGCCAGGCCACCATCTGCGCCATGCCTTGCCCTTACAGCCTGGACTCGCCGGTCTGGCCGCCTTGGTCTGGATCGCCTGGATCGAGGGGCGATTGCGCTGGCCTTTACCGAGGCTACGCCCGGCCTCTGTGTTTTTGGCCCTGCTCACCCTCTGGCTGGCGATCAAAATCGCCTTCGTGACCCTGATTGCCCCGGCCCGCGACGGGCTGCGCGCACCAAGCCTCAAAGGACAGCTCCTTGCCGCAACGGTGCCGCCCGAGCGAATGCTCTATCTTTTTCAGCTCAAAGACGAGGGCATCTTGTTCTATTACGGCCGACCAGCGCGGCGCTTGCCCGCTCCAGCTTTCTTACCGGCACAGGAACGCTCTGCCTATTGCCTTCTTACTGAGTCTGAATATCGCCAATGGTCTGGGCCTCGCCCTGCCGAAGTACTCTTGCGCCTGAGCGACGAACAGCAACATCCCATCGTGCTGGTGAAAATGCCGTAAATTCGTCTGTCCGCAGTGTAAGCAAAGGACAAACCAGCCCTTGTCCGCGCTGCGGACAAGGGCTTCTGGGAGCTAGCAGTCTTTTCCCTCCTCCTGGCGGAGGTAAGGAATAAGGGCTGGCGGACTTTTCCCTCCCCCCCTGTGGGGGAGGGTTAGGGTGGGGGGTTAGGACTCCTTGTCTGCATTGTACTTCCCCCCCACCCCAACCCTCCCCCACAAGGGGGGAGGGAGCTTTTTTCTCCCTCCCCCACAAGGGGGGAGGGAGCTTTTTTCTCCCTCCCCCACAAGGGGGG
>JAJPIY010000150.1 GCA_021324515.1 Planctomycetota bacterium
ATATTCCTTGCTTACACTGCGGGCTTCTGTAAGTAAGGATATTCCCTTGCTTGCACTGTGGGCTGGATAGGATGTACACATGCGTTTCGCGCTCCTGGGAGATCATCCCGATGGTGTGGACATGGCTTGCGCTTTGGCGGCGAGCGGGCGCCATTGCCTTGTCGTGTACACAGCGCCTTTGAGCACGGAGGTGTTGCAGCACCTGGGCGGCGCGGTGCGCCGGGTCAGCGATGTCGAGGAAGTATTGGCTGATCCTGCCGTCGAGGCGGTGATTGTCGCTGGTCCTGCGAGTGTGCGTCCGGCGCAGCTCCGCCGTGCGCTGCAATCGGAACGGCACGTCTTGTGTGTTCATCCGCCTGATCAAACGCCGGAGATTGCCTATGAAGCGGCGATGATCCGTGACGACACCGGCTGCGTTCTGCTGCCGCTGTTGCCCGAAGCGACCCATCCCGCTTTCGGCCGCCTCGCCGAATTTGTCCGCCGCAAAGATAGAAACGGTTCTCCTATCGGGGCCTTCCGTCTGCTAGTGCTGGAACGCAGCGTCGAAGGGGAATTGCTCGATGGTATCTGGATCGCCGGTCACAAGCCCTCTTTTCCCGGCTGGGACATTTTGCGGACAATCGGCGGCGAAATTCAAGAAGTGTCGGCCTTCGCCGAAGCGGAGGAATTGCGCGCGGGTGAGCCGGTGTTGATCGCTGGGCGTTTTGAGCAGGGCGGATTGTTTCACGTCCAATTGCTGCCGCACGAGCGCCGACCGAGTTGGCGTCTGACGGCGATTGGCAGCGGTGGGCGTGCGGAGTTGCTACTCCCCCTGGGTTGGAATGGACCAGCCATCCTCGACTGGCGCGACGCGAACGGTGAGTCCCACGAGGAATACTGGCCGCATTGGGATCCCTGGCCCGCATTGGTCGCCGCCTTTGAGCAAGCCTTGCTGCGTTCTCCCCAGGCTCAGCCATGCCCGAATTGGCAAGACGCCCTCCGCGCCCTCGAATTAGACGCTGCGGCCCGCCGCAGCGTCGAGAAACGACGCGCCAGCGTACTGGAGTATCAAGAAGCGACCGAGGAAGTCGGCTTCAAGAGCACGATGACGTTGGTTGGGTGCTCGTTACTGTGGAGCGTATTATTGCTCCTCATTCTGTCCGTATGGTGGCCGAAACTCGGTTTTCTGATTGTGCCCCTGATTGTAGTATTTCTCGGCTCGCAACTGTTGCGCTACCTCGTTCCCAAACAGCGCGCGAAGTGACGAAAAGTCGATTTATCTTGCGGCCCAGATAAATAGCACCCTGTTCGCACAGCAGAGGTGCGGATTCGCACGTTCTCACGTGACCGGCCTCAAGTGGCGCACGATGTCCAGAGCGGAAATGACGCCAACCAAAGCATCGTCTTGATCCACTACGAACAACTGGTGTACTTTTAGATCGCACATGCGCTTGACCACGTCCGCAGCGGACGTATTCTCATTGACCGTGAACACCGTTGGCGTCATGATGTCGCGCACCAGGGTGGAATCGGCGATCTCGATAGAAAACCCTTCGTGCCGTGTACGCCATCCCTCGGCATGGATGTCTTCGGCCGGCAAGGCGTGACGGACCTGTTCGCGCTCATGGATCAAGATGTCGGTTCGGCTGAGGACGCCAATGGGATGTCCGGCCTCATCGATCACCGGAGCGGCACTGAAACCGCGGTCGGTCAATACGGCTACCGCTTCGGGGATGGTGGCGTCCTCGCGCAGAGAAATCGGATTGGGCATCATGAGTTCCTCAGCTGTCTGGGCCGCAAGAACCAGAACAGACGGCGGCGGAACGGCAGCACGTGTCATGGCGATGCTCCTTTCGTGACGGTCGCACAGAGGTATGCTTTCCACAAGAAGAAAACGATGCAAACGAGGTGCCAGTTTCCACACCTCGGGGAGATTGGGCGAGCGAGGTTGCGTAATGGGGGCGAGCGGGGAGTGTGAACCCCCCGCTCGCCGGAGTTACGCACTCCCCCCTCGCCTCAAGCGAAAGACGCATCGGCTATGGCAGGGTGATCTGGCAAGAGGGTCTGTCTTCGCATATCGTTATAGTCAGAAGGACATAACGGTGCGGGGGAGGTTTTGAGGATGCGTTGGCCGGATCGAACCGGGGTGCAAACCCTTTTATCAGACTTCGCCGGGCCGTCGGTCACTCCCCCGGTTCCGAACCGGCTGCGGTTTGATCGTGCGGAGTGGGCCGGGGCCGTGGCCGATTTGGGCGTATTGGTGCCGATCGCCGTCGCTTTGATTGTCAAAAACGGCTTGGCGCCGACGGCTGTTCTGCTGCCCGCCGGCTTACTGTACATCGTGGCGGGTTGGGTGTATCGCGTGCCGGTGCCAGTCCAACCGCTCAAAGCTTTTGGGGTCATTGCCATCGCCAAGGGGCTTGGCCCTTCCGAAATTGCCGCGGGGGCGCTGGTGATGGGCGGCGTGTTCGTGGTACTGGGGATCTCTCGATGGCTGGACCAGGTCGTCAAGATCTTTCCCCAGCCGATCCTCCGAGGCATCCAGCTCTCGGTCGGTCTGTTGTTTTGCCGGCTTGCCTGGGCTTTGACCACAGAGCCGCCCCACGAGTTCAGCGACCATGCTTATCCGATAGAGTGGCTCGTAGGTGGCGCCGGGGTCGTGATCGCAACAGCTTTGCTGCTGCGGCGGTACAATATCAGTCTCCTGTTGGTCGCGCTCGCCGCCTTCTGTATCATTTGCCGTTACCAGGGGCCGTTGAGGCTGGGGCCTTCTCCGCTCTCCTCCCCCCAACTCTCTCTTCAGACCTTCGTGACGGCGGCCCTTGTCTTGGTGCTGCCCCAGCTGCCGTTGACCTTTGCCAACGCCTGCTTGGCGACCGCAGATGTGGCTCGGGCTTATTTCGGCCCGGCTGCCCAGCGTGTACGACCGGGCCGGCTGGCCTTGAGCCTCGGCTTGGCCAATCTCCTTGCGGGCGGGATCGGTGGAATGCCCGTCTGCCATGGCGCCGGCGGCCTGACCGCCCACTACAGCTTCGGCGCCCGTACCGGCGGCGCTTCCATCTTAATCGGGACCATGTTATTGGTCTTCGCCTTCGCTCTGGGCGCCAACCTTGCTGCCGTGCTGGCGGGTTTTCCTTTGCCCATTCTCGCCGGTTTGCTTGGCGTCTCCGGCCTTCTGCATTGCTGCCTGCTCAAAGACCTGCGCCATCCCATGCATTGGGCGCTGGCCCTTGCCGTCGGGGTGACAGGAGTTGTGAGCAATCTTGCCGTCGCGCTCGTCGCTGCATTGCTGCTCTGGTGGATTGGCAAGGCCGTCGTCAAATTAAGCAAGCGCAGCTGACGGGGTCTCTATTTACACCGCGCTGAGAAGGATAAACAGCCCTTAGGGCTGGCGGACTTTTCCCTCCCCCCCAAGGGGGGAGGGTTAGGGTGGGGGGTTAGGACCCCTTGTCTGCATTGTACTGCCCCCCCACCCCAGCCCTCCCCCACAAGGGGGGAGGGAGTTTTGTTTTTCCCTCCCCCACAAGGGGGG
>JAJPIY010000336.1 GCA_021324515.1 Planctomycetota bacterium
CCCTCCCCCACAAGGGGGGAGGGAGTTTTGTTTTTCCCTCCCCCACAAGGGGGGAGGGAGTTTTGTTTTTCCCTCCCCCACAAGGGGGGAGGGAGTTTTGTCCGTTAGCCCTTAGCCTTTTTAGGGGACTACGGCCTGCGTCCTACCGACTACTATCCCTGGGGCACAAACACGATTACCTCGATGCGAGCGGGCGGCAAGGGATCGCGTTCCGGCAGCGGAGGCGGATTGATTCCCTGGCCCAACGCTGTCACCTTGCGCGATGAGAACCAGCCCATCTTTTGGATGGCGTGTTGTCTCTTTAGATAATCGCAGACGGCCTCGCTCTGTTGTCGCGTCAGGGTTCGCGCCAAGGACGGCGACGTGGTTTGCGGGTCGGCGTAGGCGACGATGACGACTTCCGAACCTTTGTATTTCAGGCCCTCCAGCCAGGGCGCCAACTTGTCGAGGCGCTCGCGGCCCTGGGGCGTCAGGACGGCCCGGCCCGGCTCGAATAACTCCGCTTCGGCGAAGTATTGGCGGTGGCGCTCGCAGTTGGGGCGGACCAGCAGCCCAGCTGCGTCTTCGACGTAATCACGCACCAAGGGCATCTGTTTGACGGCGTCCGCGCTTTGGCCGATGGAGACGATCGCATTGCGGCCTTGCTGAAGCAGATCGAGCAGGGCGTTGTAGGCTTGCGGATCGCGGGCCAGTTTGCCCAGTGTGCCGTCGCCATTGCCAATACCTTCCAACATATGCTTGACTTGGCCGAGCAGGTCGGCTAGCTCCGTGCTGTTTTCCGAGGGTAACAGCGCATCCTCGGCAGCTGGTTCATCGCGCTGCCCCGGCTTCAAAGGGCGATGATGAATTTCCAGCACTTTGGCGCCGAGCATTCCTTCGCTGACGATTTGCACGGTGGAATGGGCGCGAACCAGCTGGCGATAGTCATCCTTGAGGGCCAAGCGTAGCACGACAGGCCCCTCCGGTGCCTCTGGCGGGACAATGGTAATCACCTCGCCAGCATCGATGCCCTGGATGCGCACGCGCGTGCCGACCTCGACACCGCGAATGTCGCGGAAACCGACCCGGACGTGCAAGGGAGCTTTGCCGAACCAGCCACGGCTGCCGACGGCGAACAGCCCGGTCACGGCCAAGCCCATCCCTACAAGGACGATCCCCCCCAGTACCAATGCTTGTAGACGCGACAAGGTACGAGACACGGGCATACTCCTCTAGCGAGGGAAACTGCGGGCCTAACAATCCAGCATAATTATATCTTTGGGACGCCAGGTCCGCGCCTCTGCGCCAACGGATGCGGAACAGAAAAGTTAGGAATTTTGTCCCAAGAGTGCGTTTTCGGCTTGGCAAGCCCCCCTATCAGGTGTTTATCATAGGTAGAAGCCTCGTCGCGTAGGTTGTTGATCCGCACGCTCGGCCTGCATCGGCCCTTGTCGGAGAAATTTTCATGGCTATTCCCACCAGTTTCAAGCAGCAGTGTCCTAGCTGTGAGGCAATGGTGCCGATCCGCGATCCCAAACTCATCGGTCGCAAGATCGACTGCCCCAAGTGCAAGTATCGCTTCATCGTCGAAGAACCCGCCGAAGAAGTCGAAGAAGTCGAGGAGGAGGTCTCGGCCAAGAAAGGCAAGGGAGGGACCACCGCAATCACCAATAAGAAGGCAGCCAGCGGCAAGGCCGCCAAAGCTCCCGTCAAGCGCCGTCCCGATGACGACCAGGACATCCAACCTGCGCCCAAGAAAAAACAGGGCGGCTCGGGCATGCTCGTGGCCGGTATCGCCTTGGCTGCCGTCGCCATCATCGCTTTGGCTGTCGGCGCTGTCTTCCTCTTTACTAGCGACGATTCCGACGAGAGCAAACCGACCCGCAGTTCGCCTGTTGCAGCCGCCCCAAAGGGCGACGACAGCGGCGAGACGAAGAAAACCGAAGAACCCCCGAAGAAACTCGAAGGGCCAAGGCCACGCCAAGAAGATATTACGAACCTGCTGCCTAACGATACCCAGATTGTCCTTAATATGCCCCTGGAGCACCTGCTGGGCAATGCCAAAATCAATCAGGCCCTCTTGAATACGCCCGGTGCGTTTCATGCTGGCGCTTTTCAGAGCATCTGGGGGATACCCCCCGTCGAAATCCGCCGTGTCGTTCTGGCGGCCAACGCCGAGAAAAAAACGGTCTTCTCCGTGATGCGGACGAAGATGCCCCTGATGGAAAAGCAGGTCGTCCAGAGACTCAAGCTCAAGGCTGAAGAACCGATCAGTGGATTGAAGTATTATCTGGTCAAAAAGCCTCTCGACGCTCTGAGCACGTTTCTGCTCAAGGGCAATGTGTATCGGGACAAGGTAGCGCTGCACTTTATGGACCCCTTCACCGTAGTCTGCACAGACGTGGGGCCGATGAAGCAATTCCTGCAAGAGAAAGGTCAACCCAAGCAACTGAGCAAAAGACCCGATGAGGAACAGCCGCAAGCCGGTCCTCCCGGCGGTCCTCCGGCTGGGATGCAAGGCGGTCCTCCCGGCGGTCCTCCGGGTGGGATGCAAGGCGGTCCTCCGGGTGGTCCTCCGGGTGGGATGCAAGGCGGCCCTCCGGGTGGTCCTCCGGGTGGTCCTCCGGGTGGGATGCAAGGCGGCCCTCCCGGCGGTATGCGAGGCGGCCCTCCGGGAGGTGGTCCCGGCGGCTTCCAAGCCCCGCCTGGAATGGCTCCGGGCATGGTGCCTCCCGGCATGACCGGAGAGAGCAGTGCTACGAGCGATGCTGCTCCGGTCAGCTCGTCTTACATGACTATTGATCCACACCTTAAGGCGGTTCTAGATCAGGTCGAAAAAGTGGATAAAACGGAGAACCAAAATGTCTTGATGAGCTTTGCCCTGAGCACGTCGGCAGTGTCTGTGCAGGACGTGAAAAAGGCCCTGGCCCAAGCCCAAGCCCAGCCAGGCAGCAATGTGCCGCACCTCCCGGATCTCGTCCTGCAAGCGGGTCTGGACACCGTCAAAGGCCAGCTGAAGGCCGTAGGTCTAGCAGTCACGGAATTCAATGAATCGAAACTCTCCGGCAATGTCGCAGCGGCGGCCCGAGACGCCACTCTTGCCCAAGACTGGGAAAAGAAGGCCAACGATTTCATCGCCGGTTTTCTGGAGGCGACGAGACTCGATTTTGTTTCGCGAAATGCCAACCGCAACAATATGCCGGGTATGAACAATATGCCGGGCATGAACAACAACATGCCGGGCGTGGCCGGGGGTATGCAAGGCGGCCCTCCCGCTGGTCGTGGGCCGATGGGGCCGATGGGACCGATGGGACCGATGGGACCGATGGGACCGGGCGGCGCTGGTCGTGGGCCGATGGGGCCGATGGGACCGATGGGGCCGATGGGACCGGGCGGCGCTGGTCGTGGGCCGATGGGGCCGATGGGACCGATGGGACCGGGCGGCATGCAGCCGCTTCCCGGCAACGAAGGTGACAAGGAAGAAGAAAAAGGCAAGATGGGCAACTATGGGCTGTGGACCAAAGACAACGTTCTCGCCCTGGGCGCCACCTACAACATTCGTCCCGGTCAATATGCGGCCGCGGGGTTTGTTCTGGAGGTCGAAAGCATCTACTTCCGCAGCGTGGCCGCCATGTCGGACCGCCATTCGCGCATCCACGAACTGGCGGCAGCCCTGCAAGCCTATCTCGACGAAAAAGGCTGTTTCCCGCGCGGCACCGTGCCTCGTCCCCCGGACGCGCAGCGCGTCCTCGACTGGCGGCCTGACCAACGCCTCAGCTGGATGACTCAGCTTTTGCCCTACCTCGCCAACGGCGAATTCAAGGAACTTCGGTTCGACCTCGACAAGGCGTGGTATGAAGGGCCGAACAATATCCGGGCCGGCATAACAGTGATACCGCAGTTTGTGGCGCCGGTCCCCTCGGACAACGAGTTGTATTTCTACGTGTCGTATCCGAACATTCCGGTCAAAAGCTCTAATATGTGGGCGGCGACGCATTTCGTCGGCATGGCCGGCGTCGGTCTCGATGCCGCCGAGTATCGTGCCGACGATCCGGCCACGGCCAAGCTGCGTGGCGTCTTCGGCTATGACCGCCAGACCAAGAAAGAGGACATCAAAGACGGCCTGGATCAGACAATCGTGTTGATCCAGGTGCCGCTGTCGCCGAAATCGCCGTGGATCGCTGGCGGCGGCAGTACGGTGCGCGGCGTCTCCGAGGATCTCGATTGTGTTAAGCCGTTTGTCTGCACTGAGTACCAAGGCCAGCGCGGCACCTTCGCCATCATGGCCGACGGTAAAGTACGCTTCATCCCTGCCAACATTAATCCCAAAACGTTCCAAGCGCTATGTACCATCGCCGGCGGCGACAAGGTCCGCGACCTCGATCGCATCGCCCCCGAAGTACCGCCAGAAGAAGAACCGCAACCGGAACTGAAGACGGAGGAACCCGCGGCGAAAAAACCCGCCCAAACGCCGCTGCCTCCAGCAGAACCAAAACAACCGCCGCCGCCAGAGAAGAACTAGGACCAACGAGGGGCAGGAACAGATTCGTCCCTCCCTCCATGACCGTTTTGACCCAAGGCGAGCGGGGGGTGTGAACCCCCCGCTCGCCTGCGGATACCGGGGGGTTAACACTCCCCGCTCGCCCTAAGGACAGACAGAGGATTACGCGGGACCAGGGGAATAGCTGGCTTCACCGCGCTTGGTAGACCGCTTGCGGTGACGTTTGTCGACAGCTGGAACAAGCGGCTTGTCTTCGAGGTTCGTCGGCTTGTCCAACAACAGCGTCTCATGGCTCGCCCAAAAGCGTAACGGCAGCAGTCCCATTCCGATCACTGCCAGCTGAGTGACCCAAAAGACTACCAGTCCCGTCGCCAGCGTGTCGTTGAAACCGTAAGCGTGAAGACCGACGCCCAGTTGATTGGTGCCGAACCACGACCAGCCGGTTACCATGTTACCGACCACCGCCAACACTGCCATGCCGCGCGGCTTAATCATGCCGCCCCAACGGGCGTGCAGCACTAGGGCGTTCCAGATGACGATCAAGAGGGCGCCGTTCTCTTTGGGGTCCCAGCCCCAGAAGCGGCCCCAGGATTGATCGGCCCAGATGCCTCCCAACACCGTGCCGGTGAAGCTCATCAGCGTGGCAAAGCAAAGGACGCCGTAAAGCATCTGCGTCAAGGTCTTGGCCGTGGCCTTGCTTAACCAGGGCGTGATCACGCCGCCCAGGATGTAGGCCACACCCAAAAAGCCGGCCACGAAGGTGGCCGTGTAACCCATCGTTACGCAGGTAACGTGGGTGGCTAACCAGAAGTTGGTGTCCAATACCGGCTGAAGCAGCGCCAGTGTATCGCCGTCGCTGCCAAGATGGTGGGCAACCAGCATAGTCACCGCGCCGCAGAAGGCAGCCAATACGTTGCCCAACCCATTGTGGAACAATTTTTCCAAGAGCAAGCATAGGGCCACACATCCCCAGCCGATGAATACGGCCGAGGAATACAGGTTGGTCACAAACACGAACCAGCGGTTCATCAGATACATGCGTGCAATGAGGGCCAAGGTGTGGACCACCAAGGTGACGACAGCCAGCCAGAAGGCGGCACGGTTGAGCGGCCTGGTCCAGCCGAGCCACGATAGGCAACCCAGCAGAAAAACGAAGATATACAGGAGGGTGCATTGGTAAAAAGGGGCGAAGTGATTGAAAAAGGCCTCGGTCCCGCTGCGCCTGACATCGGCTGGCCGTAATTCTCCGACTTGCTTGCGGAACGCTTCCAGTTCGGCATTGAAGGTCTTGGCGTCGTTGCGGGCGTAAGCCATCACCATTGTCGGCACACCGCTCAGCGCCGCCTTGAGGCCGGCTTCCGCGTTGGTTTCCTGAAAGGTCTGCCATTCCTCGTCCGGCGTGGACGGCGGAAATATGTACAGCGTTTCCATCCAGTTGGCCAGCTTGATGTACAATTGCAAGTGTGAAGCCAGGTCGTGGACTCCTTTTTCATAAGGCGTCAGTCCCTTGGGATCTTTCTTGGCGATCCGCTTGGCTTCTTGTTCCAGCTTGTCCAGCCGGTCGCGGAACTCGGCCAGGGCATAGCGCGAGCCTTCACGCCGCTTCAGGCCCAGCAGGGCCACGACCTCCGGATTGTCGATGCGAAAGACCTGGTGCTTTTCTCCCGCAAGGGCGAATTTCGGCCCTTGCTGTTGGTTGGCTGCCTGGAACAAGGGACCGCTGGTCATGACATCGAGCAGCCAGCGGATGGCCGGCTGCGTATGGCCGTCCTCATCCACGAAGGTCTGCCTGCTGCTGATAATCATGAGACTGTTACGGGCCAGCGTGTCGTAGGGTTTGACCCGTCCCTCGTCTTCCAAAGGCAGAGCGGCAAACTCATCCAAACGCATGGGGGCGGCGCTCTCGATGGGCGGCGCCATCATGGCGATCAAGTAGATCACCGCCAGACCGACAAGGACCCAAGGAACCAAGGATTCGGCTTTACTCATGACAGCACCTTACGGCGAAGGAAGTCCCTTAGATGGAGAAGGAAGTGCAACGCCATGCCGCCGGACACCAGCGTGCAGGCCACGTACGGAATCGGCCAACCCGGATTGCGGACGGCTTGCAGGCCGGTGAATTCGCCGGCCTTGGTGACGTTCACGTTGGCCTGATAGAACGTCTCGCCCTGATAGTACAAAGGGTGATTCATGTAGATCGTCACCTCCCGGTCCTCGCCGTGCTCCGGATCGATCACCTGGATGACGCTGGCGTACTCCTTGGCCAGGCTGGTGCCGTGGTGGGTCTCGTATCTCAGCTCTTTCAAGTGGAACGTGAAGGGGCGATAGCTCCTGCGGAAGCGAAGGGACATCTGATAAGCCGTCCCATCGACCTCGACTTTCTGCGGGACACTAAACCAGGCCGACACCAGATACGTACCCAGTCCCTGACCGGTCTTCTTGTCCTTGAGTGTGATATAAGCGGAGGGCATGTCACGTTTTTGGTTGGCATCGACGCCACGGCCAGGCGGCTGTTCGAGGACCGCCGTCTCCAGGCCGAAGCCGCGCGTGGCAAGGTTTTGGGCCGGCGGAGGCGCGTCCTCGGTCAGAGTGGAGTTGGCCACATAGCGTACTACGTCGATGTCGACTGGCAGGGCCTCGTGGCGAATCGCGCCCCCCTGGCGCAGCAGATCATCCGGAACGACGACGACATGATCGTTATGGGCGTCGGCAGGCCAGACAAACGCCAACTCCATCTGATCGGTGTTTTCAACGTAATTGCACGAACCGTCTACGGGGATGGTCATGACACCTTCGACGGCGAACAGGCCGGTCACCAGTTCACCGAGCATCAAGAGAAGGAGGCCCGTGTGCAACAGGAGAATGCCGGCGCGCTTCCAGGTGAATCGAAAACGGACGATGTGGGCAGCCAGTAAGTTGACGAGCAAAGCCGCGCCCAAGGTCCAGCCGCCAGGGAAAGGGAAACTGCCGGCGACGTGCCAGCTCGTCGGCACGCCGAAGAAGACCTGGCCCAAGCGCACGAAAACTTGCAGCGGGATCCAGGCCAGGAAGGCACGGAAATATTGCGAGAGCGTCGCCCATAGGCCGTGGTCCATCATCGCCAGCGTGCCGCAAAAGACGAGGAACATCGACAGGACGAACAGAAAGACAGTCAACCGCAACGAAGCCAGCGCGCGAAGCCCTTTGCGGAGGTAACGGAAGCGGCTGAGGCGAGGTGACGGGGCGCGTTCGGGCAGAACAGGGACCGGGTTGGCCCGAGCTTGGATGGATGTTTCACTCATGCGCATTTTCTCCTTCCGCAGGGAATCGGACGGACGCCACAAACGCCTCGAAATGGGCTTTCTCTTTGCCGACCACGTCCGGCGGCCCCTTCAGGGTGAAAAACCAGGTTTCCTTGCCGTGGGGCAGAATGGCGCCGAGAATGCGTTTCTGGTCCCCAATGAGATCGACGTAGACAGCCTTGCTATCGCCCACTTGCAAGGAGCGCAAACTGCGGGCGATTTCCTCTTCGTCGGCGGGAGGAAGCCCTATCTGTCGGCGCCAACGGTTGATGTTGGCGCTGACGCTGCCACCTTGGCCGGGCAACGGCAGGGCCGTCGCTTCAGCCTCGCCGCCCTCAGCCGCAATGCGAAAGACAACAGGGACAGGAATGCCCTGCTTCGTCATCGGCGGCTGAGCTTCCCAGCCCTCCGGCGTAGTGAACTTCAAGGGGAGCTGTTCTGCCTGGGGACGCTGCTGCGGCGAACGGGGTAGCGGCGGTGGAGCATCTTCCTTGAGCACACCTACGAAATCCACGCGCGTGGCCTTATTCCCGTCCACTTCGCTGTTATTGACCAACTGGTTGAACTCGGCGTCGCTGAGCGGCCCTAGACCGAGCTGGCCGCGCCAGCGATCCAGGTTTTGCCGCACATCGGCGGCTTCCGGGCCAAGCCGGGTAATGGTGATCTCCAGCCGCTTGCTCTTGGGGCCTGTATACAGGGTAGCAAAGCGCGGTGGCGGCCCCATGCGGCGTCGCCAACCAGGCGGATTGGTCCAGGTGATCGGAGCGCCCTCCTGGTCCGGGAAATGGACCGAGTGAAGGAGGGCGTCGAAGTCGGCCTCGTGCGCGGAGACGTCTTTTTTCCGGCCCTCGAATTTGAAGAACCAAACATCCGGACCATGCCGAACCATGACCGCCAGCATCCGCCGCGCAGGGAGTTCTGGCAGCGCTTCTTTCGGCGCCAGATAAGAGCGTATCTGTTCCTGTTCCCGACAGCCGATCAGGACAAGCAAGCTGAGACACAAGAGCAAGCAGCTGCCGCCGGATGGTTTGCACGCCATGAAATATACTCGCGGTTTATAAAGGCGGTCTCAAAGCCCGTGAGGTAGGTGACGCAGTGCGTTTTCTTTATCGTCGCACGTCATCGAGAAAGCGTCAAGGTAGGTATTCCACGAGCATCCACCAAAACGGCAAGGCGAGAACAACACAAAGATTATTTTGTTCAATCGGTGACCTCCTTGCAAGAGCAAAACGATCTTTTTGTCCAGAATGAGGCCGCTCAATTGAGGCAAGCGGGATTGCGTATATTGAGGGCGCGCGGAGGTCTTTTTCTCCTTGACCCTTGACATTAATCCCTGTCCCCTTTACAGTTGAAGCACTCCATGATGGTTCGGCCGGCGTGGCCGGTATGTTCTCCAGGAGAAGGGTTCCGTGACTAAAAAAGAGATCGTCAAGCAAATAGCGGACAAGCTCGGCTTGACTCAACTGAAGACCAAAGAAATCGTCCAGCACACTTTCGACGCGATCGTAGAAACGCTGTTGGAAGTAGGCCGGATCGAACTACGCAACTTCGGCGTCTTTGAAGTCAAACAGCGCAAGGCCCGCAAGGCGCGCAATCCCCGTACCGGCGAGCGCGTCGATGTACCGCCTAAATACGTCGTCACTTTCAAGCCCGGCAAAGAGATGGAAGAGCGTGTCCGCAACTTGACGCACTTGCCGACGCCTCTGCCGGAAGAAGAGTTGATGGCTGGGACTGCCCACGGCTTGAGAGGAAGCCATTCTGATGGCAAAGCGCGGTCCAAGCCGCACCGCACTCGCAAGGCCCCCTAATCGGCAATCTCGGCACAAGCCGCCTCAAGTTTAGAATCGCAGCAACCGATATAATCGCTGAGATCGTTCCCGTCTCCAGCCTCGGAGGTTGACATGCGGCGTTTGTTGCTTGGGATCGCGGCGTCGGCGTTCCTTCTCGGCCAAGCCGGGTGCTTTATCAACATCTATTCGTCGGACCCGAATCGTCGGGTGCTCGAGCTGCTCAATCAATCCGAGGACTTACGGCAGATTGAGTACGAGTGGGAACGTATCTGGTTCAATGATATGCCCTCGCACTTGACACCCGAGCGCGTCCACGGCGGCGTCATGCCGTAGCAAGGGAAGCAGTCAGAGGGTTGTAAGGTTAGATGGTCCCCAAAGACCATCTAACCTTTCGGCCGTTTGCCAATCCCCCCGGCTCGCCGCCGTTTCACTTCTTCGCTCCTTCGCCGCCTAAAAAAGTTGGTCTCCATTTCTTCCACAGCTTTTGTTACAGTCGCGTGGCTTCATGTGCCGGACAATGCCGACCGGGTGAACCGGAAGGTCTGGGGGAGGGTGCGAGCGTGGCCTCGCGATGGCGTATTCGCCACAAACTGATGCTTGGTCTAGGCCTGGTTGTGGCCACCATGGTCCTATTGCTGGGCGGCACCATTTTCGGCGTGTGGTCGTATTATCTCGACATGAAAAGCCTCCGCGAATGGACTGCTCAATTGCACCAGGCCGAGGAATGCCGGGCTGCCATCAGCGACATCAAGCCGCTGATCGAGAAGCAAATGGGGCAGAAAAAGGAAAGCCTCCTGCCGGCGCAGTCGGAACGGCGTCCAGCCGGCCGAGGGGAACATGAAACACTGGATCAGGGTGTGCAAGCCCCCCTCCTGCCCGAAGAGAAAGGCCTCGACCGCAAGGAAAAGCCGCCGGAGACGCCAGAGGAGGCGATCGACCAAGCGAGCAAAAAATTAGCCGACTATGAAGCCAACTTGCTCGACGCCAATAATCGGGAGCGGCCGCCCAGCACTCAGGAATCGCTCGACCTCATTCGTATTTTGCGGGCCGATCTGGAAAAACTCAACCACCAATGGAACAGCCGAGCGGCCTCGCGCACGAAACCAGACCCCTTGAGCGTTGAAATGGCGCCGAACCGAGACGATCAGAAGATCGACGACGAGCAGTGGAAGAAATGGGCCGACGC
>JAJPIY010000320.1 GCA_021324515.1 Planctomycetota bacterium
CCGGCGGCTCCGGCGGCTCCGGCGGCTCAGGAAAGAGGAAAGCCCCGCTCGCTCACATCTCACATCCAGCGGCACCCTGTCTCCAGCGGGAGGCCCTTGCTTTGAGTGAGACGCGCGCCTAAGATAGTCTGACAAGGAAATCTCTTCGCCGAGTCGTTCAGGGAAGCAAGGAGCATGATTGTCATGTCCGGCTCGACTCTGGAACAATCTCGATTGGCCCTGGCGTTGTGCCGCAGTCCCATCCCGGCGCTGCGCAAACTCACCCTCGCCGAAAGCGACACTACGGTCACCATCCAGGGCCAGGTGACCAGCTACTACCTCAAGCAGTTGGCCCAGGAGACCATCTTGCCGCTTTTGGACGGACGCCAACTGCTCAACTGTGTTCAGGTCGTGACCACGACCACGTCCCGGGAGTAGGGGATTAGGCGGTTAGGTGGTTGGCCACTCAGCAACCCTACTCTATTGCCTCCGGCTGGATTAGGAACGGCCTTCCCTTCCCCCCCTGAGGGGGAAGGGGAAAGAGGCGTCATCAGATCCGTGCGACGTATGCCCCCCTATTTCCTGGTATGTTCACCATTGTTCATCGCGCAGCCCAACTCGTCGGCGTCACTTCGTCGGGCGAATGTCCAGGCGTGAGCAGTTTCAACCTTGTGGAGATCAACCTATCGTTATGATCGCGACGACCAAAGCGCTCGTTGGGCCGCCGCGGTCGTCTGGCATTTTCCTCAGCGGCCTGTCACGCCGGCGAGAATAACAAACTGAGTGTCCCATCAGCAGCTGACGAAACGGGGCATAGCTGTCGCCAGGCAATCTCCCCGCCGACCGGTGCTGGGCACCTAGCTTGGCTGCACCAGCGATTTGGCGCGCAACTTGCTTACAAATTGGACCTTATGGATTGTACTCGATATACGGCTCCGGCGAGCAAAGCCAAGCGAAAGGGATGTTCCACGATCCTGAGGAGGAGACAGGGGGCAAAAATGTCATTGCCTTGCCATCGCGGCGGCCTTTCATGGCGTAGAATTGTGCAGCAAGTCAACCACTGCTTCGCTCGTAGGAGGGTAGCGATATGTTGGTCCTGAGCCGAAAGTTAGGTGAGAAGATTTATATCGGGGACAATATCTGTATCACGGTCGTTGACATCGACCGGGGCAAAATTCGTCTGGGTATCGAGGCGCCGCGTGACGTGCCGATTTACCGTCAGGAACTTTTGCCTTTGAAGGGTGCCGAGACCCCGGCCCCGAATGCCTCTGCCTCTACGGTGCCCCACTAGCGACCGCTATGCTCGAACGCCCCATCTTCCTTTGGTCGCTGTGCCCAAGGCAGATGGAAACAACGCTCGCTCAACGAGCAAGCCCGCCCATTGAGCAGGCAGTGGGGACCCACAAGGGATTGATTTGATATAAATCTTCATCCCGAGGGGATGCCGAACGTGCGGCATCCCCTCGGGCGTTTTTATTCTTTCTTCTCCTCGATCGGCTCCTTAACAGGCTGGACGAAGAACGGTTGGGGCGGAGTCTTGGCGGCAGCCAGCTTGGCCGCATGTTCCTCCGCCTCTTTGCGCTTGGGATAGTCGAATTTGGCCACGCACTGATTGGAGTTGTTGAATACACCCCAAACGACCCGCATGCGTACCTGCTTGGCCGTGCGCGACCGTTTGGGTTTGCCCTCCTTGGAAGCGGCCTTCTTCTTCTTGGGCGCTACTTCCTCGTCCTCCTCTTCCTCTTCGTCGTCTTCCTCTTCGGCTTCGATATCGTCTTCTAACTCGTCGGCTTCTTCTTCCTCTTCCTCCTCGAGTTCGTCTTCTTCGTCCTCGTGCTTGCGGCGTTCGGCCGCTTCATAATCGGCGCGGAGGTCTTTGCGATTGAGAATGCGTCGTGCCATGGGTTTTCCTGCCCTCGTGCTCTTTGAAACTTCAATGGGTCCACAGTCCTTAGACCACGGTTAAGTTCGGCACACTCCTGAGATAAGTCTTTCTTCCTATGGGTCCACAGTAGAATCTAATCTAGCAAGCCATCCCCTTGGGGGCAAGCTGGTTTGCGCTCGGGGGCAGGGCCGTTCGCTGTTTCAAACTGGGCCAAGTCCCTCGATCATCGTTTGGGGACTTATGGCCAACCGGCTCGTGCCCGATCGTTTTTTCTGTCAACTCTGAGGTCCGGTGCTCACGTTTTCGGCCCGTTCGGTTGCGGCTCAGAGGGATAGCCGAGAACGCCGTTGGGATTGAGGCAGAGCCAACAGGCGATGGCGACGATCTGCATAGCAGCGAAAAGGAGCAAGGCTCGGTCCCAAACCTGCCCTTCCACGACGCGGGGCAGAAACGTGGTAAAGGCCCACGCGCCCAGATTACCGGCCATATTCATGGTGGCGAAGATAACGCCGAGATTGCGGCCGCCCACATCCATCGTCAGCGCGTAGGCACAAGGCGACGAGAAAGTCCAGATGAACACGCCAAGGCTGACCCAAAGCATCGCCCCTTCTACGTCCGCAGCCTGGAAGGCCAGTCCGTACAAAATCAGGGCGACCACGATGCTGCCGATCGTCACGCCTTGCCGGGCGGCGCGGCGGCTGCCAGTGCGTATCAATACCCAATCCGAGAGCATCCCGCCGATCGGACCGCCGACAACGCCGGCCAACAACGGTAGACTGGTCCAGTAGTTGGCCGTCGTCACCGATTGGCCACGCACTTCCTGCAAATAGGTCGGCAGCCACATATCGAAGAAACGTAAGGTGCCTGCGCGGCAGAACTGTTGGAGGCAAATCAACCACAGCGCCGGGCTGAGAAAAATCGCTAGCCAGGGCACCGGGGTCGAGCAATCCGCCTTCGGTTGCGATCCCTCCGGGGAAGAAAGCAGCGCCAGCTCCGCCGCGTTCACGGACGGATGCTCCTGGGGCCGATTGCGGAACCAGCCGGCAAACCACGCCGCCCACACCAGGCCCGGCACGGCGTAGAGCAAAAACAGCCAACGCCAGCCGAGCGGCCCAATCAGCTTGGCCGTTAGCCAAGAGGCAAGGACGCCGCCGATAAGCATGAAACTGTTGAGCATGGCCGAAGTGAAGCCACGCCGCGTGGCCGGATACCACGCGGCCAGGATCATCGTGGCGCAGGGGAAAATACCGGCCTGAAACGCTCCCATCAGCCCGCGTGCGCCGATAAGGACCGGCAGACTTGGGGCCGCAGCGGTCAAGGCCATCATCATCGACCAGCCTGCCGCGTAAAGCGTCAAAGCGCGTCGCCCCCCCCAGCGCTGGGCCAGCCAACCGCTCGGCACTTGACACAAGGCGTAGGTCAGAAAGAATACACCCATTGCCGTGCCCGTGTCGTTGCGTTCCAGATACAAGTCGGCGCGAATCGTCGTCTCCGCGCCGCCGAGGCTATTGCGCTGGATGTAGCTGATAGTGGTGATGAAACACAACGCCGCCAATACGAAATGACGAACGGAAGTCGGCCGCGCGGCGACAAGCGAAACAGAGGCAGCAGTGTCGTTCACAAATAAGTCCTACTACTCTTCGCGGAGGAACGCCTCGGGGTCCGGCCAGCTCTCCGGCGGCGGATCGAGCCGAAGGACCGGCAGCTTCTCTGGGTCCGGCCGCAAACTGCGCTCCGGCGTGGCAGTGTTCAACAGCGGCCCGAAACAGCCAGCCATCTGCCGCCAAAAGTCATCTACGTCCAGTCCGAGAAACGGCGAGCCGCACGTTTTCATGTAATCGTAGCTGGAGCGATATTGTTTGACGGCGCCGCCCAGGTTGCCGTTGCTGAAATGAAACAAGGCCACCGCCGCCTGGATCAAGCCCTGGTAGAAACGCCGCTCCGCACCGTGGCTCTCCGACCACAGATCTTCCCAGGCTTCGTGGGCCTCGAAGTAATCGTGAGCGTTGAAAAACAAAATGCCAGCTAGATAACGGGGATCGTAGATATCCATGCCGGCATTATACAATTTGAAGAGGGGCTGGGGGTTAAGAACTAGGGGCTAGGGAAGAAACAGGAGCACTCGACATTATGCTGCACCTTTCGGGGATTTTCTTACACTGGAAGAAGCGGTTTTTCGCAAGTTTTCGGGCATGCGAGTATACGAAAATCACAGAAAGTGCAGCTCTAGCCCTTAGGGCTGGCGGACTTTTCCCTCCCCCCTGTGGGGGAGGGAGTTGTATTTGTTCCCTCCCCCCCTTGTGGGGGAGGGAGTTGTATTTGTTCCCTCCCCCCCTGTGGGGGAGGGTTAGGGTGGGGGGTTAGAACTCCTTGTCTGCATTGTACTTCGCCCCCCACCCCAGCCCTCCCCCACAAGGGGGGAGGGAGTTTTGTCCGTTAGCCCTTAGCCCCTAGGAGATTTATGTTTCGGTCATCACGGCTATCGCTGTCGGATGGGATCGAGCTGTGCCGTTCGCTGCGGCACTATCTCGGCGCGGGGTTGTCGCTGGTCGAGGCTTTCCGCCATCAGGCCAAAAGCGGCGCGGCGCGGATACGTCCCGTGGCCGGCCGCATCGCCGCCGCCCTGGAGCGCGGCGACAGTTTGGAAGAGGCGTTGCGGCGCGAGCAAGCTGCCTTTCCGCCGCTCTTTTTGGCGCTGGCGCGGGTCGGCGAAAACACTGGTATGTTGGCCGAGGTATTCGGCGAACTGGAGAAATACTTCCTCCGCCAACGCACGCTGTGGCGGCAGTTCCTCGCGCAAAGTGCCTGGCCGATCACGGAATTCGTACTGGCCGTCTTTGTGTTGGCTGGGCTGATCCTCATCATGGGGCTGATCGCCCAATCGCGTGGCGGCCAGCCGCTCGATCCGCTCGGGCTCGGCCTGGCCGGGCCTTCCGGGGCGCTGATCTTCCTCGGCGGCGTCGGCGCTTTCTTGAGTGGATTGGCCGCCCTCTACTGGCTGCTAACACGGCGCCTGGGCGGCGCGGCGGCGGTGGAAATGTTTCTGCTCCGCCTGCCGGCCCTCGGTCCCTGTTTGCAGGCGTTGGCATTGACGCGCTTCTGCATGGCCCTGCGCCTGACAACGGAAACGAGCATGTCGATCGTCCAGGCGATGCGCTTGAGCTTGTCCGCTACGGGCAACTCGGCCTTCCTGGCTCGTGCGGAACAGATCGAAACGGAACTGCACCGCGGCGAGGATCTGACCTTGGCCCTGGCCCGAAGCGGACTGTTTCCGGAGGACTTTCTGCACATGCTCGCCGTCGCCGAGGAATCCGGCACACTGGATCAAGTCCTCGCTCATCAAGCGGAGCATTATCAGGAAGAAGCAGGCCGACGGCTGGCCGCCCTGACCAGCCTGGCGGGCTACACCGTCTACGGGTTCGTCGCTCTCGTCATCATCGTTGCCATCTTTCGCATCGCCAATTGGTACATCGGTTTACTTGGCTGAGAAACTGTTTTCCCACACGCCGACTGCATCCTGGTAGGGAGTAGTGCCAAGAAGGTATAGTGCCAAGTGCTGGGCACTCCCTATCCCTGGCACTATCTCCTCCCCTCTCTCTACTGATATTGCAAGTCGTGAACAATTCTCTCGTCGGCAAAATCCCTCTAAACGATACTTCCTGCCCATGAAGCGTCTCAAGGGCAAGGCCGTGATCCTGTTCGGCCTGGCCCCTATCTTTTGTAACCTATACAATTTACCTAGATTGAAAAGTTGCTGTTGTTTTCCACGGCGCGGTATGTGCAGGGGAATGAATAAGCAAGGAAGCCGCCGGATTAAACCCGGCGGCCGGAGATGAGAGGTTAGGTAAGCAGCCGTTGGTTTTTGCACCCCTAAGTAGAGGGTTTCGGATGTCGCGCACTTTACGAGTGCTTCTTCGTCGTGATCCTTCCCGTGACCATGTTGAAGAGGGCATTCCCTACGAAGGTTATCAGCTTCTCTGGCCTGATGGCCGCCCTGCCGCGGTCGGTCTGACAGCTTTCTGTAAACATGGTCAGCGTTTGCTCGGTTTGGGCCGCCACCTGGCCGGGGCGCGCGAGAAGCTGGTGGACCTGATCATTTTTCCCTTGCCGGACAAAGATGCTTCCTTAACCCGTTTGCCCGGCCATCGCGTCCGCCGCTTCTCGCTTCGGCGGGAAGGCCGGCAAGGCCGGCTGTATTTCTTCGATGGCACACCGACAACGGTCGTCTTCGACCTCGACCATGATGAAGAGCCGGTGTTGCATTGGATTGGCCTAACCGCCCTGCGCGAGGGCGAATGCCAATGGTTCGATCTTGCTGCCCGCCCCGTGGAGCCAGCCGTGCGGACGCCGCTGGTGAACCGCCGGGTTAAACCCGGCGGCTCGCCAGGTTCCTCTGGCTCGCCAGGTTCTCCTGTGGGTTCGCCAGGTTCCTCTGGCTCGCCAGGTTCTCCTGTGGGTTCGCCAGGTTCCCCTGTGAGCTTGCCGATTCCCTTGTTGCCCCGCGATGCTCTTTCGTAAGCAATGACCGGCTCCAAATGCCAAGGGGGGCCAAGCACGGAAAGAGAAAAAAGACTGTTATTTGGCACAATATTGCCCCCCGGTTGAATTTGGCACAACTCGCCTTCGCCTACCTGCTCCGGAGCTTTTTTCTCTTTTTAGGGCTAATGGACAAAACTCCCTCCCCCTTGTGGGGGAGGGAAAACCAAAACTCCCTCCCCCCTTGTGGGGGAGGGCTGGGGTGGGGGGGGTAAGTACAATGCAGACAAGGAGTCCTAACCCCCCACCCTAACCCTCCC
>JAJPIY010000109.1 GCA_021324515.1 Planctomycetota bacterium
CCCCCACCAGGGGGGAGGGAGCACCATTCCCCCCACCCCAACCCTCCCCCACCAGGGGGGAGGGAGCCTCTTTTCTCCCTCCCCCCTGGTGGGGGAGGGCTGGGGTGGGGGGCAATTGTGCCCAATTCAACCGTGCCCAGTATAACACCCCCGCTCGCCAGAGAACAACCGGGGGGTTAACACCCCCCGCTCGCCAGAGAACAACCGGGGGGTTAACACCCACCGCTCGCCAGAGAACAACCGGGGGGTTAACACCCCCCGCTCACCAGAGAACAACCGGGGGTTAACACCCACCGCTCGCCAGAGAACAACCGGGGGGGGGACATACACCATAAAGAGAGTAAGAATGGGGACTTCTTCACAGAATCATAATATTTTTTTCACATTCTGCCCATAGCGATTCGATAGCATCGCGGGAGAAATAAGGACAGCAACGGATTGATAGGGTCTACCACGCCTTACAAGGGAAGAGAAATGAAACGTATTCGGTTTGAGATGGGCGGAGTTGTGCTGGCGTTGAGTTCGCTCTTGGTTCTGTCGGGATGCGGCGGCGACGGCAAACGTCTGAATGCCGGCGGCTCCACTTTCGTTTACCCGATGATGTCGAAATGGGCGGACGAATACAAAAAGGCAACGGGAGTAGAAGTCAACTACCAGTCCATCGGCTCCGGCGGCGGCATTCAACAGATGACGGCCAAGACGTTTGATTTCGGCTGCACTGATGGGCCGATGAACGAAGAGCAGCTGAGCAAGTGCCGGGAAGCCGGCGGCGAGGCCGTTCACATCCCGTTGGTCCTGGGCGCTGTCGTGGCGACCTACAACTTGCCGGGAATCGAAGGACCGTTGAAATTCACTGGGCCGGTGCTGGCCGACATCTATCTCGGTAAGATCACGAAATGGAACGACCCGTCGTTGCGCGACCTTAATCGCAACGTTCCTTTGCCCGATCAGGACATAGTGGTCATTCATCGCTCCGACGGCAGCGGCACGACCTACGTGTGGGCCGAATATCTGTCCAAAGTCAGTCCCGCATGGAAAGAGAAAGTCGGCTTCGGAACGTCGGTCAATTGGCCGACAGGCATCGGCCAGAAAGGCAATGAAGGCGTGGCCGGCCAAGTGAAACGAACGCAAGGCAGCATCGGTTATGTGGAATTGGAATACGCTTTGCAAAACCAGATGAGCGTCGGCGAAGTCCAGAACAGGGAAGGCGTGTTTGTCAAGCCGACGTTGCAGTCTGTTAAGACGGCGGCGGAGGCCCTCTTGAAAGAGATCCCCGACGACCTTCGCTATTCTTTGACGAATGGGCCAGGTAAGGACAGCTATCCCATCAGTGGTACGACCTGGGCAGTCCTGTATAATACCTTACCGGCCAGCAAAGGTCAGCTAATCCTCGACTTTCTCCGCTGGGTGATACACGACGGTCAAAAGTATTGCGAGGAACTCCATTACACGCCTTTGCCTGCGGGATTAGTGGAGCGGGCCGAGAAGAAATTGGCGGGCATCCAGATTGTCCCGTGAACCAGCACGTCGCCGTCTTCTTGCGGGGGCAGCGGAGCAGAACATGACCAGTTCGGACGCGAAAGCAACAATGGGCAAAGCAGCTCCCCCAAGGCGCCAATGGGACCGCTTTGCCCTGCCGAGGCGACGTTGGCGGCGTCTGGCCGATAAGGGGTTTGAGCACGTGTGCCAGGGTGCGGCCCTGTTGGTGATCGTCCTTTCTCTGTTGCTTGTGGTTGTGCTCGTTTGGCAGTCGTGGTTGGCGATTCAGACCGTCGGCCTTCGTTTTTTCGTCAGCAAAACGTGGGACCCAGAATCGAGCCATCGCCAATTCGGCGCCTTGGCGTTCGTGTGGGGCACGATCGCCACTTCCGCCATTGCCATGCTCGTTGCCGTACCGCTGGGCCTGGGCACAGCTGTGTTCTTGGCGGAGATCGCGCCGCGTTGGCTGCGCCGCGTCGGTTCGTTTCTGGTGGAGATGTTGGCCGTCGTCCCCAGCGTGGTCTACGGCTTCTGGGGCCTGTTCGTCCTGGCACCGATCCTCCAACGGCTTCTTACCGCTGCCGGAGGGCCCAACCTGGGCGGAGTAGGGCTTCTCCCCGCCGGCTTGGTCCTTGCCATCATGATTGTGCCCTATGTGGCGTCGGTGTCTTTCGATGTCATTCGCGCCGTTCCCCGCTCGCAGCGGCAGGGGGCTTTGGCGATGGGGGCCACACGCTGGCAGACCATCTGGCGCGGTGTTGCCCTATGCCCGACCGGGTATCATCGGCGGATGTTTTCTGGCCCTGGGGCGGGCCTTGGGGGAAACGATGGCCGTCACCATGCTCATCGGCAACAAGACGGAAATCCGCTTTTCGCTGTTCGCAATGGGCAATTCCATTGCCAGCGTCATTGCCAACCAGTTCACGGAGGCGGACTACGACCTCTATCTCTCTTGTTTGGTTGAGTTAGGACTGGTGTTGATGCTCGTCACCGTTGCCGTCAATTCTCTGGCCCGTCTCTTGATCTGGCGTGCGGCCCATCCTAGCGGCGTTTGGCGCGGTTGGAAGAGGCGTTTGCTGCCCCGAAGGGCCGTGCAAGAAACCGCTCCCCTTCCCAGTTCCTCGCGGAATGTGGAGGCGAATGCACCAGCTCATCCTTGGCAACGGACGCCGTCGGGTTTGGCGCAGCTGCGGCTGGGTGCAAACGTCCGCCTCAATTTGTGGATAGATCGCTTCATGACCGGCTTGCTGGGGATGTGTCTGGCGATGACGGTTGGTTTTCTGTTCCTGATCCTCGTCTATCTGGTGGTGCAAGGCGCCGGGGCCTTGAGTCTGGACTTTTTCACCAAGTTGCCGGCCCCCGTCGGCCAGAAAGGCGGCGGCATCGCCAACGCCCTGTACGGCAGTTTTCTCTTGGTGGGCCTGGCCGCCCTGTTCGCTATCCCCATGGGGCTGTTGGCGGCCATCTACCTGGCGGAGTATCGCTGCGACCGGATCGGTCCGACGGTGCGCTTTATCGGCGAATTGCTCGCCGGAGTGCCTTCCATCGTCATCGGCTTATTCGGTTACTACCTTGTCGTCAAACCGATGAGCGACCTAACCGACAAGCAGGTAACGTTTTCTGCCTGGGCGGGAGCGTTCGCCTTAGGAGTCATGATGGTCCCTGTGGTCCTGCGGGCGTCCGAGGAAGCGCTGAAGCTGGTGCCGCAGTCCCTTCGCCAAGCTAGCTACGCCTTGGGCGGCAGCCATGCACAAACAGTATTGTGGGTCGTCGTGCCGGCAGCTTTGCCGTCGATCATTACGGCCGTGTTCTTAGCCATAGCTCGGGTGGCTGGCGAGACGGCCCCCTTGTTGTTGACTGCCAACAACAACACGTTCTGGCCGCGCTCGCCCAATGATTTTACGCCCTCGATTCCGGTCTACATCTTCACTTATGCCGTCAGCCCCTACGAGGACTGGCACCGCCAGGCGTGGGGAGCGGCCTTGGTCTTGCTTGTCGTTGTCATGGTGTTGAATTTCGGTATCCGCGTGGCCTCGGGCAAACGTATCGTGCTGGCCAGCCACGCTGATTGATCTTTTCCCGGATTGTCGATGTTTCGCCGCCTTTTCTCCTCGTTTACCCTGCTTTTCTTGGCTATCCTTGCCCTTTGGGCTTTGCTGGCCATTCCGATGGTGAAAGACGGCGAGACCCGATGGCGCTTACTTCTCCTAATCGGCTGTGCCGCAGCCGTCACTGTGCTGGCGAACTTTGCACTCAGTGTACGGCTGATGCGCCAGTGGGACCGGCCTCTTCGCGCGCTCATCGGCGTGGCCGGCAAGATCGGCGAAGGCAACAGCGGCCAACGCATTTTCACCGATGGACAGGATGAAATCGGCGAGCTGATAGCGGCCTTTAACCGCATGAGCGATCAACTGGATGCGCGTATCGCCCGGTTGGAAGAAGACCGGCAACAGCTGCGCACCATTCTCAGCGGCATGGTTGAGGGCGTGGTCGCTCTCGATGCCAACCAACGCATTCTTTATGCCAACGAACGGGCCACGCAGCTGCTTGGTCTGCCCTGGCAAGCGCCCGTGGGCCGCCGTTTGTGGGAAGTCGTTCGCCAACGACCTCTTCTCGAGGTGGTGCAGCGCGCCCTCGATAATTCCGAGCCGCAGCACGAGGAACTGAGCTGGAACGGCCCCAACATGCGCAGCCTGACTGTTCACGCCGCGCGGCTGCCGGGACTGCCGCCACGCGGCGCCGTCTTGGTGCTGCACGATACCACCGAGCTGCGTCGCCTGGAACGTTTGCGTCAGGAGTTTGTCGCCAACGTCTCCCATGAGTTGAAGACGCCGTTATCGATCATCAAGGCGTGCGTGGAAACATTGCTCGATGGCGCGGTAGACGATCCTCAGCACCGCCGTCCTTTTCTGGAACAGCTCGACAGCCAGAGCAATCGTTTGCACGCATTGATTCTCGACCTGCTCAGCCTCGCCCGCATCGAATCCGGCGAAGAGCTGTTTGAGTTTCAGCCGCTCCCAGTTTGCGAAGTTGTTCAGGCATGCATGGAGCGGCATCGCCCGCGCGCCGAAGCCAAGGGACAAATCTTCGAGATGATACCGCCGGGCGGCGACCAGGCGCTGGCGGTCTGGGCGGACGAGGAAGCCCTGGAGCAGATCCTCGATAACCTGCTCGACAACGCCGTCAAATACACGCCCCAAGGTGGCCGAGTCTCGGTGCGTTGGCGGCGCGAGGGGGAGCAGGTATGCCTGGAAGTGGCCGACACCGGCATTGGCATTCCCGAGGCCGATTTGCCACGCATCTTTGAACGCTTCTACCGCGTGGACAAGGCGCGTTCGCGCGAATTGGGCGGCACCGGCCTGGGTCTGTCGATCGTCAAGCACCTGGTCCAGGCCATGCGCGGCAGCGTCCACGCCGCCAGCCGGCCGGGGCAAGGCACCACGTTCACCATCCGTCTTCCAGCAGCCCAAGACGCCGTTTAGTTCCGAGGCGAGCGGGGGGTTAACACCCCCCGCTCGCCATGCTCACACCCCCCGCTCGCCATGCTCACACCCCCCGCTCGCCAGGGTTACGCAATCCTGCTCGTCCGAACAATGTGGGTTGAGAGGTTGTCATGGCCATCGTTTCATCAGGTCGGCGAGGACAATCAAGTCGTCTTTTTAGCGATGGAGTATCTCGAAGGCATGTCGCTGGCCGATGGGCTCCAGATTGTATCGCTGGCTTGGCTTCCTGACTCCTGTTCTCTGGCTTTACGCGGCATTGTCAATTCTCCCTCACATCTTCATCAAATCCACACATTCATCTCCTAGAATACCCCCGCTTGTGCAATCCCGGAGAAAAGCAAGGACGCGGCGCCGACAGCCGCTTGAGTGTTTCTATGTCCACTCTATCTTACACCGCCATTCTCTCGGAGCGTCATTTGGCTGGCCGCAAACCCTCGAACGGAGCGGGGGTGCGGTCCAAGTTCCAAGTCCGTAACCTGTCGTTTTGGTACGGGACCAACCAAACCCTTTTCGACGTGTCGCTGGACGTGCCGGAGCGGTCGGTGATGGCCCTGATCGGACCATCCGGCTGTGGCAAATCGACGTTTCTGCGCTCGCTCAATCGCATGAACGATCTGATCGAAGGTACGCGGCACACCGGCGAAATCCTTCTCGACGGCGAGGAGATCTACGGACGCAACGTCAATCTGGCGGAGTTACGGCGGCGCGTGGGCATGGTGTTCCAGAAGTCAAACCCCTTTCCCAAGAGCATCTTCGAGAACGTAGTGTTCGGTCCGCGGGTGGCGGGCGTCCGCAGCCGGGCGCAGCTGTACGAAATCTGCGAGCGCTGTCTACGAGGAGCGGCGTTGTGGGACGAGGTCAAGGACCGCCTCGACGATTCAGCCCTGAACCTGTCCGGCGGCCAACAGCAGCGTTTATGCATCGCCCGCGCCTTGGCCACCGATCCAGAAGTCTTGCTCTTGGATGAGCCGGCCTCGGCCCTGGATCCAGCCTCGACGGCACGCATCGAAGACCTGATTTTCGAACTGAAACGCGATTACACCATCGTTATTGTGACGCATAACATGCAACAGGCCGCCCGCGTCTCCGACCAGACGGCCTTTTTCTTCCAGGGCCGGCTCATCGAATCCGGCCCAACCGATCAGCTATATACACGACCGTTGGTCAAACAGACCGAGGACTATATCACCGGACGGTTCGGGTAAAAAGGAGAGGGAACAATGGAGGGAACGATGGTTGCAGCTGCGTCCAATACCCCGACGCCCCCCACGCCGCGCCTGCGCATCCTCATCATCGAAGACGAGCGCGGCCTGACCGATGTGCTGGAATACAACCTCCGACGCGAAGGCTACGAGACGATTGTGGCCCACGATGGTCAAGAAGGACTGCGCAAGGCCCAGACCCTGTTGCCAGACCTGATCTTGCTCGACATTATGCTGCCGCGGCTGAGCGGCTTCGACGTGTGCCGCGAACTGCGCAGCGGCGAGCGAACACGCGACATCCCCATCATCATCATCAGCGCCAAGGCCGAAGAAACCGATCAAATCGTCGGTTTCTCATTGGGAGCAGACGACTATGTGACCAAGCCGTTCCATGTCAAAGTGTTGCTCCAGCGCATCAAGGCGATTCAACGTCGTATTGAAGGCGTTGCCGATCCGGTGGACGTGGTCGAGCATCTCGGCGTGCGCATCGATCGAGTGCGACATCGCGCCTACGCCGAAGGACGCGAACTGGAGCTGACGCCGACGGAGTTCCGTCTGCTGGAGTGTCTGCTGCGCCAGCCGGGCCGGGCCTTCACACGGCATCAACTCATGGACGCCGCCATCGGCGAAGGCGCGATTGTCCTCGAACGCACCATCGACGTACACATCAAGACGCTGCGCAAGAAACTGGGCGCTTCGGATCTGATCGAAACAGTGCGTGGCGTCGGCTACCGCTTCCGCGAAACCCGCGAGTGATTCTTTCGTCTGCCTGCCGTGCGCGCCCGAGCATCTCCTGGGCGCCACGCCAGGCGGATCCAAGGCCGATTACGGATAGAAGGCATTCCAGGCCGACCGGGTAGCAAGCACAGCCGACAAGCGACGCAAGCAACGGCCGCGGAACGGCCCTGTCTCGGCTTCTCCGGTCACACGGTTCCAGCTGCTGCCGCTCTGCTCATCCACCACTTTGTCTCCAGCCAAGCGAAACGTCAGCACCGTCGCCGCCAGTCGTCGTTCGTATAAGGCGGCCGTGGCACGGGCCGCGTCGAACACGACCAGCACAGGCTGGCCTTTCCACTCGTCATTCAGGACGGCATTGCGACGCAGCACGTCCAACCCCCACGCTTTGGCGCGCTGGCCGTCACTGATCCCCAGGACAAAGTTTTCGGGCTGATGATAAAAATCACGGCGAAAGTGCCGGTGCTCAGACGGCAGAAACAGGACGGTACTTTGGGGATACAGACGGCACCACGATTCCCAGTCCGTAATGACAGAGGGGATCCTGCGCAGCTGGCTCCCGGTGAGGGGGCCATATTTCGCTTCGCCGGCAAGCTGAGACCAAAACGTTAGCGTTTCTTGATCGTAGAGGACCATGCTATCCTTCCACAGTTGGCCGGACACGGCCAGAGTCAGCGTGCGCCCCTCGACGACCCGTTCATAGACGATGCCGCTGTGACAAGCGTCACACCAGGTGACTACGATCGCCTGTCCTCCGAGCACGTCGTTGACAACCTTCCGCCGCGGCAGGTGGTTAAGCCCGTTAAGCGGATAGGCGCGGGACTCGCCGCCGAGAGTCACGCCCAGCACCAGTTCGGCGGCGTCGAGAGCATCCTGCACCTCCGCAGCCGGAACAATCGGAGAGGCGATGAACGGCCCTTCGGGCAGAAGATAGCGTTCGGGTTGGAATTCCCGAGGCGGCGGTTCCGGGACGGTAAAAGGCCAACGGCCTTCGGAGGCTGCCAGGATGAGCCAAGTCCCCGTCGCGGCGATGGCCAACAGGATAAGGGCCGATCCGACTGCTTTCAGAAGTTGCCTTGCTAAGGACGAGCGGCGAACCACGGCTATCTCTCCCCAAGATGCTCTCTGGTGGATGCGGTGGGTTGGTATTGGGCAAGCGCTTGACGTGCGGGTTGGTAGGTCGGATCTTGTTCGAGGGCCGTTCGCAGCCAGTTCCGACCGTCTTCTTCAAAGCCGTTACGCAAAAAAAGGATGCCGATTTCATAGCGCAGCGGCGCACTCTTGGGCGTTTGCAAGACCTGCTGGACCAGTTTTTCCATACGGCGCGCATCCTCTTCAATCTGCCGTAGCCGAGCAACATAGGCCTCCGCCTCGCCATCCTTGCCTTGGCGTTGCAAGCAGCAGATCAGGTTGTAGACAATGTCCTTGTCATGGGGCAGGGCCGCCACGGCCCGTCGCAACCATGCCTCGGCCTGCTCCAACTGCCCGCGCGCTAGCGCCAAGCGGCCGTGTTCTCCTAGTGCGGCCCGCACCTCCTTATGGTGGGCCAGCAGATCATCCAGCAGCTCTTCGGCCTCGTCCAGGCGGGATTGTTGGATGCGGCAGCGTACCAGTCCCAGGAGGGCCGCCGAATCCTCGGGGCGCTTTCTCCGCAGATACTCGAATTGCTCAGCTGCTTCCCCGTCCTGGTGGAGGCTGAGGAGGATCTCGGCCAAACGCTGGCGAACGGGATCGCGGTGAGGATCGAGAGCAAGGGCCTGACGGTAATCCTCCAAGGCATCTATCTTGTGGGACAGGTGTTCGCATATCCAGCCGTGACGAACCAGGGCTTCGATTTCCCGCGGCTGGCGTTGCAGCCAGACTTCGGTAGCCCACAAGGCTTCGCCTAGTTGGAAGGTACGCATCCACTCCCAGCTGAGGACTTCGAGGATGGCCGGCGACTGCGGATGATCCAGTTCGACTTGTTGACGCAGAAGCTGGTCCACTTCGGCCAAGCCGCCGCGTTGGACCTGGAGCAGCATCCGTTCGAGTTGGCGCTCTTCCAGGATGTCCGGTGAAGGCGGGCAAGCGTCCAGATGTTGCTGGGCCTCGTCCAGAAGTCCGGCGCGTCGGGCGGCACGAGCGGCCAGAAGGTGGGACCGCGCGCCGCGAGGCCAGACCTCCAGGCAGACGGCGGCATGCTTCTGGGCCTCGATGAAAGCCCGGCGTTCTAAGGCTTTTTGGCCAGCCTGATAGTGATATCCGGCCCGCAGATACGGCCCACTCACATAAACGGCCGTTGCCGACAACAGCAAGCCGAACAAAACGCCCATCAGCCGACGATGCTTAAGGACGTAGATCAGGTTGCGACAGAAGACGATCATGGTAGTTTTCCGCCGAGGGCGCCTGTAAGAAGCGGCGATGGGGAGCGGCCAAGTCCGTTCTGCCGTTCTGCTCGTAGTACACGGCGAGCGCCTGGTGCGTAGCTTGATGAGCGGGGGCGACTTGCAAGGCGCTTTTCAACCAGAGAACGCCCTCACGCGGCTCACCGTTGGCCAGGAAAAGCCGACCGATTTCGCAACGCAAATCAGCATCGTAGGGGCGCGTCTGTAGCAGGTCCGTTAACTCGTTCATGCGAATCATAGCCGCTTCAAGACGACGGACACGCTGATGTTGCTCTTCGGCCTCGTCCCTTTTACCGCATTGATTCAAACACAGCAAAAGGGTGTAATGAGTGTGGTAATCGTAGGGGGCTAGCTCCGCAGCTTGTCGCAGCCAATTCTCGGCTTGCTCCAGCTGGTTCTGCTGTAGGGCCAAACGGCCACACTCTAGCAGAACGGCCGAATCACGCGGAGCGCGACGGACCAACTCCGCGAGCAGCTGCTCCGCGGCTTGGCTTTCTCCCAACTTGCGGAAGCAGCGCGCCAGCCCCAACAGCACTTCTATATCTTCTGGCCGTTGCTGACGCAGCGACTCGAACAAGGAACGCGCTTCCTCAGCCCGATCGAGGAAGAGAAGGACTTCCGCCAAGCGTAGACGGGCCGTGTCCCCTTCTTCCCCTCCCCCTTGCGGAGGGGAAGAAGAGGAAGCCGCAGCCACGGCTTGCCGATAATCCGCTGCCGCCTCCTCAAATTGGTGTTGGCGTTCGCGCACCCAGCCGCGCCGCAGCAAGGCTCGCAGGTTGTTCGGCTGCCGCTCCAGCCATAGATCCAGACAGTAGCGAGCGCTGTCCAGGCGATAAATCTTCACGTAAGCCTCGCTGAGGGTGTCGAGAATAGCCGACAGCTCCGGGTGATTTTGATCGATGTAGCTTTGCAGCTGCTCTTCTAAAGCCAACGACCACCGCCCCTGCTGGACGCGCAAAAGGGTGCGTTCCAAGGCAACGGCCTCGCTGGCGCCGCCCAGTTGTTGACACAGGTTCAAACGAAACTCCGCATCGGCCCAAAAACCGCCCAAGCGGGAAGCCCGTGCTAAAAGGAGTTGGACTTCGGCAGCGCCCGGACGCAGGTCACGGCAGAGCCACAGATGGGTCCGCGCTGCAACCAGGTCATGGCCTTCAAGAGCCTGCCGGGCGGCGCGCAGATGAGAAGCGAAGCGCAGCGAGACGCACAGTGGCAAAACCCCTACCCCAACGACGGCCAGCAGGATGCAGACCACCGACGCCTTACCTACCCCACGCCGCCAGGAGGCCAGCTTGCATACGAAGCCCATCATTTCAGTTCGATGTTATGTTCCTGCTTCCCGCTGACGACCGTGTAGGTCAATCCGGACTTCTCCACATCCTGATATTCTTTCGGAAGGGCCACGCCTCCCTTCTCCTCCGGCGGCGGCGGCGCCGGGTTCTGAGGTGCCGGGGCGCCCATCTTGGCTGGATCCATTTCCAGGCCCCCCATCATCTTCGGAAGCACGAGGGGAGGATCGATGGCGATCTTGGCCGGGCCGACCGTCACTTTGTCGATGGTGTATCTGCCATCGGTGCCGATCAGTGCGGTTTTCACTTTTTGGTCCGAAGAAAGGAAGGTCACCTTGCCGCCGGTGAGAGGCTTCCCCTTGTAAGTGACCTTTCCGGATATCGAACCAACGTCGGGTCCACACCCGACCAGGGTCAGCAGTGCCAAACTCAGCAGGAAATACACGGAGCGCATCTCTAGGACCTTCCTCCGAAATAAGAAACCGAGTCGAATAAGCGACGCTTCGCCGATGGGTTAGGAAGTACGATCTTTCGACGAAGCGTCGCCAACCAGGGGCTTTTTCTTTCCCTACGGGGCCCCATAAGAGATCACCAATCGGGTCCGAGGAGATCGCCACTGTTGGGCGTACAAGCGGACCACCATGTTGTTCCGGAAAGACCCTGCGCCAGCATGCGCACGCTGGCATCGCATAAGGCCACTGGCATACCGCCGGTGTGGGGGGTGGAACAACGGGTGACATCGCAGTTGGTCTGATAAGGGACTGGCAGCACCTGGAATATCGAGGTAGGGCCAATGCTGTAGTGGGCGAACGCCGCCAGAGCGCTGTCGCCACGGCCCAGGTAGCCCCACCAGTTCCAGACATTGCCGCCGCTGCCCGGTGGGTAACTCGGATTATTCATGTAATAGCCGCATACGCCGTAGCGTTCGGCAATCATGATGGTGTTGGAGGTGCCGTCGCCGAAGCTCCCTGGCATCCGCGCCGCGCCTTCCGTGGTGATAAGCTGACCGAAGCCGTTTGTTGTGCCGAACACCTGGGCATTGGCGGCATAGGTCGTCAAGGACGGATTGTCTGACCAGGTGGCCAATTGGATACGGGTGCCAATGCCGTTGGCGGGAATGCTCGGATCGGATGGACAGATATAGAGCTTGATGGGATGCCAGCAGTTGATCCAGGGACGGTAGCCAGGACACGAGAGGTTGCTGTCCGGGTTGGGGTCATAAGTAGATTGGTAGAAGGTGTTCTGCTCAATGAAGGGCAAGATGAAGTAATGCACGTTGCCCCAGGGCGGACCGTTGCGGGTAGCCGGCGTCGAGGGACAGGGCTGCTCGATGCCATCCCTCCCTAACAGAGGCGGGAAACGTTTGTACGTGTCGTGAAAATTGTGGACAGCCAAGGCCATCTGTTTGAGGTTGTTTTGACACTGGGCACGGTTGGCGGCCTCGCGCACCTTCTGCACGGCCGGCAAGAGCAGGCCGATCAGAATGGCGATGATGGCGATCACCACCAACAGCTCGATCAGCGTGAAACCACGCCATCTTCCCCGATGTGGATTCGTACAGAAACTTTTCCCCATGAGCTTTGCCATACGACCCTCGCTTTCCTAAAGAAGGCAAAAAGGATAGAAAACCGCTCAGGCGAAGCCTCAGCGCACCGATTTCTACTCCCGTACATGTAAGTACGTGGGGAGAGAGAGGTTCCTCAATCTATTCTGGGAGAAAGCGTAGCCTCTGGGAGAAAGCGTAGCCTTACGAAGAATTAATTTTCTAATTCTTACGAGTATCTCATCGCTTGTCAAGGGGAAGAGCGATTTTTTTCTGTTTCTAGTTTGTCGAAGCGTCTGAACATTAAATATTTTACATATTTATATTTCTTTTGACTAAATAGCATGGGAGCA
>JAJPIY010000281.1 GCA_021324515.1 Planctomycetota bacterium
CGCGCCGCTTGAGGGGCCCCATGCGACCAAATGGTCTGGTTCGGTTAGCGGCGCTTCTGCGGAGCGCCGTGGACCGGCTATAAGGAGAAGTCATGGCGAGCATGAGTAAACTGGATCTCGTCCTTATCAATCCCAGCAGTCGTACTCAGGTCTATCAGTCGTTGGGGAAATCTCTGACGGCCATCGAAAACCCCGTGTGGGCCGGCCTGATGGCTACCTTCTGCCGCCGGCGCGGCCTGTCGGTGGAAGTGATCGACGCCGAGGCAGAGGAGTTGACAGCGGAACAAACAGCCGAGCGCGTCCGGCGCCTTAATCCGGTGTTGGCCGTCGTGGTTGTCTACGGCCACCAACCCTCGGCCTCGACACAGATCATGACTGCCAGCGGCCAGGTTTGCACAGCCATCAAGCAATTGGCCCCGGAACAAAAGGTACTCCTGGTGGGCGGCCACGTGGCCGCCTTGCCGAAACAGACGCTCCGCGATGAGGAGGCCGATTTTGTCGCTGCCGGCGAGGGGCTGCACACGATGGTGCAGTTAGTCGGCGCCCTTCGCTCGCCCGTCCCCGCTTTCTCCGGCGTCCCAGGACTTTTTTACCGCGACGGCGACGTCATCCGCAGCACTCCGGATACACCCCTGATCGGCAATCTGGATGAAGAAATGTCTGGGGTGGCTTGGGACCTGTTGCCGATGGCTCGTTATCGCGCACACAACTGGCACTGTCTCGGCGGCCTCTCGCGCCAGCCCTACGCCGCCCTTTATACAACTCTGGGCTGCCCTTACCATTGCTCGTTCTGTTGCATCCAGGCGCCGTTCAAAAGCGGCGAACGGGCCGGCGGCCTCAAGCAAACGACCAACAGCTACCGTTACTGGGGCCCGGACAACGTGATTGGGCAAATCGATGTGTTGGTCAACAAATACGGCGTCCGCAACATCAAGATCGCCGATGAAATGTTCGTCCTCAATCGCAAGCACGTCGTAGGCATCTGCGACCGCATCATTGAGCGCGGTTACGATCTGAACATCTGGGCATACACGCGCGTGGATACCATCAAAGATGGCATGTTGGACAAACTGAAGGCGGCCGGTGTCAACTGGCTGGCCTTCGGTATCGAAGCAGGCGCCGACCGGGTGCGCGACAATGTTGACAAGAGCTTCGATCAAGAAGAAGTTTACGATGTGGTGCGCCGAGTACGTGATGCAGGAATCAACGTGATCGGCAACTATATTTTCGGATTGCCGGAGGACGATCTGGAGACGATGCAGGCGACATTGGACCTGGCCCTCGATCTCCGCTGCGAATTCGCCAACTTCTACTCGGCGATGGCCTATCCCGGCTCGCCGCTGTATGCCCGAGCTGTACGCCAAGGCGTGCCTTTGCCCCAGAAGTGGACTGGCTACTCGCAGCATTCGCGCGATTGCTTGCCGATGCCGACTCGTTACCTGCCCGCGCGGGAAGTGCTGCGGTTCCGCGACCAGGCCTTTATGAAATACTATACCGACCCTTCCTATCTCGCAATGGTGGCGCGCCGCTTCGGTCCCGAGACGGCGGCCCACCTGCGCGAAATGACCGAACACAAGCTGGAACGCTATCTTCTGGACGGCCGACTGAACGTGCCTCCGCTCCTGCTGCCGGAAGAAGAGACGACCCAACCAACTGTCTCCGGCGGCTTGATCCAATTGCAGATGGCGTGAAAAACCCCGAAAGCAAGGGACGCTACTCGCGGGGCGACGCCGCTTCCTCTTCCCCGCCTTGCCGCCGCAGCCGGCTGCCTGTCACGTCATATACATGATAGATCGCATAAATCTCATGGCGAAACGGGTGGTCGATGGAACACTTGCGGGCAAAGTCGTTTTCCAGGTCCGGCGCCCCCAGAAACGGTTGATACCGGCGCGGCACCCAATAACGCAGGGGATCAGCGTAGGGATAACGGACATGCGTGAAGTGGATGACCCCCAGATCGCGCCGGGCGAGATCGGCCTGATGGACGTATTTGTGACGGTGGTAAGAAGCCTTGTCCGGCGTGTAGTCGAAATCGACGTCGAGAAAGTAGACAGGGTGGACGCTGCCTTGCGCCAATAGGTGTTCGAGTCGGGCCGGCCGGTCCACAGCACGGCGCAGGTCGGGGATCCCGGTGGTCACTGTCCAGTATATCTCGATGTGGTTGCCGCTATGCCATTTGATTTCTTCGCCGTGAAGGACATTGGTCACGACGGCAGCGTCCCTGGGCGTGTTACGTTTGAACCAGGCGGCGACGACGTCGACGCCCCCATAGATCGTGTGGTTGACCTTGTATGCGCCGTAGACATTCAACGCCTGATCGAGACCGATAATGGCCAGGACGCCGGTCAGAATGCAGCGGCCCCAGAAGAGAAGTGGTTGATCGCGCAATCGCAGCCACAACGATTCCATGCTCTGGGCGAAAATGATTGCTGCCGGCGGCATAGCGTACAAGAAGTGAACGTGCTCCGTGAAGACGCGCAGGATCGGCAGATACATCAACAAGAACCAACAGCCCAAAAAGGGGTCGCGGCGCATCCCCAGGGCGGCGACGCCCAAGCTCAGCATCAACCCAAGATAATCGTGATAATGCGGCCCCAATAGGGGCATCAAGATGAACAGGATAAGCATCACTGCCAGCCACAAAGGAATGGCCGAGATCTGCACGGCGGCTTCAAAGCGGCCGAACCAATCCGAACGCGGCGGCGCCTCCTTCTCCTGGCCGATCCGCCTTCGCATGAACAATGCCACAGCAGCGCATACCCAGAGCGAGGGCGGGAACAGCGGTAAAAAATGCCAGGGGGCATGCCAGCGCAACCCCCCGCCGTTCATCTGGGCGGAGAGGTGTCCCAGTTGGTAGACGGGCTGCACGGGCAGCTGAGGCAAGAACAGGAAGTGAAGCAGCGCTGTGGGAAACAGGGCGTGCAGAAACCCCAAGAGCGCCGCTGCCAAGATCCACGTCGGCTGCCGCGTCCGCCGCAACTCCAGGAACAACACCAGCAGGGCGTTCAACCCGAAGAATTCCCGCACCCACGGTCCCAGCAGCAAAAGCAAGACCAACCCCGCAGCGCACCAAACGCGCCGCCTGCCCTCGACCAGGCCCCAGTAACACAGCAAGGACAAACAGAAGAGGAGCGGCACCAAGATCTGAACGCCGGCCACGCATACCCATGCGCCGCCGACCAATGGCGGCGATGCCAGCACCAGCAATACGGCACCCAGGGCCGTCAGGTCATGGCGGACAAAGCGGCGGGCGACGTAAAACAGGACCACGGCCAGTGTACCTAGCCAGGCCCCGACAATGAGGAGTAGAGGCAAGGGCAAGTAACTCGGTGTATAAAAGAGCAAGGCCGCCATGCAAATCCACAACTCCGACAGCGGACGATAGCCGCCTCCCTCCGTAGACAGGAAACATCCCTTAAGGCACGGACCTAGAGTGGTCAAAGGAGCCTGCCAGAAGCGCTGGCTCAACTCGTCCCACTTAGGCCCCGTTTCCTCACAGGTGCGCGGATGGAAAACGCAAGGGCTATCGTTCCAGACCGCGAAAGACGAGTGACGATAAGCGGCGAAGCCGAACATCAGGGCCAAGAACAGGGCCGACAATCCGTATCGGCGATAGGTCGGCAGACAAACTTCTTGCACGGCACCCTTCCCCAAACACAGGGCCATGACAAAACTTCAGCGCCACAACAAAGCATCGCGCCAAAACTGGAAATAGTAGGAAGCGCCCCAGCGCCAGATGCGCAGCTTGCGTTCGCCGCCGATGCGGGGCGGTTCATCCCCCGGTATTTCGGCGATGCGCAGGCGCCGCCGTGCCGCCCGCGCCGACAGCAATGGTTCCCAGCTGATGCGACAGCCAAACAAACGCTCCGGCGTGCGATGCCAACAATCGCGATGAAGCTCCAGATCGTAGATCAATTGTTTGCGATAAGCACGGTAGATGACCATAACGTCGGTGTAATGCCCGCCGTGCAACAGATTGACCGTGCGCGTGAACAGCCAATTGCCGAAGGCCGTCAACCAGTCGTCGTCATGGCTGCGGGCTGAGTGGAGGTAGCGCGAGGCAATGACCATGTCGTAGCCCTCGTGCATCTTGGCGATGAGCTGAGGGATCAACTCCGGGATGCTGTTGCCGTCGGGACTGAAAGTCAGGAGGACGTCGCCGCTAATCAGCGGCAGCACCTCGTTGTAAGCCTGGCGAATGCCGGGTTGCGACTGAACATGGACGAAGTAGCCGTTGGCTCGCGCCCATTCGATGGTGCCGTCGGTGGAGCCGCCATCGAGGATGATGATCTGATCGACCCAGTCCCGTTGGATGCGCGGCATGATCGCCTTCATGCCGACAATCTCGTTAAGCGTGGGGACCAAAAGGGTGACGGTATTCCGCTTGACCGGCAAGGCGTTGGTCAGGGCGGACGCCGGGAGTGCGCCTTCGCCTGATGCCAGGATGGGGGAGGCGTTCATGCGGACAATTTCCTCCGTGCAGGGATTCGCGGAACGACCGAAGGGAAGAAGGTCTCGGCCTGGGCATACGACTCTGGGGTACCGATGTCCAGAAAAGGGGCCTTGCAAAGGAAACCATAACAGCGTTTACGGTTGACCCACAGGGGGGCCATAGCGCGTTCCAGAGAAACCAAGCCGTCCGGGGGGACCTCGTAGATGAGGGAACGGCGGATAAGATAGATCCCTGCATTGACCCAGCCGGGGCCTTTATCCGGGCCTTTTTCCTGCAAGTCCAGGATACGTCCGCCGGGACC
>JAJPIY010000141.1 GCA_021324515.1 Planctomycetota bacterium
GCCCAGCCACACCGCACGCTTATCTTGAAGCACGCGCTGCGTCAGTTTGCGGCTCAACTGGGTATCCACCTCCGCCTGGGCCGGCAGCACCAAGCGGAACTCCGGATCGTCGGCGTCCAGGCTGAGAAAGCCCGCCACATTGGCCTGCGTTTGCCGCAGCACCGTCATCAAGGCCAGAGTGACCAAGCCATGCGGCGTCGTTTCCGATAGTGAGGCCGTCATGAACTGAAGCAACGCCGTCAGCTCGTCGGCGTGGAGAATGGTTTGGCTGAGGTCGCTGCCAGGCGTCGTTGCGACTTTTTCCTTGGCCTTGCGCTCCGACCTTTTCCCATTCTCCTGTTCCGCGGTGCCGCCTTCCACGGCGAGGATGGGCAGCTCCGCCGTGCCCACGGCGGAGGAATCGAGCGTGAAGCGCAAGCGCGTATCGCCGATGCTGATGACGTGATTGTTCTCCAGCAACGTCGGTTCGTGGATTTTGATGCCGTTGACTTTGGTGCCATTGGTGGCGCCACAATCGCGGATGTACCAATTTTGGCCGTCGCAGTACACTTCCGCGTGCCAGCGCGAGGCGTGGGGATCATCCAAAACGATATCATTCTTACTGTTGCGGCCTAGCCGAATGGTTTCCTTGGGCGAGAGGTCCGACAACTGGGGAGAGGCCGCGCCGCTTTCGACAATCAAACGTGCGCGCATGCCTAAACTCGTATTCCGGGACGTCCTCGGCGACATTTCAGCTTAACGGATGAGAAAGCGATCCGCAATCGCTTTCTCACAACTGCACTTCCGGCAACTCCGGCCCCTTGTCGGTGCGTCCCAGCTGCTCGATCACCGTCGCCGCCAGAGCTTGGTACGCCTTGGCCACGCCGCTGTCGGGGTACTTATGGACGATAGGCTCGCCTTGATCGCCGCATTCGGAAACACGCGGGTCGATGGGAATTTCACCTAAGAATGGCACGCCGGCCTCGGCCGCCAGCTTCTGGCCGCCACCGTGACCAAAAAGATGGACGCGCTTGCCATCTTCGCCCTGAAAATAGCTCATGTTCTCGACGATGCCCAGCACCGGCACACGCACCTGACGAAACATCTCCAAGCCCTTGCGGGCGTCGATCAAGGCCACGTCTTGTGGCGTCGTGACGATCACTGCCCCGGACAAGGGCGCCGTCTGAGTCAGCGTGAACTGGGCGTCGCCGGTGCCCGGGGGCAGATCGATGACGAGATAATCGAGTTGGCCCCAGTTGATGTCGGTCAAAAACTGCACCAGGGCGCGATGCACCATCGGGCCACGCCAAATGACCGCCTGCACCGGCGGCACCAGAAAGCCCATCGACATCAGTTTCAGGCCGTAGCGTTCCAGCGGCAACGGCGTAGTACGCTGATCGACCACCTCACGGACGCCCAGCATGATCGGCACACTTGGCCCGTAAATGTCCGCATCGAGCAGCCCCACCCCTCCCATCTCTCCCTTTCCAGGGGGGGAGATCTGGGCCAGGGCCAGGGCGAGGTTAGCGGCCACGGTCGATTTGCCGACACCGCCTTTACCGCTGGCGACGGCGATGACGTGGTGAATGTTGGGTAAGGCGAGCTTCTGCGGCGGACCTCCAGGGGGTTGCATGAATCTTCTCCCGATAATCTACCCGAACTGCGACTGTAGCCGAGCGATGCTTCACGGCTCGCTGACGTTCACGGCTCGGACGGAGCATTGTGGACATTGACAGAGCGAACGCAGATGTTCCAGGGTGTAAATTCCAGAATCGTGGCCGTCGCTCCAGACAATCTTGTAGGCATAACGACCGACCGGCGGCATCCGCAGCGGAGCAAGCGGTATCAGCTCACTGGGCTTCAAAATACGAAAGGGATCGGGAGGCTTGCTCCGTTCTTCCCGACAGCCCGCGCAAGGACAATGGTTGCGTAGGTGCTGCCACGTGTAAACGCTGCGGTGCCCATCGCTCCATTGGATAATCAAGCGGTCGGCACCTTCTTTGCTTAGGGCCACCGGCGTCAGCGCTTCCGCCCCGGACGCGGACATGATCCTATTCTCCTGGTCAACAGAGGTCTTCTTATCCATTATATCTGCTGGCGATACCAAGCCAACGTCCGTGCCAGTCCCTCCTCGAAGGCGACCGCGGGTTCGTACCCCAACTCGCGCCGCGCCCGAGAAATGTCGGCGCAAGAATGGCGCACATCGCCGACGCGTGGAGGTGCATGGCGCGGCGGGACATTGGCGCCTAGCTGACGGTTGAGGACAGCCAACAGCTCCAGGATGCTGAGACCGCGACCGGTGCCGATGTTGTAAACGCGGCCGGAAATACCCGGCGTCTGGGCCGCATGCATCATGGCCTGTACCGCGTCCGTGACAAAGGTGAAGTCGCGAGTTTGCAAGCCGTCGCCATAAATCGTCGGCGTGCGGCCCGTACTCAGGGCCGCCGCAAACAGGGCGATTACTCCGGAATAGGGACTATCGGCTCGTTGGCGCGGCCCGAAGATATTGAAGAAACGCAAACGCACCGTTTCCAGGCCAAAGGTAGCCGTGAAGGCTTGAGCATACAGTTCGCCGGCCAGCTTGGCGGCGGCATAAGGCGAGAGGGGTGCCAGAGGATCGCTCTCGGTTTGCACCTCACCGGCGGGGATGCCGTAGGCGCTGCTACTGCCGGCGTAAATGACCCGACGCACACCGGCGCGGCGAGCGGCGTCGAGGACGTTCAGTGTACCATGGGCGCAGACGCGATGCACCTCAGCGGGCGCTTCGATGCTGCGCTGCACCGAGGGGAGGGCGGCCAAATGAAAGATCACGCCGACGCCTTGGACGGCTCGCTGGACCACCGCAGGGTCGGCCACATCTCCTTCGAGGATCTCGGGCGCGGGCCTTACCTGGATCAGGTTGGCTCGAAGTCCGGTGCTGAAATCGTCGAGTACACGGACACGCCGTCCTTGTTGGACCAGCGCTTCAACCAGGTGCGAACCGATAAACCCCGCCCCGCCCGTCACCAGATAGATTTTATCCATAGAAGACATCTGTACTCTCTAAATTTCTTACACTTCACCTCATGACAGAGAGGGAATAAGGGACGGTCGTGTTATACTACTCCCGGCTGAATTGGACACAACTTCTCCCCCCAACTCTTTCCCACAAGGAAGGGAAGGGAGAGAGTGAGGGTAAGGGGAGAGGAAAAAGTGTCACAATTACTCGTGCCAAGTACAAAAGCCAGCCATGCCATTGTTGCACCTACCTGCCTTCCTGTCCATCTGTTGCGTCAACCTTTGGTGCCGTCCCCGCTGGGCGCCCGAAGCCCTGATGGTTTCTTTCGGATGAGGCGCGGAAGCCTCTTCACTCCGGGGCCAGCCAGATGCGTACGGTACGGTCGCCGCCGCAGGATACCAGGCGGCGGCCGCGGCTGGTCAGCGCGAGGGCATTGATATGCCCCTTGTGCCCTGGCTCGAATGTTTCCAAGTGCTCGCCGCTGGCCGTGTCCCACACGAACAGCTCACCATGCTCATCCCCGGAAATAATGTACTTGCCGCTGGGTGAAAACACAGCGCAGTAGACATGGGTTTGGTGGCCGCGAAGACAACGCACCTCTTTGCCGGTTTGCACGTCCCAGAGCCGGACGGTAGCGTCCCAGCCGCTGGAGACGGCCAGCCGGCCGTCCGGCGAGAAGGCCGCGCTCATGATACGTTCATCGTGGCCGCCGAAGCGGCGCAGCTCGCGCCCGTTGTCCAGGTCCCACAAGCGCACGCGGTGGCCGTTGTCGAGTCCTCCTGTGAGGGCGTGGCGGCCGTCCGGCGAACAAGCCACGCATATAATAGAGTCTTTATGTCCGGTAAATTCGCGCAACAGCTTGCCGGTCTCAACCTCCCACAGACGCAAGGCCCCATCAAAACAGGCGGACAGGGCGCGGCGGCCATCGGGAGTGAAGACGACAGCCCGCACCGCATCCGGATGAGGGCCGAACGAACGCACCTGCTCTCCCGTGCTCAGGTCGTATAAGACCACTCCGCTGGCTTGTCCGCCGGCCAGGGCGTGCTTGCCGTCTGGAGCAAACGCTACCGCCCAAATTGAGCCGTGACGGCCGTGCAACTGCCGAACCTGCTTGCCGCTCTCCAGATCCCACAGGCGGATAGTACCGTCGTTGCTGCCGGAAAGGACATAGCGACCATCTGGCGAGACGGCGACACTGACGACGACGTCGCCGTGTCCCTCCAGGGCCAGACGTTGGCTATACAGGCGCTGATGAATATCGTGAAGCACGTCTCGTGCGCGATAACGCACCTCAAGATCAGGACTTTTCAGGGCGGCACGGAGCTGTGGTACAGCCGCTTCGCCTATATGGCCGAGCTGCTGACTGGCTTGTTCCCGCTTCCAGAAGTCATTGCTGCCCAGCTGGACGATCCATCGAGCGATGGCCGTATTGCTTGTCCGTTCGCTGCAAACCTCCGGCCCCTCAGCCCGACCAGCGCGGCAAGGTACGGACAGCAATCCCATCATTGTCCCCAGAAACCAATACCTTTTCACGTCCCACCTCCATGTTCGGAACGCCGGGCGTTCGCTGGTATCTTTTCCCGATCGGCGAAATAATGCAAGATCGGCTCTTGTTTGTGTTCTCCGCGCCCGTGTTACGGACTGGCGAAGAAGCGCATTTCGTGTCACAATGTATCCAGCGATCATTGCACCACTCAGGAAGACCGATCATGGGGTATCAAACGACCCTCCGCGGAGAACATTTTTCCTTCGCCAGCCTACGCGACGTCTTCGCGCGCGCTAACGAGGAAAAATCCGGCGATTGTCTCGCCGGCCTGGCCGCCCGTTCTGAACGCGAGCGCGTTGCCGCCAAATTTGTCCTTGCCGAAGTGCCCCTGGGCGACATTGTCGATCATCCTCTTCTCGATCCGGATAAAGATGATGTTAGTCGTTTTCTCCTCGATAGGCTCGATTCCGAGGCGTTTCGGCCGCTGCGCAGCATGACTGTCGGGGAGTTCCGTGAATATCTGCTCGATGATGCCGTGGGTGAGGGAGAGATCCGCGCGATTCAATCGGCCCTCCATCCCGATGTGGCTGCGGCTGTGGCCAAGCTGATGAGCAACAAAGATCTGGTGCTGGCAGCGAGCAAGATCCGTAATATCACGCGCTGCCGCAACACAATGGGCCAGCGTGGCGTCCTCGGCATTCGCATCCAGCCCAATCACCCCGCCGACGATCTCGGCGGCATTCTGTTGGCTGCGGTCGATGGCTTGCTGTTCGGCTGTGGCGATGCAGTGATTGGCGTCAATCCGGCGACGGAATCGGTCGAAACCGTTTCCGCGATCTTGCACGGACTGGACCGTCTCATCGAGACCTTGGCCATACCAACACAGGCGTGCTGTCTGGCCCACATCACGACGCAGTTGGCCTGTCTGGAGCGCGGTGCGCCGGTGGACTTGCTGTTCCAATCGATCGCCGGCACCCAAGCCGCCAACGCCGCCTTCGGCGTCAGCCTGTCGTTGCTACGCGAGGGGTACGAGCGGGTGCAAGAAAGCCATTGCCGCCGCAACGTTGCTTGGGTCGGCGACAACGTCATGTATTTCGAGACGGGCCAGGGCAGCGCTCTGTCCGCCGAGGCCCATCACGGCATCGATCAGCTAACGCTGGAAGCGCGGGCCTACGGCGTCGCTCGCGCCTTCGAGCCGTTCCTGGTCAATAGTGTCGTCGGCTTTATCGGTCCCGAATATCTCTATGACGAACGGCAAATTGTCCGTGCCGGTCTGGAAGATCACTTCATGGGCAAGCTGTTGGGTTTGCCGATGGGCGTTGATGTCTGTTACACCAACCATGCAGCGGCCGATCAGAACTCGGCGGACAATTTGTTATTGTTGTTGGCGTTGGCCGGTTGCAATTATTTCATGGGCGTGCCCTGCGCCGACGATGTGATGCTGAATTATCAGTCCACAAGCTATCATGATGCAGTCGGGGTGCGGCAACTATTAGGCTTACAGCCGGCGCCCGAGTTTTTGGCGTGGCTGGAGGAACGGGGTGTCTTCGAGAAGGGCAAGCTAGCACATGAAGAGGAGATAGGAAGGCGCCGATTACTGGAGAAAGCGGGAGGATTGCTAGCTGCCGCTCCGTTTGTCCCGTAAGGCAAGTATTTCATTCCACCCCAGTTGCTCAAACCGCTGGGAGGAAGCACGCGGATGAAGAAGGACCAGCGAACCAAGAGAGACATACATGCCTTGAATAAGGACGGCATGGTGCTTTGCAATCCGCGTGACAAAGAGGCCGCCCACCGCACACAAATGGGAGACATCACCATAGAGGGTGCCGAACGGGTGACCTGCCAAAAGTGTTTGACACTACTTCATCGCAACAAAGAAAGACGATGAGTGAACAACCGTCCCCCATTTCTTTCGATTCCTCGCCATTGCTGAGGGCCGTCCGCGTCCGTACTCCGGCACGCATTTTTGTTGGCCGGGCCGGGCCTTCGTATCGCACCAGGACGCAGCTGGAACTGCGCCGCGATCATGCTGCCGCCCTTGACGCCGTCCGTGCAGAAGTCGATAGGGAGCGTGATCTCGGCACCGATTTGGTGCAGCGGTTTCAGCTCTTCGAGGTATGCACGCGCGCCGGATCGAAGCATGATTATCTCCGGCGTCCCGATCTTGGCCGACGGCTCACCGAAGCAGCGCGGGAATGGATCCGTAAGGAGTGTCCGGCCGGCTGTGTCTTACAAGTAGTCATCGGCGATGGCTTGTCTGCGGCGGCGGTGGCAGCGCAGGCGCCCGGATTGCTGCCGCGGCTCGAAGAAGAAGCACGGCGGCGGGGCTGGAGCTTTGGGCGGCCGTTTTTTATTCGCTACTGCCGTGTTGGCATCCTCAATGACATTGGCGACCTTCTCGATCCCGAAATAGTTGTTTTGCTGATCGGCGAACGGCCCGGATTGGCTACAGCAGAAGGGCTGTCTGCCTACCTTGCTTACCGGCCCCGTCCGGGGCATACCGATGCGCAGCGCAATCTCATCTCGAACATCCACGCCCGCGGCGTCAGCCCTGAGGAAGCGGTGAGGCGCATCCTGGCCTTGGCCGAACAGATGCGGCGGCGGCAGAGTAGCGGCATCGCCATCAAGGAAGAAGGGGGCCTTTCACCAGAGGAAACGCCCGTTCTGCCGACCAGCGATTTGACGGGGAGCAAACCACGTCCTAGGCTTGCGTGAATAATGTTGCGAGGGACGCAAGCCCGTGCAATCATCCGTGCGCAATTACCTCCTGTCCATTTTCCAACGGCGGCGCCAGATGGAGCGCCGCGGCAGCAAGCGAATCGCGCCCGTCCACCGTACTCTTTGCCTGATCCATTTTCCCGGTGCGGAACAGACGACGGCGTTGGTCCAGAATATCTCATGTCAGGGCCTTGCCCTGCAAGCAGACCAGGGCTACTCGCCTGGCGCTCTTCTCCACCTGCTGCTCATCAATGAGGCGCACACGGCCTCCCTGAACGTGGACTTGCATGTCGTCCGCTCCCTCCGCATAGGAAATCGGTACATGGTCGCCGGGTCTTTTGTGCGTCCGTTGTTGCATGAGGAAGTGGTGCCGTTTATTTGGTAGACGGCGTCGCGGTTTCAGGCCGCGCGCTGCAAGCGGGAGAGAGCGGGTGCCCATCCCGTCCAGCGGCGGCGTGTCAGCGGCGCTACCCCCGCCGCTGCAGAATGTAAGTCATCCACCGAATAAAATAAATTCGGCTGATAACGGCGAGCGATTTTCAAAACGCGTTCCAATTCCTTGCGTCGGACGACGGTATAGACGACTTGCACCGGCCCAGTCGCGCCTTCGGCTTCGATGCGTGTGACACCGTAGTCAGCCGCGCGCAGCGCGTCGATGAGCTGGCTGGCGTCGCGGTGAGTAATCATGTGGACGCCGACGCTACCGATGGCCAGCTTTTCCTCCAGGAGGATGCCCAGGAAGTTGCCGAGGGTGAAGCCGCCTACGAAGGCCGCCGAGCAGCGCCAATCGTTGAGGTGCTTCATGACTTCGCCGATGGCAAACAACCAGATGCTCACCTCGAACATTCCTAACAGCGGCGCCAGGACCTTCATGCCGCGCGCGACAAAGATGGTACGCATGGTGGAAATGGTCACCACGCATACCTCAGCAAGAAAAATGTACAACGGCAATGAACCGCTCGAGCCAAACACCGATCAGCCTCCCTAAAGGACCACACAACGGGCTGTCTCCATAAAAAAACGGCAGTGGGGCTGCAAGAGCAAAAGGGCATTTTTTGCTTGCAGGCTGCCACGCTGCTCGCTACTCTCCAGGAAGAAGGAAATCTCCAGTCTGGAGGTGTCGCTATGACTCCTGCCAATCTCTCCACGGAAACGCCGGATGCCCCGGCCTCTCTAACTGCTTGTGCGGCCCACACCGTCCTGATCGTCGATGACTCGGCCATGGATCGCCACCTTGCCGGCGCCATCGTGCAAAAATGCGACGGTTGGCAAGCCTTGTTCGCTTCAGATGGTCGAGAAGCCCTGGAAATACTGCGACAAAAAAAACCTGATGTCGTCCTCACCGATATGCTCATGCCCGAGATGGATGGCCTGGAACTGGTACGAGCCATCCGCTCCGAGCATCCGTTGGTGCCGGTCATTCTCATGACGGCGCACGGCAGCGATGACTTGGCCATGCAAGCACTGCGCAGTGGCGCGGCCAGTTATGTGCCCAAGAACAGCTTGGCCCGCGACCTGGGCGAGACCCTCGACAGCGTGCTGGCCGCCAGCCAAAGCAATCGCCGCGAACAACTCATCCTCGATTGCCTGGTCCATCACGAAATGCATTATCGCCTGGACAATGACCTCGCTCTGGTTGCCCCGTTGGTCGGCCATCTGGAGCATCAGTTGGAACGCATTAAGCTTTGCGAGCCGAGCGGTCTGGTCCTGGTCGGCGTCGCCTTGCACGAAGCACTGACCAACGCTATCCTGCACGGCAACCTGGGACTTAGCTCGGAACTACGCGAGACGAATGAGAAGGAATACTATCGGTTGGCGGCCCAGCGACGAACCCAGCCGCCCTGGTGCGAGCGGCGCGTCCACGTTGGTGTCACGCTGACCCCGCAGGAGGTCGTCTTCGTTGTACGCGATGAAGGGGAAGGATTCAATCCCGAATTGTTGCCCGATCCGACGGACCCGGCCAATCTTGAACGGGTCTGCGGCCGCGGTTTGTTGTTGATTCAGACATTTATGGACCATGTAGAATACAACGAACGTGGCAACCAGATAACTATGGTGAAACGCCGTCGGGGGACCGTATAACCGGATTGCGCTCGGGGAATGACCTCTTGGCAGCCGCTTCTCAAGGCGCGGCCCCGAGGAGGCGTTGAAGAAAACCCCGGCAATTCCATAGCTTGCCGGGGCGATTCCGTCTATACTACGAGACGGTTGGTAGGTCGAGGTCCGAGAAGGCGCCTGGCGCCGTCGAATGTTCAGCCGCGGACCTGTCGTCCGAAATAGCTGTAGGCGCATCGAACCCGAAACCGCATGATAACATCCAGGGAACGGCAGAAGCGGCCGAATCGGGACGACCAAGGGGGCCGCTCAGCCGATTGCATCTGAGGGACTTAATGACTCACCGGGAACGGCATACCCCCGAGCAAGCGCCTGTCCGTGAAGGAGCGTGGACGCCTTCCGGCAACCTATCGGCGTCCGCCCCATCCCCTGGCGTGACCAGCCAAACACCGGTCGCAGATTTGGACTGTCCAGACGCCAGGCCCGCTGATCTGTGGACGGACTGGTATCATCGGGCCTCTCCCATTCAACAGCAGGAGGCCTTGCTGCGGGCCCTCCACCAAGGGATCGTCTATGCCCATCAGTTGGCTGACCTGCCTCCTTCGGCTGCTCCTCGGCGTTCTCTCCTGTCTAGTCTGCTCAACGGCCAAGTGAAGGAATTGGCTCCCTTATACCCTCCTGCCCTGGAATACCACGACGGCGAGTTGGACCGAACGCAACGCGAGGCGGTAGCACGAGCCGTGGCCACACCGGATGTGTGCCTGATTCAAGGACCGCCCGGCACCGGCAAATCCCGTCTTCTCGCCGAGGTCATTCTGCAAGCGGCCCAGCGCGGCGAGCGCATTCTCTTCCTCGCTCCCACTACGGCTGCGCTCGATAGCGTGTTGGAACGGCTGTCGCAACATCCGGCCGTCTGTCCCCTCCGCTGTCTGGAGGCAGAGGAAAATCTGGCTAATCTGCCGCCAGCCATCGCACGCCTGACCTTGCCGGGACGCTTGCGGCATTATCGGGAAATCACGTTGCCGGCCGCTCAAGCCGTCCGTGATGCCGCTTTCCAGGCCCTCAACGCCCGTTTACGCGAGCAAGCCTCTTGGCCGCAGTTGGAAACGTTGGCCGGACAATACGAGCAACTCGCCGAACGCTTGCGAAACCTGAGGGAACGCCAGAAGAGCATTGTTGCCGAAGTTGAACGCTTGGGGCCGAACGCCCTGTTTGGCGAACGTTGGCAGGTTCGGGAACGTGCTCGGACGGAAGCGCTGGAATGCGTAGATGGTCAGATCGCCGGACTCCAGGCCGAGTTGGAAACCATCGCTGCCAAGCAAGCTCGGTTAGACCACGAGTGGCAGACAATCCGGCCACTGGCTGAAGCTCGCCAAGGGTGGCGTCTTTGGACTGGGGCATGGTGGCGTGCTTTCTTGCGGAGCGGGTTGAAGGAACAGATGCATGACCTGGAAATACGCGGTGCGGAGCTGCGCAGCGCACGACAACGCTTGGAGGAAGAGCTGGCAGCGCAGCAGAGCAAACGCACGGAGATTGAGGATCGCTATGCCGCTGAACGTCAACGTTTGCTAGACGAGGAGACGGTTCGCCGCCGCAGCGAACTGGAGAAGGAACTTGCCGCTGCCATGCGTGAGCAAGACCGTGTGCGCGAACAGTGGCGAAGTAGCTGTGCGGCATTGCCCGATGAGATGATCCCAGCGGAGATGTCGCGGCAGGCCGTGGCGGCAGGTCGCGCGGCCTGGGAGCGTCTGCGGGAGCAGGAGGCCCAGCGAGCGGCCGCCGCCGAGCAATGGCTGCAAACCACCGTAGAGGGCATGGGTACCCTGCCGGAAAAGCTGGCCGGCTGCGCCAATCTGATTGCGGCCACGACTACTGCCCTGCCCAGCGATACCGCTTCTCGCGCCTCGCCGCTTTTCGACCTGCTGATTCTGGAGCAAGCCCATCACCTGACGGAGCCCGTGTTCGCCGGCGCCCTTCGCCGTGCCCGTCGCTGGATACTGATCGGCGAGCCGCCAGCCGAGCAGGAAGAGGTGAATTTTCCGGGCCCCGCCCATAAGGGGGCCGCGGCCGCCGCTTCGATACCATTGCCGCACCGCCGCGGCCCGGACAGCTATGCGCCGCATCCCAATCTCTTCCAACGGCTCTGGCAACATCTGCATGCGGACCCGAACCGATTGCCTTTTACCTGGATGCGACGCGATGATCGGCTGCTGTGCCGTTTGCGGTCTGTCGCTGCGGGACACGAAAAGTGGATTGAGACCGAGCCGGTCGTGGACCGGCCGGACATCGAGCTGCGCATCTTATCGGCCCCTCGACAAACACCGCAAATCGTCGAAGTCCTTTTCCCCGCCGGCATGGATATCGGCGAGGCCAAGCAATTCCTCTTTCACGAGTTAGAGGAATTGGCCGTGCAAACGTGCAGTCGGAGCTTGCGCTGGTTCGAGACGGAAGAGCAGGTGGTCCTGGAGTTTGTCTGCAAAAGCGATAGTGAGACGAGAACAATTGCTCTGGAAAACGGCCTATGCGAGCGTATCGCCCGTTTGCCAGTGAACGAGGGCATGGATTGGCATACCTGTTCTCTGGAATTCGCCCGCGCCGCCGGCTGGACGCGCCAGCGTGCCGAAGAATGGATCGTTGAACGCCTGGGGCTCCGCTCGCTCGGACGCACTGTACTGCTGACGACCCCCTATCGTCTCGATCCGTCGGCCGCGCGTTCCTCGATCTCTTGCTCGACCTGCCGGAAGGACCAGACCACCAACCCAATGAACAACATCAATAAAGACAAAAAAAGTAGGAAAAACGTCCGCGAACGGCGTCTTTGATTGTTGATTTCTTGTCCCGCTGCTTCGTGGTCTCTATCGTTATCGTGAGGGGAAACCGAGAACGTATGAGCGCGGCCTTCGTCCCGTCCTGGCCCGGCAGCCGCGTTCTTTTGGGGTGGTGGCGCGGACTGGCCCAGCGCAAGCCTCAACAAGTGCGCCTCAGCCGTCTCCTCATTCATCGGGTCGAAGCCCTGGTCCGCGTCCGCAAACATTACCCTCTGGATCGTTGGCAGCGGGCGCTGCTGGGTCTTGCCGGCGCGCGTGTTCCCTACAGCGGCGAATTGTTGAACTGCCTAAGCGATCTGCACCTGGATTCGCAGATACTCGGCCAACTCGTCCGGGAATTGACGGAGAACGGGTTGCTGCACCGCAACGGCACGGGCCTATGGCAAATGACATCGGCAGGCCGCCAGGCTCTCCAGACTGGGGCAGTCTCTGTTACTGCCCAGGAGCGCCGAACTTTCGTTTTCGTGGACAATTCCGCATTGGGCCGACCGCCACACTTTCTGCCTCTGGAGCTTGGTCCGGTTCGGCTCGCCAGGGCCGCCTCGCCGGAGGCAGCCGGCTTTCCGTTTGAGACCGCTTTTCTGGAGGCGTGCCTTCAACAAACCCCGGAGTGGAAAAAACGTTTTCGCTTCCCGACTGACGTAGAGGCCGTCTTGTTGCCGCAGAACCATGAAATGCCTGCGGCAAACTGGCGGCATGTCCTTCTCGACGCCGTGGAACAACGATTGTTTGTTTTTATCCATTTGCAGGAATCATCCGCCCCTCTCGTGCAGGGGTTCGCCGTGAATCCAGAGGGCTGGGCGCTGGATGCAGAGCCGCTTTTGACATTGGCAGAGGGCTGGGAGGAAGCGCTGCCGGACTTGGCCACGGAACCGTCATCGCCGATGTGGCAACAAGCCTGGCAAAACTGGGCCCATCCCCGCGGCCTGCCGCCGGCCGAGGTCGAGGCGTGCCGGTTGGAGCGCGTTGCTCATCGTTTGCTTGTGTATGCTCCACCTCGATTGATCGACCGTTTGCGGGCGGCACGGAGCGATGCAATCAAACAGGAAGCTTGGCTGCTGGCCGGCGAAGGCCGGACGCGCACGGCCGCCCAAATCGAACTGCACCCGTTGTGACAGGGCCACCGCTCCTCCAAGGTCGCAGGATCTCTGAGAGAACACCCGTGCTGGATGGCGCGCCCCAGGGCCGCACGCTCTGTTTGAGGTACGTTTCCGGCATTCATCTCGGCTTGCGTGGTTTTCTATTAGCCACTAAACTGCGCTTTTTGGGCCGTGGGACGCCGCTGGTTGGGGCCTACCCAGAAGGTTGATTTGGAATGCATTACGACGCCAGTAATCCGCTTATTGTCCAGGGCGATCGCTCCATCCTGGTCGAAGTTGATAATCCTCGCTATGCCGAAGCCCGCGATGCGCTGGCGCCGTTTGCCGAGTTGGAAAAAAGCCCCGAACACATCCATACCTATCGCTTAACGAACCTGTCGCTGTGGAACGCAGCCGCCGCCGGCATGAGCGCCCAAGCCATGCTCGATGTGCTAGACCGATATAGTAAATTTCCGTTGCCATCCAACCTCGCCGCCGACATCCGCGAGACTGTCAGCCGCTATGGCCGGGTCAAGCTGGAACGTTCCCCCCTCCAAACAAGCGAAGGGCCGCCGGCGCTGCGGCTGGTATGCGAGGACGTGCCGTTGCTGGAGGAATTGGCCCGCCAGCCGCGACTGCGCGATTATCTCGGCAAACGCCTCGATCGGCAGAGTTTTCTGATTGAACCCGGACACCGTGGGGTACTCAAACAGGCGCTCATCGCCGTTGGTTATCCTGCCGAGGATCTGGCTGGCTATACCGAAGGCGCCGCCTTGCCGATACAGCTGCGGAACCTGACCCGCTCCGGTCTGCCCTTTCATGTCCGTGATTACCAACGCGATGCGGCGGATATTTTCTATGCCGCCGGCGATGTGCGCGGCGGCTCCGGCGTTATTGTGTTGCCCTGCGGCGCTGGCAAAACCATCGTCGGCATCGCCGTTATGGCCTTGATGCAGCGTTCTACGCTGGTATTGACCACCGGCATCACTGCCGTTAAGCAATGGCGCCGCGAAATCCTCGAACGTACCGACTTGACCGAGGACCAGGTTGCCGAATATACCGGCGAAACCAAAGACATTGGCCCCGTGACATTGGCCACCTATCAGATTTTGACCTATCGGCCGGACAAGAGCGAGGAGTTTCCGCACTTCCAGCTTTTCGATCAACGCGATTGGGGCCTCATCATCTACGATGAAGTACACCTGCTGCCGGCGCCGGTATTCCGTGTGACGGCACAGATCCAGGCACGACGGCGGCTCGGCTTGACGGCGACGCTGGTGCGCGAGGATGGCCGCGAAGCCGACGTGTTCAGCCTCATCGGACCGAAGAAATACGACGTGCCCTGGCGCGAATTGGAGACGAAAGGTTGGATCGCCGAAGCAACCTGTGCTGAGGTTCGCGTGTCCATGCCGGAGCCGCTGCGCATGGAGTATGCCGTGGCGGAATGGCGCAACAAGTACCGCATTGCCAGCGAGAACCCTGCCAAGGACGATATCGTCGCCTGTCTGCTCGAACGCTATTCGGACAGCCGCGTGCTTATTATCGGGCAATATCTGAAACAATTGCGGCTGCTGCGCAAACGCTTCAACATCCCGCTCATCACCGGCCAGACAAACAACAGTGAACGCGAGGATTTGTACGACAAGTTTCGCAAGGGCGAAGTGCGCTCGCTGATTCTCTCCAAGGTGGGCAACTTCGCTCTCGACTTACCGGATGCCAATGTGTTGATTCAAGTATCGGGCACGTTCGGCTCGCGGCAAGAAGAAGCGCAACGGCTAGGGCGCATCTTGCGGCCTAAGAGTAGCGGTGAGGCAGCCCATTTTTATACACTGGTCAGCCGCGACACCCGCGAGCAGGACTTCGCCCATCATCGCCAGCTGTTTCTGACCGAGCAAGGATACAGCTATCGCATTCTCGATGGGGCGGAGCTGTTGGAAGACGCGCGTGCGGCGGCTGGATGAGGAGGACGCCATGTTGAATGACCCCGTTCGTCCGGCTTCGGGCGCACGCATTCCGGTGAAGCTGCACCGTCGCGTCTGTCTGGTACAGACGGAGGACGCCGTTCTGGCTGAGGAGTTGCTGGCCCGCAAAAAACTGGCCCAGGACATCGTTGGCCGATTGACCGATCGTGTCCTGCTCATTCGTCCCGGCCGCGTCGAGATGGTGATCCAGGAACTGCAAAAGATGGGACATACTCCACAGATCTTGAATCCTTCTTCCAGCCCGCAGCGCCCGAATTCTTCCAGCCCGCAGCGCCCGAATTCTTCCAGCCCGCAGCGCCCGA
>JAJPIY010000333.1 GCA_021324515.1 Planctomycetota bacterium
ATGGCCGGCGAGATCGGCATGAGCGTGGATCGAGCGCGTTTCGAGCAGCGCATGAAAGAGTTCCAGGAACAGTCGGGCAAGGACCGCAAGAAATTCACTGTCACCGCCGTCCGCGGCGAATTGCCCAAGACGGACGATTCGCCCAAGTACACCCATCTGACGATCACGGCCAAGATTGACGGTTGGATTCAAGACGGCGCCGTAATCCAACACGGCGCTTTGCAACAAGACGAGGAGGCGGCGCTGCTTCTGGAGCGAACCTGCTTCTACGCCGAGCAAGGCGGACAAGTGGGCGATACCGGCGTCATCCACACAGACACCGGTTGCTTCGACGTGACCAATACGCAGCGCCTGGGAGATTGCGTACTGCACATCGGCCGGGTGGTGCGCGGCCAGATCCAGGTGGGGCAGCCGGCCAGACTGGAAATCTCCAGCGCTCGGCCTCACATTATGCGCAATCACACGGCCACACACCTGCTCAACTGGGCGTTGCGCAAAGTCCTCGGCGAGCATGTCGAGCAGCGCGGCTCGCTGGTTGATGCGGAAAAGACGCGCTTCGATTTCACTCATGACAAGCCGTTGGCAGCGGAAGAGATCGCCGAGATCGAGCGGCTGGTCAACGAGAAGATCTATGCTGACCTGCCGGTGACGCCAGTGACCATGCCGTTAGCAGAAGCGAAGAAACTGCCCGGCGTCCGTGCCGTTTTCGGCGAAAAGTATCCCGATCCCGTGCGTGTCTTGATGATTGGAGCGGAACGCCCGGAAGATGTGACAGACCAATATTCGGTTGAGTTCTGCGGCGGCACGCATGTAGCACACACCGGCCAAATTGGCTTTTTCAAAATCGTCGCTCAAGAATTGGTCGGCAAAGGGGTGCGCCGTGTCGTTGCCGTAACCGGCCGCGAAGCCGTAGCGACAGTGCAGCGTTTGTCAGCGGTGGTAGACGATTTGGCCAGCCGCTTTAACTGCACCCCAGAAGACCTGCCGCGCCGCGTCGAGCTGTTGCAGGAGGAAGTGAAAAAGCTCCAGGCCCAGCTCCGCAAGGGAAAGGCGACAGACCTGGCCGGGGCTGGCGATCGACTGTTGGCCCAGGCGATCGAGGCCAACGGGGCCAAGATCATTGTCGGCGAGATGCCGGCGGCCCCCATCGAACAGATGCGGCAGCAGCTCGATCGGCTGCGCGAAAAAGCCAAGAGCGCCGTCGTCGTCATCGGTTGGACGGATGAGGGCAAGGTTGGGCTGTTGAGTTTGGTGACGGATGATCTCGGCAAAAAAGGGCTGCATTCAGGCAAATTAATCGGCGAAGTGGCCAAGGTGGTCGGCGGCAAAGGCGGCGGTCCTGCGACCGGCATCGCTCAGGCCGGCGGCAAAGACGCCGCCAAACTCAGCGAAGCACTACAGCTGGCGCGGAAATTGGCCATCGAGAAATTGAGCGCGTGAACGAGAGTCCGGCTCGGGTTCCGGATAGAATGATGCCGGGGAACGAACCTGGAGGAGGGGCTTGAACCATGAAGGACAAACTAGTCCGCCTGACTTACGAAATCGAACTTCAGCCTGGCGAGCAGCTGCGCTTGCCAGAGGCGCTGGTAGCTAGTATCGGGCCGGGACGCTGGCGCCTGACGATTCAGCCGGTGCGGCGTCCTCCGGTGCGGAGTCATGCCGCTTTTCTCAATAGTTACGCTCCGGAAGACGAAGGACTGTACGATGCCTATCCAGCCGGGTGAGTTCTGGGTGGCGGACATCCCCTTCACCAGTGGAAGCGGCTCCAAGAAACGGCCGGTGTTGGTCCTGTGGTTGGATGGCTTGGAGGCCGTGGTTGCCGCCGTCACTTCTGTAGCGCCGCGCTCGACGACCGATGTATCGCTTGCTGACTGGAGCGATTCTGGTCTACGCCTGCCTTCTACACTTCGCTTGTCGCGTCTGGACTGCTTGGAGCAAGCGCTTCTCATCCACAAGCTCGGTATGATCTCGGCAGCAGATGCCCAACAAGTGAAGGCCGTTTGGTCTACCCATATTAAGCCAGCCTTCTGAGGCAAAGCGATTCGGGATGCTCCTGCCAGCACAGCCGGATGGTAAACGATCACTGCGGCACGCGCTCGAACTCTGGCGCTTCCAGGTGTACGGAGGGCGGCGGGGGAACGTGATAGTAACCGGGACGTAGATCGCTTTGCGGAAGACGGAGAGGGCGCTGGTCCCAGCGAGGCGCAGGCTCATCGGGAATTTGGCCGCGATAGACCGGCTGCGGCGCTTCGAGGATCGGTTGGGCCGGCGGTGCGGTTTGCCGCAAGACGACGCGCGCGGTGGGAGCGGTGATACGCTGGTTGCCGGGACCGCGGCTGCTGGCCAACTGGGTCGGTTGTTGCCCGCCGCTACGAAGATATTGGACCCATGCGCCCTCCAGCTCCTCGACGCTGCGATAACGATAGTGGGTCTGCAACGCTGCGTCCCAATTGGTGCCGTTGTTTTGCATCCCCTGGGCCACGAACGCCAGAAACACAGGCTTGCTGCTTTGACTGACCAGGAAATTCGTCACCGAGTAGCCTTGGGCGTATAAGGCCATGACGTAGTTCGGATCGCGCGGATAATCTTTCAAACTGAACAGCCGGCGCAAGGGGATGGCCCGGCCGGGCGCTTGTAAAATCTGCCGAACTGTCTGCTCATGCACGGCACGTTCGCGGTCATCTTCCGACAAGACGGCGCTGCCTTCATCGGCCCAGCGCGGCACCGGAGTACGGAAATAATAAGCTAAGACGGTATGCGTGACTTCGTGCGGCAGGACGCTAGCGAGGAGGCGGTCAGGGCTGCCTTCGATGTGCATGGTGATACTGAGGATGCTGCCGTGGTCGAAACCGAATTCCGTGGCCCCGCCGGAACTGCCGGCGATCGTGACCCGCAGGGGACAGGGGCGGCCCCAGTCGGGCATTTTGGAACCCAGCCATTCGATCGCTTTTTGTTCCCGGTAGTATTCGGCATATTTGCCGACCTGCTCGGCAAAAGCGCGATCCGGGGCCTCCACGATGAAATTGCGCGTTTGATAGGAAGCGCCCAGAGAAGCCATCGCGCCGACAAGCACGACAGCAATCGGGGGGCGTAATGCCATGCCATGACCTCCGCTAGGGCCCAGCCCGCAGCAGCGCCAGCAAGGGACCATCTTGCCGGCGGCGATGTGTTCGCTCAACTCTACACGCAAAAGTTGAGCCAGGATCGAGCACGGCCCAAAACTTTTTGGGCGGCGCGGTGCAACGTGCCGTGCTATCAGAGCTTGCGGATTGCGTAAAATCAACGGCGGGACGTTACAGACGTCGAGACCGTTGTAATTTTTCCCATCGCCCCAGTAAATCAGTTAAAAGAGGCCAGGAAAAATTGACGAACTGAGAAAACCATCTATGCCGCACGATCTTCGCTACGCCGCCGCCGCCTGCCAGACCGACTTGCCCAATCCGCGCGACCACCGCGGCATTGCCACCGCCGTCAACCACATGCTGGCCATGATCGACCGCGCCGTCCTCGGCTACGCTCCGTTCCTGCCGGTGCGCCTGGTCGTGTTCCCGGAGTTCGCCCATGCGGCGCCGATCTATCCGACGGTCGAGGAATTGCACGACAAGCTTGCCGTGCCCATCCCCAATGAACACACCGAGCGCTATCACCGCAAAGCGCGGGAACATGGCGTCTTTATCCAGACCGGCAGTTTTCTCGAACGTGATGCCAAATACCCCGGTCATGTCTTCAACACCACCTGCCTGATCGGTCCCGACGGTCTGTTGACGCGCTATCGCAAGGTGCATCCGTGGCTACCCTGGGAGGTCCACACCAGCCCGCATGATCTACCCGACTATCGGGAGCCGCTCTTTCCCGTGGCCGAGACGGAAATCGGCCGGCTCGGTGCAGCGACCTGTTACGATTGGCTGTTTCCCGAGGCGATCCGCCAACTCGCCCTGGCCGGGGCCGAAGTGCTGATCCGTGTCTCCGCATACATGGACCCCTGGGGGGCGACGCCGCCGATGGACTGGTGGACGCTTATCAATCGCTGCCGAGCGCTGGAGAACCTCGCTTTCGTGGTGGCCAGCAATCAGGGCGCGAGTGCTCATCATTATCCGCCGTTCAGCTGGCCCGGCGGCAGCATGATCGTCGATTACGACGGCCGCATTCTCAGCCAGGCTGACCCCGGACCCGGCGAGAAAATCGTCGTCGGCCCCATCGATGTGGCCGCCCTGCGGATCGAGCGTGAACGACGGCGTGGTCATCATATGTTGGCGCACTTGCGCATGGAAGCGTATCGTGGATATCGTCGGTCGATATATCCGGGCGGATTGAGTGAGGGCAGCCCACCGACGCTGGAAAGCAATGAGCAAGCCATTGCTTTAGGAAAACGGCGTATTCTCGAACAGAACGGGAGTGACGACTCCTAAAACTAATGTATTGGCGGCAGAATCATCTCTTTTCATCCCGGAGGGACAAGTTATGAGTGAGGCAACCCCTACTCCCCCCACGGCCGGCCCCCAGCGTCGCTGGTTCTTGTGGATCGTACTGCTCAGCTTCTTAGCGGCAGTCGGCGGCGGCGTCTGGTGGTGGCTGTATCGGTCGGTGGATTGGGAAGCGGTCTACAGCCAGAACAATCGCGCCATTGCCATCCTGGATGCTTTCCACTATGCGGAGGCGATCCCGGAGTTTGAGAAGGTCATAGCAATGGCCCCGGATTGGCCGGCGGGGCGCATCAATCTCGGCATCGCCCTGCTCAATGCCGGCGGCGACGATGCTGCCCAGCTGCCGCGCTGCCGGGCTGTCTTCGAGGAAGTGCTGCGCCGCGATCCCGATAATCCTTATGCCCACTTCTGTCTCGGAATGCTTTTGATGTATCAAAAGGACGGCGCAGAAGCGATGCAGCATTTCGAGGCGGTGCTCAAAAAAGATCCCAACGACGCCTATTCCTGGTATTGGCTCGGCTCGCTGAAACCCCAGGAGGATAAAGAACGCCTACGCTGTTTTGAGAAAGCCCTGGAATGCAACAAGCATTTGAGCGGTGCGCTGTACGGCTTGGCTATGGACTTGCGAGGGACCGATCCCCAGCGTTCTCAGAAATTGCTGGAGGAATACGAAGCACTGCGGCAAAGCGATTGGCAAAACGCCACCGGAGTCAAGTACAGCCGCATGGGGCCTTATGCGGAGGCGATTGGCCGTACCAGCGATCGTCCGCCCCCGCCGCCGACGGGACCGCTGGCCCTGTTCCAGCCCGATGAATCGCTCAAAGTGCAGCTGGCTTCCGGGGCGAAATGGGCGACGGCGGCGGACTTCGGCGGCGATGCTGTCGCCGAAGTACGACGGCTGGTGCGGGAGCGCTTCGGCGCTACGATGGTTGTACTCGATTACAATGGCGACGGCAAAGCGGACCTTTTCCTCGCCGGGGCCGTGGTCGAAAAAGGCCACATCCGCGATCTGCTATTGCGTAATGACGGCGATAATCGTTTCACCGATGTCACTTCTGAGGCAGGCTTGGCCGAGCCGCGACCGACCCTGGGTTGTTGTGTAGGCGATGTCGATAACGACGGTCGGCCCGACCTGTTGCTGACCGGCGCGGGCGTGCAAAAATTATTTCGCAACCGCGGCGACGGCGCCTTCGAGGACGTGACCGGCCAGGCGACGCTTGACAAGCTCGCCTCGGTCTGTCTGGGCGCCGCGCTCCTCGATCTCGATCAGGATAGCGATTTGGATATGGTGCTGTGCTCGTTTGCCGCCAATGCTGCGGATGCCGTCAAACGTCTCCAAGGCGAGAAGATTACGGGCGGCGGCTTGGCCGTTTATCTGAACGCTGCGGCGCCGGTAGAGACGAAAAATCCGTTCGATAAACCGGCGCCCCTGAACTGCAAGTTCCAAAAAACCGTGCTGGCCGGATTGCCAGGCGCGACCGACGCCTCCTCGGTCGCTGTTGCCTGTAGCGATATGGATCACGATCGCGATCTCGATTGTCTTATTCTCGAAGACCAGGCCGCACCCGCCGTGACCCTCAACGATCGGCTGCTGCACTTTCGCCGCTCGGTCCTGCCGGAGAAACTCCTTGCCGCCGCCAATTGGAACGGCGCACTCGTTCTCGATGTCGATCACGACGGCCGCTCGGATTTGTTGTTGCTCTCCACTGGCAAAAGGCCGCAGGTGCTCCTCAACCGCTGCCGCAGCGCCGCCGAGGCCGTGGCGACATGGTTTGAGGTGACCGCTACCAACGCGCCGCCGCTGCGTCAGGCAGTGGCCGTCGATCTGAACCTGGATAGCTGGACCGATGTAGTGGGCTTAAGCCGCGATGGCGTACCCGTCTTGTTGCACAATGAAGCAGGCCGCCTCGTTTATCAGCCAGAAGCACTGGGGCGCGACGCCGATTGGCCGCGTGACCTGATCGCGCTGACGGTTTGTCCGACCAATGCCGGAGGACGCCCGGACCTCTTTGTTTGGTCCGAGAAAGACGGACTGCACCGCTACCAAAATCGTGACAATGGGGGTCATGGCGTGTGGGTCCACTTGCTTGGCCGCAACAGCGTCGATGGCCAGAATCGCCTGCGCTGCAACGCCGACGCCATCGGAACCTGGGCGGCGGCCCAGAGCGGCGGCGTGTGGAGCGGCCAGGAAAACACCACCTTGTCCGCCGGACTGGGCCAATCGCGGCAGCCGTTGCTTTTCGGCATCGCCCGGCAGCCCGGCATCGAAGTGCTGCGCCTCCGCTGGCCCGATGGTACGTTGCAGGCAGAACCGGATAAAATCGATACGCAACATCCCCATCCCGACCTGCAAGCCGGCAAGTTGGCCCAGGTGCTCCAGCGCAATCGCATGCCCGGTTCTTGTCCCATCCTGTTCGCCTGGGACGGTCGCCGCTTCGTTTTTGTCAACGATTTCCTCGGCGCCGGCTCCCTTGGTGAAACGGGGCCCGACGGCACGTGTCGCCCGCCGCGCTCGGAAGAAGCCCTGGCCTTCTCCTCCGAACAGTTGGCGCCGCGCGATGGCCAATATGTCCTCAAGATCACCGAGCCGATGGACGAGACAACGTATCTCGATCATCTGCAATTGGTGGTTATCGATCATGAACCGGGCCTGCGCGTCTACCCAGAAGAGCGCTTCGTTACGACGGGGCCGCCGCCCAGCCAACGGCTCGTCGCCTTCAGCAAGGAAGTTTTCCCCGTGAGGGCGCGGGACCATCGTGGCCGCGATGTGACCGAGACGCTACGCCATTGGGACCGCGTCGCTGTGGATGATTTCGCCAAACGCGCCTGGATTGGCTTCGCCGAAGAACACCGTATCGAGCTGGATTTCGGCGACCGGCTGGCGGCGTTCGGGCCGAACGACCGGCTGTATCTGTGCCTGGCCGGCTGGACCGAGTATCCGTTTCCAGAATCCATTTGGGCCGCGCATCAGGCCGGCGTCCCCGAACAATGGCCGGTGTTGGAACGACAGGATGAGTCTGGTTCGTGGCATTCACTCGGCGAGATCGGCTTCCCGGCCGGGATGCCGCGTATGATGCCTGTCGAGGTCACGGGCAAGCTGGCCGGCCCACGCTGCCGGGTGCGCCTGCGGACCAACATGCACATATGTTGGGACCAGGTGTTTGTAGCGGCAGACTGCCGCCTCCTTTCTCCGGAGTTGAACGTCCCCGGCTCGGTTCAGGTCACAGGACTTGAAGTGCATCAGGCAACTTTGGCTCCCGGCCATGTTCCCGCGGAGTATTCCCCTGATGGCCGGTTGCCGAAACTGTACGACTACCATCGCGCTGCTGAGGTGCTGTTGGTAGGCCAATCCGGGCGCATGACGCGCTTCGGCGACGTGACAGAGTTGCTGCACCAGCGCGACGATCGCTTCGTCATCTTCGGTCCCGGTGACGATCTGACAGTGTACTTCGACGCTGCCTTGTTGCCACCACTGCCGCCGGGATGGAAACGCAGTTTCGTCCTCCGTACCGCCGGCTATTGCAAGGACACCGCACTCTCGACGGCCTACGGAACGACGATCGAACCGCTGCCGTTTCAGGCGATGCACAATTATCCCTATGGCCCCGAGCAACATTATCCGAATGATGCATTGCACCGGGATTATCGCCAGCGCTATTTGACTCGTGAGGTACAAGCGAACCCGTGGCCGCGGCGAAAGTAGTTCGCTTTCGGCCCTGGGGGGCCTTTGCAACTGGATTGATTAGCCGTCCGCTGAGGCGAGCACTCGCCTGCAATGGACGGCTCAACTTCTTATTTGACATCGGTGCAGAGGCATGATTGAATAGGGGCCATGAAGGAAATCAGCCGCGAGCAACTGCATGCTTATCTCGATGACGCCCTCAGCGATGCGGAGATGGCGAAAATCGAGCAAGCCCTACGCGATTCGGAGCCGCTCCGCCGCGCACTGCGCCAAGCCATGCAGGAACGCGATCGTGGCGAACATTCGCTTGGCGCCGTCTGGCGCCGCGAACGCCTGACTTGTCCGACACGCGAACAACTTGGTAGTTATCTGCTGCAAGTGCTCGATGAGGAACAGCAAGACTACATCGAATTTCATCTCCAGGTGATTGAATGCCCTTACTGTGTGGCCAATTTCGCGGATTTGCAAGCGCTCCAGCAGGAAGCAACGCCGCAGGCCCGCGAGCGGCGGCGCCGCTTCTTCCAATCTAGCGCCGGTTATCTGCACATCGGCCGCGATACCCAAAAAGACGAAACGCGGCGGAAATAAGGAACCAGCCCTGCCGTGGCAGGATAAATGTCCAGCACTTGCTCTGCCCCGTCACCCAAAACACTCAGCCGGCCTGACTCCGACCTACAGCCGCTTGATCGATGCGAGTTTGTATGGCGTGTTCCAGGGTGGTGCGTAGTAGATCGCGTCCGGTGTCGAGAGCCTGCTGTTCGCAGGCCTGCAAAACTTCGCTGGCCGGGGCGGACAAGGCACGATCGTCCATCTGGGCCACGAAGGCAATCGCTCGTTGCATAGCCAAGCGTTCTGTTCCCGCGCGCTATTCCAACGTCTCCACTGGCATGGCAAATTCCTCCAGACAGGACTCGGAAAATCCACAGGCTCCTTCATAACCCATCCCGGTGCCTAAATCGAGAGGCACACCTCTGACCCCAAGGGCCCTCAAACTGTTAACGATTGGCTTTGCGGATCGAAAACAGGATCGGCACTTCAGCGCGGAAGCCGAGATCTTGCGTGCCCTGACCGACATCAAACTGGAAGACAGCTTCGCGTTTGCCGGATTGATGCGGGACCAAACGAAGCAAGCGATACTCCAATCGCTGCCCTGTTAACTCCGGGGTAAACGGCGCCTCCGTGACCAGGGCCGCTTCCAGCCAGCGGTCGGGGCTGCCTTCGCCATTGGGGACAAGCTCCGGGCCGTACACTCGCAATCCGTGCGTGACGCCGCCCTCATTGTGGACTTTGAGGAGGGTCCATGTCGGCTGATGCTGGTGCAGCTGGACCACCGCTGGGCCGCGCACGGCCTTGACCCGACTTTCGGCGTTGATATGGACTGCGATCAGGCAGTGCGCATCGAGCAGCTTTTGCACAGCGGCGGAAGTGGCCGCTGGATCCTCCGCATCGCGCTGGAGGAGCCTGGTCAGCTGGCGAACCGTTTTCTCCGGCAAGGGGAAAGTGACCTTGTCCCGCATCTGGAGCAGCTGCCGACACTGGGTGCGTAACGGCGCCCATTCGACCTCTTCGATCACAGGGAGCGTCGGCCCTGCAACAACACGGAAAACGGCGAAGAACGTCAAGACCAGTGCAAAGAGGAAGATTCGGCGCATAGGGCCATGCTCTCCAATTGGCCGGCAGAGGAGATACAACACCAAGCCCATTGTACAAAGCCGCGCATTGGTTGACCGATCGTTGGCGATGCCCTAGAGTTATAAAAGGGCAAACGGAGAACCTCGCACCATGCCTGCAATTCAAGCCCTGCACTTGAAATCGCCTGGAGAATTTTTCCACGTCGAGCGCATCACCAAAACGCTGCCGGAACGGCCGCCGCATCGGTCCCATCGCATCATTGCCGTCATGCCGGCCTACAACGCCGAACGCACCTTGGCTTCGACGTTGGCCGATATGCCGCCGGGCTGCGTCGATGAAATCATTCTCGTGGACGATGGCAGCAAGGACCGCACCGTCGAGTTGGCCCGCGAGATGGGCTTGACCGTCCTGGTCCATCCCCAGAACCGCGGCTACGGCGGCAATCAGAAGACGTGCTATCGTGAAGCGCTGGCGCGCGGTGCCGACATCGTCGTCATGATCCATCCGGATTATCAGTACGACAGTCGGGTGATACCTCATGCAGTCGGCTTCATCGAAATGGGCATCTGCGATGTGGTGCTGGGGAATCGTATCCGTTCGCGCCAGGAAGCGTTGGCCGGCGGCATGCCATTGTATAAATATATCAGTAATCGCTTTTTGACTACCGTGGAGAACTTCGCCCTTGGCCAAAACCTCGGCGATTTCCACAGCGGTTTCCGTGTTTATCACAGGACCGTGCTTGAACGCATCCCGTTTGAAAAAAACTCCGACGATTTCGTGTTTGATACCCAATTCCTGGTGCAGGCGGTGCGTTTCGGTTTCCGTCTGGGCGACATCCCGGTCCCCGTCCGCTACTTCGATGAGGCCAGCAGTATTAATTTCCAGCGCAGTTTGAAATACGGCTTCAGCACACTGGGCGTGGTCGGCCAATACTGGCTCGACCGCTTGGGCATCCGCCGCTCGCCCCTGTTCTTCCCCAAATAATCGTTTCAATTTGATACAACAGAAAGCGTCAGTTTTGGCGGAGGAAACCACGGATGCAAGCACTCGTCGGCATCATTATGGGCTCGCGTTCGGATTGGGAAACGCTGGCCCACGCGGCTGACACGCTCGATGCCTTACAAGTGCCCTACGAGGTGCGCGTAGTGTCGGCCCATCGCACCCCGGACCTGCTGTTCGAGTACGCTTCGACAGCGGAAGCGCGTGGCCTGGAAGTCCTCATCGCCGGCGCGGGGGGGGCGGCCCATCTGCCCGGCATGACCGCGGCCAAGACGGCGCTGCCAGTCCTTGGGGTCCCGGTGGAATCCAAAGCGCTGCACGGCCTCGATTCGCTGCTATCGATTGTGCAAATGCCGGCCGGCGTTCCGGTGGCGACATTGGCCATCGGCCGGGCCGGCGCTGTCAACGCGGCCCTGTTGGCCGCGGCGATCCTTGCACTCAAGCATCCCCCTATTCGCACTGCTTTGCACGCCTACCGGGCTGAGCAAACCCAAAACGTCCTGGACCATCCAGACCCACGGGAGAAGACAGAATGATCGGTGTGTTGGGCGCAGGGCAACTCGGACGCATGTTGGCCCTGGCGGGCTATCCGCTCGGCTTGCGCTTCCGTTTCCTCGATACCGCCCATGATGCGCCCGTTCGTGACCTCGCCGAGTTCGTCCGCGCCGAGTTCACCGATTTTGCCGCTCTGGACCGTTTCGCTGCCGGCCTGGACGTGGCCACTTACGAATTTGAGAACGTGCCCGTCGATGCAGTGGAGCATTTGGCTCGTTGCGTTCCCGTCTTTCCGCCGCCTGCCGCCCTACGCGCCAGCCAGGATCGCCTTGAGGAAAAGACCTTCTTTCGCAACCTGGGTATTGCCACGGCCCCCTTCGTGGCCGTCGATGTGCGAGCGGACCTTGATCGCGCTCTGGAGGGAATCGGCTATCCGGCCATCCTCAAGACGCGGCGGATGGGCTACGACGGCAAGGGGCAATACCTGATCCGCGAACGCGCCGCCGCCGAGCAAGCCTGGCAGACGCTCAGCGGCGCTGTATTGTTGGAAGGGTTTGTCCATTTCGATCGGGAATTATCGCAGATAGCCGTGCGCGGGCGGGATGGACGGATAGTTTTTTATCCGCTGGTGGAGAATCATCACGCCGACGGTATGCTCCGCTTGTCGCTGGCCCCTGCCCCGAACCGGACCCCAGCGCTGGAGCAGCTGGCGCGCGACTACGCCCGGCGCGTTTTGGAAGCGTTGAATTATGTCGGCGTATTAACCATCGAATTTTTCCAGCAAGGCGAGCAGCTATTGGCCAATGAAATGGCGCCGCGCGTCCACAATTCCGGCCATTGGACCATCGAGGGGGCGGAAACGAGCCAATTCGAGAACCATTTGCGCGCCCTTCTCGGTCTGCCGCTGGGAGCGGCCGAGGCGCGCCAACCGTGTGCCATGCTGAACCTCATCGGCGACTTGCCGGAGGCGCGGACGATCCTGGCCCATGCCGGGGCCCATCTGCACCTGTACGGAAAAAAGCCACGCCCGGGACGAAAAATTGGACACGTCACGGTGCGCGCGGGTACAATCGAGGAGGTGCTAGACCGCCTTGAAAAATTGCGGTTGTCGCTCCGCTAAATCGTAATATCAAGCCTACAAGCCCGAAGCGCCAACGGCGGAACGCAGGGGGACCATGTCATGCCGGATTTCACACCGCATCAGCAAAAGATCATCAAGCGCTATTACGACAACCAGGACATTCTCCAGCTACAGCGCCTGGGGGAACTAGTCAGCGAACTGTACCTGAGCACAGGCAAGAAACGGCAAGCCGTGTGGACGCGCATCGTCTCGGCGATGCAGAAGCTCGACGTACCGAAGTCGCGCATCGATCACCTTCGCCAACAAGACAATGCCGAGTTGGTGGCCCAGCTGGTCAAAGAGTTGGAAGGTAAAGAATAGAGTTTTTCACGGACGCCGTCCTCAGCCGCCTTTCACAAATTTGTTCGGCGTGCCTTCGAGCGGCCCCCCGGCCGGCGGACGCCAGAGTACGACTTCTTCGATCTTCTTTGCCAGCGCGAAATCCTTGTCTGTAATGCCGCCGGCTGAATGCGTTTTCAATTTCACCCAGAGCTTGCCCCATGTCACGGCCAAATCGGGGTGATGATAGGCGGCTTCGGCCAGGTAACCAATGGCGTTGACGAGCATCAGCGTGGTCGGCCAACCGTCGGTAGTGTACTTCCGACGAATCCAACCCTCTTCAAAATACCAGGCGCTCAAGCCGTACTCGGCGAGTTTTGCGGGAATTTCGGACTCTGCATAGACATGCACATCCGGCATAGCAACCTCCCGGAGCAGGTGTGCTCTCCTCCCTTTGGCCAGTCGCATTGCCTAAACCATAAAAGTACTTCCTTTTATAGCCAACGCGGAGGATCGGGACAACCGCCCGCAACACCGACAAGCTGCGGCAGCTGCGCTCGTTGGTACGGTGGGGAGTTGTCCCATCTTGCATGCGGAACAAGACCGCTGGCTCGGCTGCTCGTCAACTTAGGCGGCATGTAACGAAGCTGGCGCGATCGTTTCCGAGGCTTCTATGATGTCCAGCGGCGGGACTGTCTCCGCCAATCCCAGATCGGCGGTCTGAGCCAGCAGCACACGCAGGCCCATGCGCACGTCATCGGGCAGGCATACGGAATCCTCATTGGCGAACATAGACACGAATTGATGGGTACATTGTCCTTCCGGTCCGCGGCCATAGCGACATACGCGCGCCAAGGCTTCGCGGGGATGTTCCAGGGCGTGCTGTAGACTGCGGCGCAGGGCGGTGCAGATCCGCTGCATGGCAGAGGCGCCGAGATCGCGGCGGATGACGTTGAGTCCGACCGGCAGCGGCAAGCCGTTGCGCTGGCACCACTCGGCGCCAAGATCGACGACGCGGTGCAGACCGAGCCGGGGATAATACAGCAACTCTTCGTGGATCATGACGCCGGCTTCCAATTCGCCCCGGGCGACGGCGTCGGCGATGCGGTCGAAGGGCATCTCGATCGGCACCGCCTCGGGACATAAGCAGCGGAGCAGAAACCAGCCGGTCGTAGGAATGCCGCCGACGCCAACAGGCCGGCCCGCCAGATCGGATAAAGTGCGCGGCCGGCGGCTGACCAGGACCGGACCATAGCCGCGGCCGACGCTCGTGCCGACGCTGAGGATAGCATAGCGTTGCGCGATTTGCGGATAAAGAACAGAGGAAATAGCGGTGATGTCGTATTCGCTATGCAGGGCGGCGCGATTGAGGACGCTCATCGGTTGGCGGATGAACGCGAGTTCGTAGCCGGCCAACGAAACCTGCCCCGTCTCCAGGGCGTCGTAGTAGAAGGCATCATCGCTGTCGGGCGTGTAGGCAATACGCAGGCGTTTGATGGCTTCCATACCTTCCTCCGTGAAGGGGGGTCAATACAGCCCCAGTTGCAAGCGTGGGGCCAACGGCGCTGGCGGATGAGGATTGCGCAAGCCATCAGCCAAGCCGCCGAGGGCGCGAGCTGCTTCGCTCGGCGCGATGCGTTCGGCCTCATCGCGCTCCACGACACCGATCAGCAAACAACTCTCATCAAGACGATGAAACAGCACGCGGCCGACCTGACCGCGCTCTAACAGGCGCGGCGGCCAGGCGGCAGCGCCTTCGCCAGGCCAATCAATGATATGGAAAGCCAGGCGTTCTCCCAGAGGAAAATAGTCGAGGTTTTCCCTTGGGAGATCGTTTACTTCCATGACGACGCCGAAGAGCGTATTGCCGTAACCGGCCAGATGCACGGCAGAGGGATAGGCCACGCGGAAGCGATTGACGGCCTCGGCCGTCAAGCTCATGCCTCCGTAGTGGATGCCGTGGATCGCTTCGCGTTGCCGGTCAGACAACCGCTCGGTCAGCGCTGCCAAGGCGGGCGGCGTGATGAATAGTACGCCTATTTCTTCGCGGTGCAGCACGTCCAGTGCCTGGGTGGTGACGTGTTCGAGATAGCGCCGCTGGGCCAACGATCCCTCAGCGAGTTTTTTCGCCCAACGCGGATCGAAATCGACGCTGAAAGGGTCCATGCTGCCGGTCTGTCGGGCCAACTCCCGCACGACCTTGCCGATGATATGCGGCCCGGAGGGGCCGACCCAGAGCCACGGCTCCCCCTGAGGAAAACCTGTGGCTTTGGCCACACGGAGAAAGGGATCGATAAATGCCGCCTGAAACTCATCGTCGCGATAGGCCGTCAGCAACGGTGCGCCGCTGGTCCCAGCAGTTTCACCGAGGAGAAAACGCGACGCTTGCCGATGCCAAGCCCGCGGGATAAAGGAGCGCAGGGGAAAGCGACGCAGATCGGCCAACGGCATCGGGCCGAGCAACCACAGATCGTCGAGTGTCCGTACCCGATCGCGCACGTCCCAACCGAGTTGTTCTTGGCGTCGCAGCCAGTATTCGCTGCCATACTCCGGATGGAAATGCAAACGCAGCACTTCGCGCAGGCGTTCGTCGTATCCGCCGCCACTACGCTGGTGGGCCTGCTTTGCTTGGCTTGGCATAAGGAACGCCATCACACGTGCTCCGAAAGAAAAGCGGACACCGTTTCCACCAACCACGGCTCATGACCGCGGAAGAAATGGTTGTCCGCTGCGGCTTGCACCAAGCGCTTGGGCATCGTAAGACCATCGAACCAGGCGTGTAAGCGCGCTAGGTCCAGCGCGAAATCGTCCGTAGAGACAATTACCAAAAGAGGACTTTTAACTGTAGTAAAATCTGTATAGTCGTGTTTGCTCAATGGCGGAGCGACCAATAGGACGGCGGCGGGCATTTGCGATCGGCACACAGCCGGCAGCAGGGCGCAGCCGAAGCTGTAGCCGAGCAACACCAGCGGCTGGGCGGGGCCGAGGATCGATTGCAAGAATGCGGCGGCGCCTTGCACGTCTTGTTCGAGATCCATTTCGCCTTCGATATGCGAGGTCCGCCAAAACTCGGCCATATGACGTGCGACATCGATGCGCGGCCCCGCGCTGCGGCCGACGCCGCGATAATTGAAGCGCAATGTCGCCCAGCCCTTCTCCGCCAAGCCGTTGCCCAGGCCGCCGATGACGTTGTTGTGCATGGTGCCGCCCAGCATCGGATGCGAGCCAGCCAAGACCACGCCGCCACGCGGTTTTTCTCCCTCGCTGGCATAGGCCAACTCGCCTTCCAGCACATACGGACCTGCGGGGAACTGCACCGTTTCGACGACGATGTTCTCGGCATCCGGGCCGTGAGAAGGCGCGAAGGGAGCTGGCCCTTCGCGCTTCTGCTCACGGCCCGGATAACACAAGCCGGCAAATCCGGATTGCATCGTTAGTTCTCCGACAGCATCTTGGCAAGGTCGGTGAGGATGGCGTCGGTCGCCGCCTCGGTTAGCTCGGCATTCCTAAAGGCGTAGTTGGCCTTCACGGTCAAATGGTTATAGAGCAGCACCGTGATGTCAGCCTCTGGAGAGAGGCGATACTTTTCCGGACCGCCGGCCTTGTAAAGCGTCAGAAGGGTATGTTGAATCCCCAGCTGCTGGGCGACGGTCCGTAGCTGTTGCTCCATACCAGCCGCATCGCTGCAAACCACTGCGAAACTGCCCAGACCGGCTTCTTTATTCATGGCCGTGGCCGTATCGATCTTCTTGAGCAACCGGGTGACTTCTGGGGTAATTGCCTTGGTGAAGATGACAGCGACCGGGCGTGTACCGTGGTTACAATATTGGCAGCTGGTTTGTCCTGCTTCCGGCCCGGTGATATTGAGGACTTTGAACGGCCCCGGCACCTTCTCTCCGACCTGTGGGCCGGAAAGGACGGAGCCGGCCACAGCGATGCCGCTGGACAACAAGGCGACAATAAAAGACACCAACAGGTTCCGAAAATCCAACATGCTCTTCTCCTCCATGAACCGAGCGAGAGATGGGCATGCTGCTCTGATACCGTTTCGTTCGCCGCTGGTCAATGCGAGCCTGAAAGTGAGGGTCTGCCATTAGCCATCGGCGAGCGGGGGGGTGAACCCCCCGGTTGTGCTACCGGGGGGTGTGAACCAAGCGAGCGGGGGGGGTGAACCCCCCGGTTGTGCTACCGGGGGGGTATACTGGGCACGGGGCAATTGGACATTTCCCCCCCACCCCAACCCTCCCCCACAAGGGAGGGGAGAGGACCATTCCCCCCCACCCCAACCCTCCCCCACAAGGGGGGAGGGAGCCTTGGTTCTCCCTCCCCCACAAGGGGGGAGGGAGCCTTGGTTCTCCCTCCCCCACAAGGGGGGAGGGAGCCTTGGTTCTCC
>JAJPIY010000334.1 GCA_021324515.1 Planctomycetota bacterium
CCAACGGGGACGGTGACTTTTGAGGACGGCAACACCGTCCTGGGTACGGCCGCTCTGGATTATAACGGGGTGGCCACTTTTACCATCTCCACACTGTCTCTCGGCAGCCATAGCATCACGGCGGTCTACAGCGGCGACAGCAACGATCTCGGCAGCACCAGCAACGCCGTCAGCCTGACCATCAATCAAGACAGTACCACGACAACGTTGACCTCTTCGGCCAACCCCGCCGTGTACGGCCAGCCGGTGACGTTCACGGCCACGGTCAGCAGTCTCTACAGTACGCCGACGGGGACCGTGACTTTCGAGGACGGCAACACCGTCCTGGGTACAGTTGCCCTGAGCAACGGCGTGGCTGTTTTCAGCACTTCCACCCTGCCGGCCGGCAGCAACAACATCACGGCGGTCTACAGCGGCGACGCCTATGATGCCGGCAGCAGCGGCACGTTCACTCAACAGGTCGATTATCAGTTCAGCGGCTTCTTGCCGCCGCTGAGCAAAGGCCACGCCTTCGAGATCAACCGCACCATCCCCATCAAGTTCCAACTGAGCGATTACAACGGCCAGGCCATCACCAGTCTCCGCGCCGTCGCCTCACTGCAAATCCAGGCGCTGGACGCCAACGGCAACCCCGTCGGCGCACCCTTTACGCCGGCCTCGGCCGATAAACAAGGCCTACAGTATACGGACGGCCATTACCAATTCAATTGGAAGACCAAGGGCCTCAGCGCCGGCCTCTACGAGATCGTGTTGACCTTGGCCGACGGCACCATACGAACTCAAACTATCCAGCTGACGGCCCACGGCTGCTCGGCGGGATCTCTGACCGACTCCTCCGACGCTACGGACACGAACGGGGCCGTGCTGACCGACGGTGGTATCAAGAACAGCAACGGCGAACGGCCCCAGGATGCGTTGGCCAACCCTTCCTTATCCCTCACGGATCAGCTGTTCGCCGACCTCGCCCTTTTGAATAAGTTGGTTCTGGAGCGGCAGGCCGATGCGGGGACGGTACAGTACCTCGATGCCCTGCTGGGTCTGGAAACCAGCAGGATGGGGACATTCAAAAACGCCACGATGTTCGATCTTCTCTTCACGGACCAATCCGCATCCAGCTAGGTTGTGTGGACAAGGGCGAGGAAAATGAGGTAAAAGATAGAAGAGCGTGTCACTGGATCGAGGCGAGCGGGGGGTGTCAACCCCCCGGTGGTGCTGGCGAGCGGGGGGTGTCAACCCCCCGGTATCCGCAGGCGAGCGGGGGGTGTGAACCCCCCGGCAACACCACCGGGGGGTTCACACCCCCCGCTCGCCTCGATCCAGCGGACAAGACTCCGGGGTGGAAACCGAGGTGTATCCAGAGGGAGCTTGGCTCAAGGAGCTTTGTCTGCCAGTGCGAACCCAGGTGATGGATAAAATCTCACGCAATGCAAGACCCATTACAAATCGCCATCCAACATCATCAAGTCGGCCGATTGCAAGAGGCCGGACGCATTTATCAGTCCGTCCTCGCGCGCAATCCCAACCATCCCGATGCGTTGCACCTGCTGGGCGTAGTGGCGCACCAGCTCGGCCAGCATCAACAGGCTGCTCAGCTGATTAGTCGCGCTATCGCCTTGCGCCCCTCTGCCGCCGCCTATTATGCCAATCTCGCCGAGGTTTGGCGCGCCTTGAACCAGCCCGACAAGGCTACAGAGTGCTGCCAAATGGCCTTGCGGCTTCAGCCGAATTATCCCGAAGCTGCCAACAACTTCGGTTTGGCCCTCTTGCAACTGGGTAAAACCACTGAAGCGATCGAACAATTCCGGGCTGCTCTCCAGCTGCGGCCGAACTTCGCCATGGCCCACAACAACCTCGCCAACGCCCTGCGCACCCAGGGCGACTTGGAGGCGGCCGTCGATCATTTCCGTAAAGCCGTCGAATGCGATCCGAACCTGGCCGAAGCGCACAGCAATCTCGGCCAACTCCTGTGCGAACGCCAACAGCTGCCCGAGGCGCTGGAGCACTGCCAGAAGGCCGTGGAGCTGCGGCCTAGCTTCGCCGAAGCACACAGCAATCTCGGCAACGTGTTGCGCGAGATGGGCAAGCTCGACGAAGCGCGGCGACATTATGTCGAAGCGCTGCGGCTCAATCCCACCATCGGCATGATCTACAACAACATGGCTCAGTTGTTGCAGGAGGAAGGCAAAATCGCCGAAGCCTTGGCCTGGTATCAAGAAGCGCTGGCGCGCGATCCTAACGCGCCGCGCATCCACTGCAATCTGGCCAGTGCTCTAAGCGAGCAAGACCGCTATGACGAAGCCATCGCCGAATATGAAGTCGCCCTGCGCCTCGATCCCAATTGCCCGGAGGCACACAACGGCATCGGCTTCGTTCGTCACGAGCAAGGCCGCGATGAGGAAGCCAAAAAACACTACCTGACCGCTTTGCAAATCAAGCCGGACTTCGCGCCCGCCCATTGCAATCTCGGCACGTTGCTCGAAGAGTTAAACGATCTGAAAGGTGCGGAAGAGGCATTCCGCACCGCCCTGCGTCATGATCCCAATCACGCCGGCGCCAAAGCACAACTAGCGACGATGCTGCGCAGCAACCTGCCGGACGAAGATTTGCAAGCGATGCGCCGACAGCTGGCCGAACCGGACCTGCTGCCTGGCAAGCGCGCCGTTCTGCACTTCGGGTTGGCCCAGGCCCTCGATGCACGCAAAGAATACGCCGAGGCGGCCGAACACCTCCGCGAGGCCAACGCCCTGGCCCTGGAAGCCTGGCGCAAACGCGGGGAAGGCTATGACCCTGAACGACATCACCAATTTGTCTCCGAAATGTTGGAGACTTGCACTCCGGCATTCTTCGAACGCCTCCGCGGCCTGGGATCGGACAGCGAACGGCCCGTGTTTATCGTCGGTCTGCCGCGCTCGGGCACCACATTGATCGAGCAGATCTTGGCCAGCCATTCCCAGGTGTATGGCGCGGGCGAGCTTCGCTTCGCCCGCGAAGATTTCGAATCGCTGCCAACAGTGATGGCTTCCCGCCAACTCGAAATACCAGCCAAGGAAGGCAGCGATCCGGCGATGCCTTACCTGGCCCATATCGACCGTGAAGCCATCCAAACGGTGGCCCAGCGCCATCTCGATCGGTTGCACGCCTTGAACAGCACGGCCCTCCGCGTCGCCGACAAGATGCCGGACAATTACATGTACCTGGGCATGTTGGCCGTCCTCTTTCCCAAGGCCAAGTTCATTCATTGCCGCCGCGACTTGCGCGACATTGCCGTCTCGTGCTGGATGACCAATTTCCGGCAGATTCGTTGGGCCAACGATCTCGACCACATCGCCGCACGGTTTTTGGAATACCGGCGCATGATGGCGCATTGGCAAGCGACGCTGCCCGTGCCGCTTTTGCACATCGACTACGAGGAGACCGTCGCCGACCTGGAAGGTGTGGCCCGCCGACTGGTGTCCTGGTGCGGCCTGGAATGGGAGCCGGCCTGCCTGGCGTTCCATCAGACCGAACGTCCCGTGCGCACCGCCAGCGTCACGCAGGTACGGCAGCCGATCTACACGCGCTCGGTGGCACGCTGGAAACATTATGAGCCGGCGCTGGGCAGTCTGTTCGAGAAACTCGTCCCGAGCCCAACCGAGCCTGAAGCGAAAGCGAACAATTACACCGGACGCGGTAGGAATTGACACAGATCTGGGCGAGCGGGGTTGCGTATATCGGGGCGAGCGGGGGGTGTCAACCCCCCGGTTGTGCAACCGGGGGGTTGACACCCCCCGCTCGCCCCCGATCGCACAACTGGGGGGGATACTGGGCACGGTGGAATTGTGCCAAATTCAACCGTGCCCAGTATAATAATAACCTGCCTCCTACCTGATCTTTGTATTCTGTCGTTGATTGCCGAGTGAACGCATGCAAATTTCCCTGCCTTTGTTCCTGGCCGTCTTGTTGCCCGGCGATCGCGCTGTGGCTGGGCCGATCGATTATGCCCGCGACATCCAGCCCATCCTGACGAAGCACTGCACGTCCTGCCACGGCGAGAAAAAACAGCGCTCCAGCCTGCGGCTCGATAGCGTCACGGCTGCGCGTCGGGGCGGCAATTCCGGCCCTGCCCTGGTTCCGGGCAAGAGTAGTGCCAGCCGGCTCATCCTCGCGGTCCGCGGCGGCAATGACGAAGTAGCCGCCATGCCGCCGAAAGGACCGCGCCTCAGCGTTCATGAGATCGCCTTGCTGCGGGCCTGGATCGACGGCGGCGCGCCTATTCCTCCCAATGAGACGGCAGAGCAGACCAATGGTCCGGCCAGCACGCACTGGGCCTTTCAACCGATCCGGCGGCCGGTATTGCCCCATGTCAAAAATCGCAACTGGTGTCGCAATGCCGTGGATCGATTCATCCTCGCGCGGCTGGAAAAACAGGGCCTCACTCCCGCGCCGGAAGCCGAGCGCGTCACCCTGCTGCGCCGTGTTTACCTCGACCTCATCGGTCTGCCGCCGTCGCCAAAGGACATAGAAGATTTCCTGAGTGATAAAAGGCCCGATGCCTACGAGTGCGTCGTCGAGCGGTTGTTGGCCAGCCCACACTACGGCGAACGGTGGGGCCGCCATTGGCTCGACTTGGCGCGCTACGCCGACTCCAACGGCTACAGCATCGATTCGCCGCGCTCCATCTGGAAATACCGCGATTGGGTCATCGACGCCCTGAACAAGGACAAGCCGTTCGATCAATTCGTCATCGAGCAATTGGCCGGCGATTTGTTGCCCGGCGCGACGACGGAGCAGCGCATCGCTACGGGCTTTCATCGCAACACGCAAAAAAATGAGGAGGGCGGCATCGATCCCGAACAGTTCCGCATCGAGGCGCTCGTCGATCGCGTCAACACGACCGGCACGGTTTTTCTCGGCTTGACCATCAGCTGTTGCCAATGTCACGACCACAAATTCGACCCGCTGACGCAGCGCGAGTATTATCAACTGTTCGCGTTCTTCAACAGCTGCGAGGAACCGACGCTGGAGCTGCCGACGCCGGAACAATTACGCAAGCGCCAAGAAGTCCGCAGTCGCATCGCCCAACTGGAGGAGCAGCTGAAAACGCTGGACACGGCCACGCCCGAGCGCGTCGCGAAATGGGAGGGCAGTTTGACGCCGCAGGCACGGGCGATGTTGCCGGCGAAGGTGCAAGCCATTCTCGCCATCGCGCCCAATGGCCGCAGCTTGCGTCAGCAACAAACGGTCATCACAGCGTATCGCCATTGCGAGCAGGTGCGCCACGTCGTCGGCGGTCTTGGTCAACCGCTTACCTATCTCGCCGCTGCTCATCTCCAGGCGCTGCTGACGCGCAAAATGTTGGAAAAGAAGATCGCCGAAATCCAGAAAGAGGCGCCGGTCATTGCGACGACGCTGGTGTTGCACGAGCGCAAGACGCCGCGCACGACCCACATCCACCTAGGCGGCGATTTTCTACGCAAAGGGGCCATCGTGACGCCGGACGTGCCCCACGTCTTACCGCCCTTGCCGAAGAAAGACCACCTCACGCGCCTCGACTTGGCGCGGTGGCTGGTCGATGAACGCAATCCTTTGACGGCGCGGGTGACGGTGAACCGTTTCTGGCAGCAGTTTTTCGGACTGGGTCTCGTCGAAACGGAGAACGATTTCGGCACGCAAGGCACGCCGCCATCCCATCCCGAATTACTCGACTGGTTGGCGACAGAGTTTCGCGATCACGGCTGGAGTATGAAGCACATCCACCGGCGGATCGTCACTTCGGCGACGTATCGGCAATCGTCGCGCCACCGGCCGGAGTTGACGGCTATCGACGCCCGCAATCGCCTGCTGGCCCGGCAGAATCGCTTGCGGCTCGATGCCGAGGTGGTGCGCGACGTGGCATTATCGGCCAGCGGTTTGCTGAACCCGACTATCGGCGGTCCCAGCGTCTATCCGCCCCAACCCAGCGGCGTATACGCTTTCACTCAGGTGCCGCGCACCTGGCCGACCAGCACCGGGCCTGACCGCTATCGCCGTGGATTGTACACCTTTTTCTGGCGCTCGGCCCCGCACCCGGCCCTGACCGTCTTCGACGCCCCCGACGCTTTGTCTCCCTGCACACGCCGCAATCGTTCCAATACCCCTTTGCAAGCTCTCACATTGCTCAACGATCAAGGCTTCTACGAGTTCGCCCAAGCCCTGGCCGGCCGCATCCTGCGCGAAGGGCCGACCAACGACCAAGAACGTATCGCTTTCGCCTTTCGCTTGTGCCTGGGCCGCCAACCGAACGAACGCGAACGGCAGACACTCGAACGCTTGCTCCAAAAGCAGCACGAGGCAAAACCGCTCGACGCCTGGACCAGCGTGGCCCGCGTGCTGCTCAACCTCGATGAATTCATCACGAGGGAATAAGGGTTAGCCGCGACCCGCAGGGGAGCGCGTCGCGCTCCCCTGCGGGTCGCGGCTAAACATACTGGGCACG
>JAJPIY010000123.1 GCA_021324515.1 Planctomycetota bacterium
AAAAACTCCCGTAGCCAAGGAGGCTTCTCTATTTGTTGGGCGGCGGCGTTGCCGGCGTCGGCTGGTATTGCAGCAACAAATCGCTGCTCTGCCGTATGCTCGGTCGTAAGCTGCCGAGCACGAGCGCGACATGGTTTTTTAGCACTTCCTCGAGTTTGGGATCGGCATACATCTCGACGAGGACGCGGACTTGCTCGCGCGAGAGCCGCGGGCTGAATTGCTGAATGTTGCTTATCAGGGCGTTGGCCGCAGCGATGCGCACAGCTGTTGTGCGCTTGCCGTCGGTCAGCACCTGGGCCAACACGATCTGCGCCTCCTCCTGTCGGAGCCGAGCGGCGACCTCGATGGCAAAGCCCTGGCCTTTGGGCGTTAGTTTGCTCGGCGTCCGCAGCGCTTCCAGAACGGTCGATCCAGCCAGCCCTACATCAAAACCGGGGATTTCGCCGCGCGCCAAGCGGGCCAAATATTCTATAGAGCGCTCGGCATAGTCTTTCATTTCTTTGGCCGAGAGGGCTGGATGGGCGGGATCTTCCAGGCGCGCCTGGAGGAACGGCTTAAGCACCTTGGCATCAAGGGCGAACGCCGCAGGAACCACCGTGATGTTCGGATAGCGTGCTAGAGAGCGGCCTAGTTTCTCTGCGTTACGGGCGGCCTCGCCGAGCAAGAGAGCACGCTGGTTCGGGTCGTCTGGGAGCCGGCCCAATGCGTCTCCCTGGGGCGGTGCGGCGGTGAGGAGAATGGGCAAGTGGCTGGCGAAGCGATCAGCGCGGAGCTGCCCCAACAGCGGGGCCAAGCCGGGATTGGGCAGTTCCGCCTCGAAAAGCAGCAAGGCTATGTCCGACGCCTGACCGAGGCGCTGCATGATCTCGCGGCCGCTGGCCACAGCAACGACATCGTAGCCGGCCGCGGTGACGGCAGCGGCAACGCGGTTGCGGATGTCTTCATTGAAGTAGCCGATCAACACCTTGAGCTTCTGTCCGTCTCCTTTATCTCCTCCTACCCCTCCCGAGGGAGAGGAGACCGCAGCGACGGCGCGGCGGAGCACTTCGACGACGCGTGTTGTTGCCAGACTGGACGCCGCATCGGGGATTTGCAACAGTGCTTCCACCGCCGCCATCTGGACGCGGCGATCTGGATAGTACAGCGCCCGTACCAGCGGAGGTTGACCACGGCTCAGTGGCCGCAAGGCGCGAACCTCCTTGCGTTCACCCAGGTCGCGCACCGCACCGAGAATCACCGGAACACGATGCTCTTGCAAAGCACGTTCCAGCACAGCGTTCACGAGGGCGGATTGCACTGTGCCGACGAGGTTATGAACTTGTGGGGCTGCACGTTCCAACGTCTGGTCCAGGCCCGCTCTCGACTGCGTTTTGTCGAGTATCAGGCTGAGCAACACTACCTGGGCGGGCACGTAGGTGGGATCAAGCATCAAGGCTTGGCCGGCGAAACGCACCCCATAGTATTCTTCGGCCTTGTCAGCGCTGATGGTCGGCGCGCCTGGCCAACCCTCCACCACGCGCTGGCCGTCCCAGCGCCAGACGGTGACCGCATGGGCATCGGCGAATGGGACGCGGTGCAGATAATAGCTCTCGGCCAAGCGCGTCAGCTCGACATGGGCCGGGGGCAACTTGTCTGCCGGGGTTTCTAGAAAAAAACTCAGTGCCGCTGTAGCATTCTGACGCACTTCGTCCGACTGTGCAGACGAATTGGCTAAAAACCACAAGTTGGGCACGACCTCGCGCTGGATGAGCCGCGCCGTGTCGGCTGAATATCTCTTGCGGAAGATACGGATCAGATCGACTTGCAAATGCGAATCCTTGCTATCCAAAGCAGCGACCATCGGCGCGAGGGTATCCGGACCCAGCCGCTCCAGTGCCTCCAGATAGCGGACGCGCTCGTCGGGGTTGGCTTGCCTCAGGGCATCGATCAGGTAGGGCACGACGACGGCCCCCGACTTGGCCAGTTCTTTCAGGGCATAGGCATACTCTTCCGGGCTGGCCGTGAGGTTTTTGATGTAGCCTTGGATGCGGGCCGGATCGCGGCGGACCTTGGCGACCGCTTCAGTCACACGCTTAATGAGTTGCTCAACATGGTCCAAGGCTTCTTTGTTGGCTTTAGGATCATCGGACCATTTGCGGAGGTTGCGCAGACGCAGAAAAGCCGCGATGCCTACGTCGTCAACCAGTTTGACAAGATCGGAGTCGCTGGGTTTGTAGTCGAGCAGATTGCGCAGATGGACAGCGGCTAAGTCGTACCTGCCGACCTCGATCTCAAACTGGATAGCGTTCCAGTATTCCTCGGTATTGGTCGGCTTCTTAAAAAAGCGGCGATAATCGTCGTCGCTACTGTTTTGGGCAGCGGGCGCGCGAGCGCCGGACTGCTTGGGTTGTTCTTTATCCTGGGCTGTTGAATGCGTCAAGAAAACAGTCATCGCCAACAGCGACAAACCCAGATGCACGAGACGGGAGTACATGATAGGAGCCTCTTCTTAATCACAGAAAGGGATTTCGGTTAGCCGCGACTCGAAGAGGAGCGCGGGACAGCCTCGCGCTCCCCTTCGGGTCGCGGCTAACCGGAAAACAATCGCTCACACTTCCAGTTCCGGTCGGATCAGGTCTTCATAAGTCTCACGGCGGCGGATCAAGCGATGCCGGGCGCCGTCGACCAGCACCTCGGCGGCGCGTGGCCGACTATTGTAATTGGAACTCATGGCCATGCCGTACGCGCCAGCGCTGAACGTCGCCAACACGTCGCCGCGCTTCAGCACCGGCAGCCAGCGATCTTTCGCCAAGAAATCGCCGGACTCGCACACAGGGCCGACGACATCTTGTTTGATCGTGCCGGCAATCTCGGCTTCGTAGTCCTCCGGCGGGGCCGGCAGCCCCTCACGCGGCTCGACCGGCCAGATGCGGTGAAACGAATCGTATAAAGTCGGACGAATCAGATCGTTCATGGCAGCATCTTGAATGAGGAAATGCTTGCCACCCGATTCCTTGGTGAACAGCACGCGGCTGACGAGGATGCCGGCGTTGCCGGCGATGAATCGGCCCGGTTCGAGGACAAGCCGGCATTTCGCTTTCTGCACCGCCGGCACAATGACCTCGGCGAACGCCTGCGCCGGCAGCGCCTCCTGCTTGCGGTAGTGGATGCCGAAACCGCCGCCCATGTTCAAAACGCTGATCGGATGCCCCTGCTGCCGCAGCTGCTCGATCAGCACTAGTCCTTTGGCCACGCCGTCCTGATACGGCTTCGTGCTGAGGATCGGCGAACCGAGATGCATGTGAAGGCCGATGACGCGGACGTGCGGATTGCCGACGACGCCGCGAGCCACATCGAGGACCGTGTCGAGGTCCAGCCCGAACTTGACGCCTTTAACGCTGGTATCCGTTTTGATGTGCGTCTTGGGCGGCAGGTCGGGATTGACGCGCAGGGCCACTCCGGCGATTTTGCCGACGCTGCGGGCCACCTCGGCGAGATTGTGCAGTTCCGCCTCGCTCTCGACATTGAAGAGGAAAACATCGTTCGCCAAGGCATAGCGAATCTCTGCATCTGTCTTGCCTACTCCGGCGAAAACGATTTTGTCGCCGCTCCCCCCGGCATTGAGGGCGCGATACAATTCGCCGCCGCTGGTCACGTCGAAGCCGGCGCCAGTCTCACATAACAGACGGCAAATGTGCAAATTGCCATTGGTCTTGATACTGTAACAGATCAGCGGATCGACGGCGGCAAAGGCTTTCTGAATCTGGCCGAGATGGTGCAGCAGCGTCGCCTTGCTGTAGACATACAACGGCGTGCCGTACAAGTCAGCCAATTGGCGGACGGGTACGTCCTCGCAGTGAAGGATCCGATTGCGATAGTGAAAATGGTCCATGAAAAAGTTCCGTTATAACCGATCAGTAATGAATGCTCACCAAAATCGCCGCCAGGGCTTCGGCGGAGGATGCACCGGCCCGGCTTGTTCGACCCTTTCGAGCACTGCGGGATCGTCTGGATGGCTGCACGCACACGTAGCCATGTTACCGTATCGTAGCTCCCTACAGTTCCAGAGTTTGACCTTCACTTGAAGCCTAGCCCCAGTTTTCGCGGGGACTTGGTTTCGCCGTTTACCACATAGGTATCCGGTGCAAGCGCCTCGAAAATGGACGCACCTACTCCAAATGAGATAATAATGGTCCTCCACAGGGTTTCGCTACGGACGCCTAGGTTTCGCAATTCCTCAATCGACAATTCCTTGCCTGCCTTGGCCAGACGGGCGACTGCGTCCGTCAATTCTCGCGAAGCCGGTGAAGACCATCCGTCATACGGGCATGACTCACCCATAAAATAGTGCCCGGAATTACAGCGACAATACGCTCTCGTGGCAGTTGACATCAGAAAACCCTCCGGCGTCCCGAGACGCGAATCCGGCCATATTTCGATTCCGTCACACGAATAAACTGGAAACCTGCTTCCCGCATCCGTTACTTGATCGAGTCCAACTGAGGTCGCACACCTGATCCGGTTTCGACGATCAGCTGTCCTCCGTCGATGAGCAAACGAGCTGATTCATTGATAGCGCCAAGATTATCTCCTGTAAAGGACGCCCATTCCACATTCTCGAAGTAAACGCGAGCGAAGGACTCACTGGCGAAGGGAGCTTTGTTGATGTCTCCGATGACGTCCGGTTGCGCGTCCAAATCGAGATTGAAGGTGATGTATCGCCTCCGTGGATGTCGGGGCATCGCCGATAACTCGTACCGGGCTTCCGTTACACAATCCCACACGCGGATGGGTCCGGCTCGCCCGCCTCCCACAACGAGTACCCAACCGCCGCGTCGCGCCATGCTTTGCGTGTTTCTCCACGGACATCAAGGAGGTTCCGTCAGCCGTTGCCGCCACCCCAAGAGCCGGCGTTCCACTTCCGCCGGCGCCGTCGAGCCGGCGCTACGGAACGCGGCCAGCGCGTTGGCGACCCCTAATACCTTGTATACTCCAGCCGACAGGCCGGGGCGCACCCTTTCGTAGACATCGGGCGGCAATTCCGCCAAGCGACAACGGCGTTCCTCACACAGACGCACCAGTTTGCCAACTGCCTCGTGGGCGGCACGCATCGGCACGCCCTGGGCGATGCAAAATTCCATCAGCGTCGTGGCGTCGAGATAGCCGTCTTCCAGGCGAGCGGCAATAACGTCGGTGCGGAAGCGACTCTCACGCACCAGGACGGCAGCCAGTTCCAACGAGGCGGTCACGGTATCGTGGGCGTCGAACAGGGCGACCTTGTCCTCTTGCAAATCTCGATTGTACGCCAGCGGTAGCCCTTTCACCAGTACCATCAACTGCTGCAAATCCGCCACGACACGTGCTGCTTTGCCACGAATCAATTCCAGCACATCCGGGTTCTTCTTGTGCGGCATGATGCTGGACCCCGTGCAGAAAGCGTCCGGCAGGTCGAGGAAACCGAACTCTGTGGTAGTCCACAGCACCCACTCTTCGGCCCAGCCGCTCAAGTGCAGGGCGATGACCGCCAGATCGAAGACGAATTCCAGCACGAAATCACGGTCGCTGGAGGCGTCGAGACTGTTGCCGGCCAGCGCGTCGAAGCCGAGTTGTCGGCGCACGCTGTCACGGTCGATAGGGAGGGATGTACCGGCCAGGGCGGCGGCACCGAGAGGAAGCACGTTGACGCGCTTGCGACAGTCCGCCAGACGGTCGCGGTCGCGCTGGTATTTCTCGATATAGGCGAGGAAATAATGAGCAGCCAACACTGGCTGGGCGCGTTGCAAGTGCGTGTATCCAGGCAACACCAATTCGCGGTTGCGTTCGGCGGCATCGAGCAAGGCACGTTGCAGTTGCCGTAAGCAGTCATCCAGGGCGTCCAGAGCGTCGCGCACCCAGAGTTTCACGTCGGTGACGACCTGATCGTTGCGGCTGCGGCCCGTATGCAGTTTGCGGCCCACGTCGCCCAGACGCTCGATCAAAGCATGTTCGATGTGCGTATGAATGTCTTCACGCTGGACGGAGAACTCGAATTGGCCGCGCTCGATGTCGGCGGCGATGGCATCAAGCGCAGCGACAATGGACTCGGCTTCGCCGGCCGTGAGCAAGCCGACCTCGGCCAGCATACGGGCGTGGGCCTGGCTGGCACGAATGTCGTGCCGATAAAGGCGGCGATCGAGACTAATCGATTCGGTGAAGGCTTCAACGCGGGCGTCGGTATCGCTGCTGAAGCGCCCCCCCCAAGTCTTCTGGTTCATGCTATGTGTTCCTTGTAATACCGAGCGGCGCCCGCCAGTCGCAGAGAAGCGGTGAAGGCGAGCAACAACGAGGTGCAGCCGAGGACAAACCATTGCATCCGTATCTTGTTGAAAAACAATCCCTGCACCCAGGGGCCAATCCAATACCAGCCTAGCCAGACGGCTACGAGGGTGGGCGCCAGCCATAGACCGTAGAAAACACGCCTTCGTTTCTGGACGGCCCATTGCAGCGTCGCTGTGGCCAACCCCGGAACCAGGGCGAGCAGGCCGGCGGCCACAACGGGCTGCCAACCCAGGAAGCCGCCGGCGATCATCAACAGGGCCTGCTCGCCCCCTCCCAGGGCCGCCGCCGCGACGCCGAGGTTGAATAACAGACGAACCAGCCCCGCAAGGGCAGCCCCAACCAGGACGCCGGCCAGGCCGGTCGCCAAACCCAATCGCCAACTGCCTGGCGGCAGCCAGGCTGGCAACGGACCCCAAACTGGCCACGGATACAATCCCTGGCGCGGCGTCAGATCGCTGCGCCCCCACGGATGAGCACTGGGCATGGCACCAACATACGGCCCTCCCGAAAACACGGGGGCATTCCTTTTGGGCCATCCGTCCGTACCAGGGACCCAGTAGGTGGAATCGACCACGGCATCAAAGGGGGGATCGGGCCACGGCCAAGGAAACAATACCGCAGTCAACAGCCCCAGAAGCACCCCTACGGCTGGGACGCACTTGGGCACGTGTCCCTGCTCCCACAGGCATAGTGTCGCCACGATCAGCAAGCTCCCCAACACGGCATGCGCGGAAAAAACCAACCATTGCCGCGGATCAAACATTTGTGACAGAGCATAGGTATAATCGTCGTTATACCAACTCCACACCTCGAAATGATGAATGTTGCGAGCGATCTCCAGGTGATAAATGAGAACGAAGAAAAAGCCGGTCAGCAATTCGATCCAGAAATAGCGCATCGAGAACAGTGCGCCGCAGGCGCGACAGCGGCCGCGCAACAGCCAGTAGCTGAGGACGGGTATGTTATCTTGCCAGCGGATCGGTTTGCCACACTGTTCGCAGGATGAGGCAGGGCGGATCAAACTGCGACCCTGCGGCAGACGCACGATGCAGACGTTAAGGAAACTGCCCACCGTGCTGCCGAGCAAGAACAACAGGAGGAACAGAAATATCATCCAAGCAACGATCATCATGTCCTTTATTGTAGAGACCCCCCGCCCGCAGCGCTAGTACACCCTTGCTGGCGCTGCGGGCTCCTCGTGACGCCACCCTTGCGGGCGCTGCGGGCTCCTCGTGACGCCACCCTTGCTGGCGCTGCGGGCTCCTCGTGACGCCACCCTTGCTGGCGCTGCGTGCTCCCCGCGACGCCGCCC
>JAJPIY010000135.1 GCA_021324515.1 Planctomycetota bacterium
CTTAGGGACGCAGGCGGGCGGCTTCCTGAAGCCCGTGCTGCACCGCTTCGGCTTGAGTAGCGGCCACCGATTCGATGCGCCGCGTCAGGCCCGACCGATTGCCCGGCATCCAGCAGGTGAAACGCGACCGTCCGTCGGGAAGCGAATCCATGTGGAAGCTGAGGACGCCTAATTCCTTCATGCGGGCATGAAGGGCCGTCCAATCAACGACATTCTCAACGGGCCGGACGGCCACGCCCAGTTGTTCGGGCGACGGCAGGGTCAACAACGGTGGACGGGCCGGCTTCGGCTCTTCGGGCGCCTGGGCGCGGATCAGGGGTTTCGGTTGGGCCGTCCTCCCGTTCTGGGGAAAAGAAGGAGGGACCGGCCGCTGCGGCGCATAGGTCGGCGCAGGATAGGTCATGGGAGGCGGAGCAGACATCAGATCAGGAGACATCATCGGCGAACCGCCGACAAAGGGGGGGGGACACCCTTGCGGTCCTCACGGATAGGCACCGCTGCGCGTTGGCACGGCAAGAGCGCCCCATAAGGCCGACACCCACAGAGCAACCCAGTTCCGCGCTTCCTTGCGCATGGAAAGTCCCTCCCAAACCCGGCGATTCCGGGCCGTATCTGGGGCCAATAGCTCGAAAGAGCGAGTCTGACAGGGCGTCCGTCACGAAGCCGAGGCGGTATAGCAGAATGCCTCTAACGCGCAAAGGCCAACTTCACAAGCCGGGCATTCTGCACAATTTACACATCGAACAGACAAAATTACAAAACGCCAGGCCGTTACCTCTCCGCACACGCCGTCAGGGCCAGGACGGCGAACGCTGTGCCCGCGTTGGTGATGTAATGGGCGCGATCGGTGTTGAGCGAGCGTGTGAACCAGCGCCCCGACGCGCGCTGATGGGTGCGCAGCCAGCGAACACCGCGCTCTATCACCTCGTCCTTGGCCGACACGCCGGCTTGTCGCAGCACATAAACGACCAGGCCGGTGCCATAGCCATCGCTGGGCGCATTCTTATCGTTCTCGCGGCCGTCATGGCCTTGCCAATCGCCCAGTGAAGCCAGGCTCCAGCCGCCATCGGCGCGCTGGAGGGCCAGCAAGTCCTTGATGGTCTGTTGCCGCTCGGATGGCGTCAGCAAACCCTCCAGCTTCGTCGAGGCCCACAACAGCCAGGCTTTGTGATGCAGACTGGGCGGCGGCGTTTGGCGAAGATATTGGTTCAGCTTCTTCAGTCCTTGCTGGGCCGTCTCGGTTTGGCTGTAACCATCGGGCGCGTTGGCCGTGCCCACAGCGGCCAAGACGGCGCCGAAATAATCGTCGTGCTCAAAGGGCGGCCAGGCACATTTGAGCCAGTTCCAGGCACCATCGGGTCGCTGAAGCGTCCACATGCGATCGAGTGCCTGGCGCGTCAGCGGCTGTAGTTTGCCGCTGCTATGGGCGTCGTCAAAAGCCAGAGCGACGGCAACGACAACCACCTCGGCATCCCAGCGCGGCTTCGCCGCTTTGGCTTCGTCGTCCCAGTGAGCGACACGGTCCTCGAAGAAGCGGCGGACAAAAGCCGGACCTTCAGTGGGAGCGTCTTTGAGCGCGCCACGCGCAATCAGGTAGGGAACGTTGGTGTGGCAAGTGGCGCACTTGCGCTCGCGCGTCCAGTTGACTGCTGCGGCATCGAGAAAGCGTGCGGCCGCAGTCAGCGAGACAGAGGCCGCACGCGGCTCATCTGCGGAGTTGGGCGTTGGCTTGGGGAAACCGTTGGGTGTCTGGGCGAGTAAGATCCACAACGTCACGAAGGGTACAGCAAATGGCATGATGGTCGTCCTCGCTGGATGTCGCAACTTACTTACCGGGAGCCCGCCGCGCAAGCAAGGGCGGCGCTATACGGGAGCCCGCCGCGCAGGCAAGGGCGGCGCTATACGGGAGCCCGCCGCGCAAGCAAGGGCAATCGAGAGCCCGCCGCGCAAGCAAGGGCGGCGCCTTGCTTGCGCGGCGGGCTCTCGATTGCCCTTGCTTGCGCGGCGGGCTCCCGTATAGCGCCGCCCTTGCTTGCGCGGCGGGCTCTCGATTGCCCTTGCTTGCGCGGCGGCGGGCTGATGTTGACGATCTTCCAAAAAGCCTACCATCTCGCGCCGCCGATAGCGAGGGTTTATTGCCCCAAAAGCCGCGACGGCGCTACCGGCGCCTCGGGGGGCGTCCCTTTGAAGAAGAGGACGGCCAAGGGCGGTACGGTCAACGTCAAGGAATACGGTTGGCCGTGGCAAGGTGTTGCTGCGGCCACCAGCCCGCCGCAGTTGCCGACGCCGCTGCCGCCGTAGGGCGGCGCATCGCTGTTCAACACTTCTTTCCAGAAACCGCCGAACGGCACGCCTACTGGATAATGCGTCCGCAACACCGGCGTGAAATTGCAGACGACGAGGATGACTTCGCTGGTGAACGCGCCCTTGCGGATGAAACTGATGATGCTGGAAGCCGCATCGTTGCAGTCGATCCAGGCAAAACCGCGTGCATCGCAGTCCAGATCATGCAGCGCCGGCTCGGTGCGGTACAGACGGTTGAGATCGGCCACCCACTGCTGTACGCCGGCATGAAGCGGATGTTCCAGCTGGCCCCAGGCCAGGCCCGCTTCATGGTCCCATTCCGGTCCTTGGCCCCATTCACCGCCCATGAATAACAGTTTCTTGCCGGGTTGCCCGAACATATAGCCGTAGAGCAAACGCAGGTTGGCAAACTTCTGCCATTCATCGCCGGGCATTTTCGCCAACAGCGATCCTTTCCCATGCACCACTTCATCGTGCGATAACGAGAGCACAAAATTCTCGGAAAAGGCATAGACCATGCGAAACAGCAGCTCGTTATGATGATACTGCCGGTAGATGGGATCATGAGCCAGGTAGCGCAGCGTGTCGTGCATCCAGCCCATGTCCCACTTCAGGCCGAAGCCGAGACCGCCCGCATACGTCGGCCGCGACACGCCCGCCCAGGCTGTCGATTCTTCGGCGATGGTTTGCACATCCGGATAATTGCGATAAACCTCTTCGTTCAATCGGCGCAGGAAATAGATGGCCCCCAGGTTCTCGTTGCCGCCGTAGATATTCGGCACCCACTCGCCGGCCTTGCGGGAATAATCCAGATACAGCATCGACGCCACGGCATCGACACGCAGGCCGTCGATGTGATAATGATCGAGCCAGAACAAGGCGCTCGACAGCAAGAAGGCGCGCACCTCATGACGATCATAATTGAAAATAAGACTATTCCAATCGGGATGATAGCCCAATTGCGGGTTGGCATGTTCGTACAAATGCGTGCCGTCGAAGAAGCCCAGGCCGTGCTCGTCGCTGGGGAAGTGCGACGGCACCCAATCGAGAAGGACGCCGATGCCGCGCTGGTGCAGGTAATCGATGAGATACATGAAGTCCTGCGGCGTGCCGTAGCGGCTGGTCGGCGCAAAATAGCCGGTCGTCTGATAGCCCCAGGAACCGTAAAAGGGGTGCTCGGTCAAAGGCAGGAACTCCACATGCGTGAAGCCCATGCGCTGCACATAATCGGCCAAACGCGGCGCCAACTCCCGATAGGTCAAGAAACGGTTGTTCTCTTCGGCCAGGCGCATCCACGAGCCGAGATGGACTTCGTAAATCGACATCGGCGCCGATAAGCTGTTGCGCTGGTGGCGCTGCTGCATCCAGGCCCGGTCGCGCCAATGATAATCGAGGTCCCAAACGATAGATGCGGTACGCGGCGGCACTTCCTGATAGAAGGCGAACGGATCGCTTTTATCGACCTGATAGCCGTTGTAGTGCGAGACGATGTGGTACTTGTAGGCGACGCCGGGACCGATGCCGGGGAAAAAGCCGCTCCAGATACCGGAGCAGCCGCGGGGATGAAGACGATGCTTGCCTTTGGTCCAGCCGTTGAAATCGCCGATGACGGAGACCTGTTCCGCCGCCGGCGCCCATACGGCGAAGTGGGTGCCCGATACGCCATTGCGCGTGCAGGGATGAGCACCCAATTTGCGATAGAGCCGACAATGGCTGCCTTCGTTGAACAGGTACAAATCCTGTTCGCCGAGCAGCGTTTCCCCTTCCAAGACCAATGTCTGCGGCAGATATAGTTTTTCGATCATGAAGCGTTCTCGGTACGATAAGCTAATGGGAATCCCTTGTTTATCTTTCGTCCGCGCGCGCCGGCCAGGATTAACGGCCTCCTGCCGTTGGGAACAGTCGGCCGCAGGGCCGGTCGGCAAGATTGGTAGAAGTAGGAAGACGCTGTCGGGTGCTTTGGGATGATCTGCGCCGAGCGCGCCGAGTTTAGCGATTGCAAGGGCTGTCCCGTTTGTCACGGCGTTTTTTCCCCTCGACCCCGATGACAGGCGTATAATAATGCGCGATAATTACGGAGGGAGAGGGCGGGCCGGAATCCCGTCCGTCTCCAGGAAAGGAAGCAGAGAAGATGCGCCGTTTACTTCTGGTGAGTTTACTGCTGGCCGGCTGTGCGGGCATAACAGGACCGCGCATGCGCGATGCGACCCCGCAGAAGGTTGATCCGCGCGGTTTGTCCATCCCAGAGCAACAAGACCGCGCGAGGGCTCTCTTGCCCTACGACAATATTCAACCGGGCATAGGGGCGCCGCGGACCTGGAGCGGGATTCCCGAAGAGCAGTATGGCCAGCGCTTTAGCCGCTAAATTGAGGTACATCATGATACGTCTTCTGCTCTGCGGAACGCTCTTGCTGGCGCTTGGCTGCGCGATACCGGCTGAGCGGGTGCCGCTGCGGCCGCTGCCGGAAAACGGCCAAGTCCTCCCCTATGCTGAATTGCTCACGCGCATCCGCGCTCAGGCCAGCGCCGCCAACGAAGCCTTCTATCTCGACCACTGGAACGACCTGGAAGACATGGCCAAAGGCATCGAACAAACCTCCCGCTTCCTATCCAAAGCAGAGGAAGTCCCTGAAAAGAACCGCAAGATCCTCGCGGAAGTGACAGACGCCCTGAGTAAGAGCGCTCAGAAGCTCCAAGAAGCTGCTGCCAAGCACAGCGTCAAGGACGCCACCAACGCCCTGCAACAGATTAACTCGAAAGTCCGCGACCTGCGTCTGACGGATGGGACAGAGGAAAGCAGCAATCGTCCCAAGGGATGACCGGGAGGTGCGCATGGCGCCGATTTTCCCCTTTTGGTTCAAACAGCGTCAGTGCAAAGCAGAACCGGCCGGCGAAGACAACATCTGGAGGGTAAGCGGTCCCAATCTCGGCGAAGTGTTCCTCGGCATCGCCCAAGGCGACAACAAGAAATGGCGCGCTTTCCTGCGCTCCAGCGCCGACGGCCCCGAAATAGCATCCACCGAGCCGGAGTTCGATCGCCCCACGGAGGCTTGGGAAGCGGCCTTTGAGCTATTCCGCACAAACACGGTCGTGTAAGTCTCGATTAGATCGCTTCCGTTGTTTAGCCGCGAGAAGTGAGACAGCTTTCATGCAGGCGGCTATTTCTTGTCCTTGGCTGTTGCGCTCTTTTTCTTGTCCACAGGTACGGGCGCGTCGTCGTCAGCCTCCTTTTTCCCGTTACGGATCTCTTGCAGCCGTGCTTTCTGAGCAGCCGTCAAGACGCTTTCGTAAGCCGTCTTTTCTTGCTTTTTCAAGTCTTTGATCTTCTGCTCCAGTTCTTGGATTTCGGCAGCATATTTGGCGCGGATTTTTAGGATGTCGTTTTTCTGTTTCGGAGTCAGCCCCAGCTGTTTGTAATTGGGCGGCAGCTGCACCCTTACGACAATCGGGTCGACTTTGTCATCTCCCATGAGAAGACTGCTTCCGAACAGGGCAACAACCAGCAACGGAGCCACAAAGCGCAAGCGAACCATCGGACACCTCCCAGAAAGGTAAAGCCAGGAACATTGGCCCAGAATAAGCAGTATCCTGGAGCCGGAGCGAGTGTGCAAGGAAAAAATCGAAAAAAGTTTCCTTTCCGGCGTCGGCCTCCTTTCCGGTCTTGCCGCCTTTACCGGGACAGCGGCGCGGCAAACGTTGCGGCGCCAATCAGCTGCTCGGCGTGAAAAAATCTTGACGGAAAGACAAAAACTTACTTGCCTTTGGGCGATTTGCCGATATACTTTTCACACATCAAGGGGTGAGAAGGACCACTCTGTAAATTCATTTGGGGCACGAGGACAAACACTTATGTTAAGCAGTGTTGCGGTGGAGGTGGATTTGATCGAAGAGTTGCGTCTGCGCCGGTGGGCGCGTGAGCACTATGTTCCACGCCATCAACGGGAAATGGCCTGGCATCCGGTGATCCTCGACGAGATGGATCGCAAAGACCAGGAAATGGCTGAGGTCCAACCCGTCTTTACCTGCGCATGATCGGCGCCAAAACGGTAACTCGGAGGCCCCGCGGAAGCCGATGAAAACGGCCCCCGCGGGGCCTCGCTTTTCCGCTCCGAGACGCTCTTCCTGGCGCAGGCAGAAAGGGAGCAAATGGTCCTTGCGTCCCTACAGGTCCTGCGTTACTATCAAGGGTGCGATGAAGCACCCCCTATCGCCGAGAAAACCTCGCATGAGCAGCAATCCGCGCAACCAGAGAGCGAGTTCGCCGAAAGACCGTGAGACTTCGCGCACCACTGCCGATTCCACGCCGGCTGTGGCTGGCATCATTGAAAACATGAGCGCGGGCGCGATCCTGGAACAACAACTCAGCCGAGCCTTCGCCCGCCTGGGCCAGCCCTTCGATGCCTCCGGTGTGTCGCTGAGCTGGACCGGAGCGGAGCGGTTGGTGAAACGCCTCAACGCCCTGGGCTGCTATCTGGAGATCCAGACACACGCCGGCTACTGCTGTTGTCGCGTCTTGCACGTCTTAAAAGGCAATGCCATTGCCAAGCAGCTGGCCAGTATGCGAGCTCCTTCGCTGCCAGAAGCTGTCGCCAAGGCTGCTCTGCTGACCCTGGTGGAAATGCAACCGCCTTCTCCCACAACAAGATGACCAGGTCCATTCTAGAATGGACCTGACTAGGACCGCATCACTTCTTGCTTAGCCTTTGGGCACAGTTTCCTGCCCCTGCATCCAAGCTATCTGTCATTTCTCAATATAAGTCCTTTCAGATAAATATATTCCGTCAAACATAGTACAGTGGGTCTCTCTCTGGCATGACCTTTGCGAAATGCCCTGCAACTATGCTGAAACAACCAACACGATCAACACTTCAACCCCGCGGAGGAGTGACAGCATGATTCGGTGGCTGACGACCCTGCTTGTGGCGCTGCTCTATCTTTGTCCGGTTCGTGCTTGCTTGGAGCACAAAGAGTTCCGTACGGACAACAAGTTTCTCGCCCTCAAGGTGCTGTCTTTTGTTGCCGCGAAGGATGACGATTTTCGCATCACAGACAAGACCGAAGTGTTACTCGACGGCCGCCCCTGCCGCTATGAACAAGTCCCCGACGGGGCCGTGATCGTGTTGCTGGAAATCATTTCCAACGAAAGCAAGGAAATTGCTCGTATTCATTTCCGCTCCCCACGTCGTCCGGCTTCCTCCCTCTCGAAGTAACGACCCTCGGCAAGGCTTGTCCTCTCTCCTGTAGAGAATCGAAACGGATCGAGCGGATACTGCCATTCCGACAGGTTGTTTCTTTCGCCCGCGCAAACTTGGCAGAGATGCGGTCAGGCAACCGTCTTGCCAATTCTAACGTAACTGCTTGGTATCTCAGTTCTTCTGCTTGATAATTCTTTCAGGCATGAAACTTGCTTTCTGCCAGACCGATGCAAGGAACTCGTATCCGGGTTGGACTTCAGGAGAAGGGCATGAAAATCAGACCGCTGGGCGATCGGATTGTGATCCGTCGCTTTGAGGCAGAGGAAAAGACGGCGGGCGGCATTCTTTTGCCGGACACGGCCAAGAACAAACCGCAAAAGGGCAAAGTGCTGCACGTCGGTCCCGGCCGATTGCTCAAGGACGGTACTCGTCAGCCGCTCCAGGTCAAGGAAGGGGATGTAGTGCTGTTCACCAATTGGGCCGGCGACGAATTCAAAGAGAGCCGCGGGGAGAACATTCTCCTCATGCGCGAGGAAGACGTGTTGGCCGTACTGGAGGAATAATCGGTCTAATCTGCGATTTCAACGCTGCTGAGTGAGGGGCGTACTTCCCTCGCTCAGCAGCGTTGAAATCCTCGACCTTTATTTGCGTTCACGACTATTACCCAACGGGAGGCAAGATGGCTGCGAAGCAGATTGCATTCGATCAGGAAGCGCGAGAAGCGATGCGGCGGGGCATTAGCAAATTGTCCCGCGCTGTTAAGGTGACGCTCGGTCCCAAGGGCCGAAACGTCATTTTGCAGAAATCGTTTGGTTCGCCGACGGTCACCAAGGACGGTGTCACGGTGGCCAAGGAAATCGAGCTGGAAGACAAATACGAGAACATGGGTGCGCGCATGGTCAAGGAAGTGGCCAGCAAGACCAGCGACGTGGCCGGCGACGGCACCACTACGGCCACCGTCTTGGCCGAGGCCATCTTCAACGAGGGTCTTCGCGCCGTCGTTGCAGGCGCCAATCCCATGCTCATGAAGCGCGGCATAGAAAAAGCGGTCGAAGACGTGGTGGCCAAGCTCCAGGCCATGAAGATCGACGTCAAAACCAAAAAGGACATGGAGAACGTCGCCTCCGTGGCCTCCAACAATGATCGCGAAATTGGCCGCATCATCGCCGAAGCGATGGACAAGGTCGGCAAGGACGGCGTTATCACCGTTGAGGAAGGCAAGACGCTGCAAACCACCCATGAGTTCGTCGAGGGCATGCAGTTCGATCGCGGCTACCTGTCGCCGTACTTCGTCACCGATCCGCAGAAGATGGAGTGCGAGCTGGAAGATCCTTACATCCTCATCTACGAAAAGAAAATCTCCAGCAATAAAGATCTGGTGCCGGTGTTGGAAAAAGTCCTCAATCAGGGCAAGCCGATCCTGATTATCGCTGAGGAAGTAGAGGGCGAGGCGCTGGCGACGCTGGTCATCAACAAGCTGCGTGGCACCTTCAAGTGCGCCGCCGTCAAGGCGCCAGGCTACGGCGATCGTCGCAAGGCCATGCTCGAAGACATCGCCATCCTGACCGGCGGCCAAGCCATCTTCGAGGATCTCGGCATTCAGTTGGAACATGTGCGCCTGGATCAGTTGGGGCGGGCCAAGAAAGTCAAGATCGACAAGGACAACACGACGATCATCGAAGGCTACGGCAAGAAGCAGGCCATCCAGGGTCGTATCCAGCAGATCCAACGCGAACTGGAGAAATCGACCAGTGATTACGACAAAGAAAAGCTGAGCGAGCGGATCGCTAAACTCTCCGGCGGCGTGGCCAAGATCAACGTCGGCGCCGCCACCGAGAGCGAGATGAAGGAGAAGAAAGCGCGTGTCGAAGACGCCATGCATGCCACGCGGGCTGCGGCCCAGGAAGGCGTGCTGCCCGGCGGCGGCGTGGCCCTGTTGCGGGCCTCGGCGGGCCTCAAGCCGCCTAAGGATCTGACACACGACGAAGAGATCGGTTACAACATCGTGGTCCGTGCTTGCCGCGCTCCCATCCAGCAGATCGCCGAAAACGCCGGCCAGGATGGTGCAGTGGTCATGAACAAGGTGCTAGAAAACAAGGACACCAATTACGGCTACGATGCCCGTTTGGACCGCTACTGCGATATGGTCAAAGAAGGCATCATCGACCCGACCAAGGTGGTGCGTTCGGCGTTGCAAAACGCGGCCAGCGTGGCCACACTGCTGTTAACCAGCGACGCGCTGGTGGCCGAAGTGCCCAAGGAAGAGAAGAAGCCAGCCGGCGGCGGTGGTGGTGGGTACGAGGACATGTACTAAGCCGCTTGCGAGTCTGGCGCATTCCAACGCCGCTGTGCGAGAGAACTCCCCTCGCACGGCGGCGTCTTTGTTTTTCCTCCAAGATGCATGGCGAATAACGGAGCGATGTGGTGTCATTTACAGCATCCATCGCTCATGTAGGAGAGTAAATCATGTTGACTGCTGACGACATTCGCGATCGTGTTCGTTCGCGTCCATTCCGGCCTTTGCGCATCGTGACAAGTTCCGGCGAAGCCTATGATGGGCTTCATCCTGATCTCATCATGATGGGTCAGCACGATATTACCGTGGGTTTGCTCGACTCCGGGCCTTCGACTTATTAACAGTCGGGTAGCTCGCATCGCTCTCATGCACATCATGACACTGCACGATTTGCCGGTTGCTCCTACTCTTCGGAATAATAGTCAAGGTCAGAGTTAGGGGGGCTTTATTCTCCAGAGAGAAATGGGTTGGTGCGTTTCTCGTGCCCAATTGTGGTCACTGGGCCATGTCCGGGATACACCACGGTATCCGCCGGCAGGGTGAAGAGTTTGCGACGGATGCCTTCCAACAGCAGCGGGCCGTTGCCGCCGGGAAAATCGTAGCGGCCGATGCTGCCGCGAAACAACACGTCGCCGCCGAACACTCGTATCGGCGTCCCTTCCTGCACAAAAACAACATGGCCGGGGGAATGGCCGGGAAGGTCCAGCACGCGAAAGACCAGTCCCGCTGCTTCGATGGTGTCGCCCTCCTTCACTGTTTGATCGGCGGCTGGACTGAGGACGGCGAAGCCGAACATAGCGCTGAGATTGGCTTCCGGATCAGTAAGCATTCGCGCATCGCCGGCGCCGATGACAAGCGGAGCGTCGGGGGCGAGCTGCTTCATGGACTCGTTGCCGGCGATATGGTCGGCGTGGCCGTGCGTGTTCAGGATGGCGCGCACGGTTAAGCCTTCTTCACGCAGACATTCCTCGATCAGCTCCGGCTGCAACCCCGGATCGATGACCACGCACTCGGTCGAGCCAGGCCGCCAGACCACGTAGCTATTTTCTTCAAAAGGCATCGATACCAGCGTGCGGATGTGCGGGGCAACTGTCATGGCGTTTTCTTTTTTACCCGGAATTGCAAGGGCCATGTAAATTATACACAGAGGCCCCCGACGGCGGCAGGATGTGTTGCCGCCCCCACCCACGGCAAGGGGAGAGCAATCATCGACGCAACCTCCTATGGGTTGAGCTTTTTCCCCTCCTCAGCACAATAATTCCGCCGACGTTTTAGGACAACGGCACGCCAGCTGCGAGAGCTTAAGGCCCAAGCCGCACCCTGGGGTAGGGAGCGGTGCGGCCCGGACTACGGACTCGGGAGAGAGTATGTCTATGAACTGTGTTCTGCGTTCCACATGGAGTCGGCCTTGGTGGTACTACGGCATGCTCGGCGTTTTGGGACTGATATTGCTCGGTGCCAGTCAACCGCCTCTCTCGCCTCCGTCTTCCGGTCAACCTTCCGTATCTGGGGCTGGGGGACCGGCCGTATCGGCCGGCGCGGCGCCGGTTTCGCCCCAGCAGGTCTCGCCGCTGGATGAACCGCTGCGTCTGATCCAGGAAGCACAAAAAGCGTATCACAATGTGCGTGATTACACCTGTTTGCTCATCAAGCGCGAACGGGTCAACGGCAAAATGCCGCCAGAAGATACCGTCATGGAAATGAAAGTGCGGACGCAGCCGTTCAGCGTCTATTTGCGTTGGTTACGGCCACGCATCGAAGCGGGGCAGGAAGTTTGCTACGTCGCCGGCAAGAATGACGGCAAAATGCGTGTTCGTCCCAAAGGTGTGTTCGGCTCGTTTGCTGGTTTTATCTCCCTTGATCCCAATGATCCGCGGGCACGGCAGACCAGCAAGCGCAGCATCACCGAGGCCGGCATCGGCAACATGATCGAACGCTTCGCCCGCGCCTGGGAAGAGGAACGCCGCCTCCATCTGCCGACTCAGGTACAAATCGCTGAGTACGAGTACAACCGGCGCCGTTGCACGCGCGTCGAAATCCTCCATCCCGACAACGCTAGTGGACATTTCCTGTACTATCGAGACATTATCTACTTCGACAAAGAAACGCACTTGCCGATCCGCGTGGAATTTTACGATTGGCCGCGCCAGGCCGGCGATCCGGGCCAACTCGTCGAAGTCTACAGCTTCGCCAACATGCGGACCAACGTCGGCTTGGGCGACGACGTGTTCAATCACTAAAAACCATTGGACACCAGGCGAGCGCTCGCCTACGGCTCGCGGCTAAACGGCGACGACGTGTTCAATTACTAAAAACCATTGGACACTGCCCCACTGGGTCCATAATGTAAGAAGGAAGGAGGATGTTATTCTGTTCCTCATCCCTTAGCGTGTAAGGGCTTGCTTATGCCTGCCGCTGCTTCTCTTCTTCCCGGTTTCTCCTGAGTTCCCGTCTCGTCGTGACGGCGTGCCCGGTCCTTCTTGGCATCCGCCAACCTATTTTCCGCTTCTTAGCTTGTATTGTTGACGGCGCATCGCGGCGCCCCGCCGCGCGCCAAACCTTATGTCCTGCGAGCAACGAGGCAGCACCGACATGGTTTCGCGCACCCTCCGCTACGTGCAGAAGAGGCTCGGCATCTCGACCGAATTGCTCGTCGGTTTGTCCCACGTGGGTCTTTCAAGATCAAGGAGTATCGCCATGACAACCCAGCATCCGCAACGTCGCATTGCCTTCACGCTGATCGAGCTTTTGGTGGTGATCGCCATCATCGCCGTGCTCATCGGCCTGCTGCTGCCGGCCGTGCAGAAAGTCCGCGAGGCGGCCGCACGCGCCCAGTGCAACAACAACCTGCACCAGATGGGGCTGGCCATCCACAACTACCATGACGTCTACAACGCCCTGCCTCCCAGCCGTGTGGGGCCGCAACATGCCACCTGGTTCGTGGTCATTCTTCCCTACATGGAGCAAAACAACCTGTACATGCAGTGGAACCTGGCCAACAACTATTACGAACAAACGCCGGCTGTGCAGAACGCCTTCGTGAAACAGTACGTCTGCCCCACGCGCCGCAGCGGCCCGATGCCGAGCACGCAGTACGAAATCTCCAGCACCGGCATTCCCGATTCGCAGCTGCATCCCGGAACGCAGGGCGACTACGCTTGCAATGGCGGGCAGTTCTACAACGCCATCGTGGACAATCCCCAGTGCCGCGGGGCCATGTGCTACGCCAATTTCCAGGTCAACAGCAGCGACCAGGTCACGTCCACGTCGTCGCAGACCGCTCTGAAAGACATCACCGACGGGACGAGCAATACTTTCCTGGTCGGCGAGAAACATTCCGTTCTGAGCATGTGGGGCCAGAGTGGGCCGACCTGGGGCGAAGGGGCCATCTGGAACGGCGATTTTCCCCGCAATTTTTCCCGCATTGCGGGGCAGACCAAGTGGAACCTCGGTCAAGGGCCGAACGACATGACGGGTCCGTGGCATTGCAAGTTCGGCAGCTGGCATCCCGGAATTTGCCAGTTTCTTTTTTCCGACGGCCACACCGCTGCCCTGTCGAATTCGACGGACATGAACACCCTTCAGATCCTGGCCTGTAGGAACGATGGCTTGGTAGCTCCCGATCAATAGTCCCTGATGAGGTCTTGACGAAGCGTGTCATGTCCAAGAATGGTTATCGCAATCTCTGCTTTGCCGGTATGATTCTCTGGGCCTTGATCGCGCCGGGCTGCGGAAAACCGCAGCAACCGGCGGACAAGGCCGAGAAAATCGTCGAGCAATTTCTCGATGCTTGGAGTCGAGGCGAGCCGCCGGAGGCGTTCGCCGGTCCCGATCGTCCCCTTCAGGGCGTCGATCCCGATTGGAAGGAGGGACGGCGGCTGCTGAGTTTTTTGTGCGCCGAGACGAAGCAAAGCGAAGCAGCGCCCAATCAGTTTCGCTGCCGAGTGGCCCTTACTCTCCAAGATCCGAAAGGCAAGAAATGGGACAAGGAAGTCGTGTATGAGGTGCAAATGGGAGAAAAAAGCGTCATCCGCCGTGTTTCTCCTTGAGACGGGGCCGCGTTCGCCTGTTTTGGATGGGAACGCGGTTTATCATCCCCATCCCCAGCGCAGCGGTAGTACCTGCGCCGCCAGCCATAATTTGCGCCATCGACTTAAGCGGACCCGGCCGCGGAACACATCGTAATCGCGCTGCACAATCGCTTCCAGTAAGCCGCGATAGGTGCGCAGCATGACAAGAAACACGGCCCGGCCAGTGGGGCCGAGCAGTTGGGCCAACGGCGCCGCCGCTTCGTAATAGCTGCGGGCGCGCTCGACCTGGAAGCGCATCAAGGCACGAAAACGTTCGTCCCAGCAGCCTTGTTCCAGGTCGGCAACAGAGTAGCCAAAGCGTTGGAGATCTTCTTGGGGCAAATAAACCCGACCGCGGGCCGCGTCTTCGGCCAGATCGCGCAGGATGTTCGTCAATTGCAGGGCGATGCCGGCCGCTTCGGCATAGAATGGCGCTCGTGCATCGCGGAAGCCCCAAATATGAATACAGGCCAAGCCGACTGCCGACGCCACACGATAACAGTAACGATAAAGATCGGCAAAGGTGTCATAGCGATCCGTGTCCAGGTCCATGCCCACGCCGTCAAGCACGTCGTCCAGACAGCGGCGGGGGATGCCGTAATGCTTGACCGTGTGATGAAAAGCCGGATGTAGGGGGTGAGCATAGACGCCGACCAGGGCGTCCTCGAGCTGCCGCCGCCACTCGGCTAGAGCGCGGCGCTTGTCGGCAAGCGCCTGGGGACCGTCCGTCAAATCGTCGGCCACGCGCAGGAAAGCGTATAAGGCGCACATGGCTCGCCGCGGCGGCGTCGGCAGGAGACGAAAAGCATGATAAAAATTGCCGGCCTGACGCCGTGTCAGCTGCTCACACCAAGCATAGGAGGAGGACAAGCACCGCCGATCGGATCCAGAACGGCCAGGCCGCAGTATTGCCGCCGGCGCGCTTACGGGCGTGGCTCGGATTTCCTTGCTTGCCCACTCCATGCAGTTACCTTGTTATCTTCCGACGCAGGCGCCGTCCCAGTGCGGCGGCCCAAAGCATTCCCTTTTCCCACTTGGCCAACGTCGGACGCTGCGCCCACACATTGTAGCCTTGGCGCTCGATTTTACGAAGAATGGCCAAGCCGCCCTGCACGAACAGCTCGATGTCGGCCCGCATCGCTTCCGGCATGCATTCGGCCAACGGCAGGCCGCGCGCAAACATCGCGCGCGTGCGTTGCACCTCGAAGCGCATCAACTCGGCGAAGGCGGGCGTGAAACGCCGCGCCGCCAAGTCGTCGTCGCTGTAGCCGAAACGTTCGCGGTCTTCGCGCGGCAGATAGACGCGGCCAAGGGCAAAATCCCGTGCCACGTCTTGCCAGAAATTCGTCAATTGCAGGGCCGTGCAGATGTGGTCCGCTAGCGCCGCACGCTCGTCATCGAAGGCTTCGCACAGGTAAAGCACCAGCCGCCCCACAGGATTGGCCGAGCAGCGGCAGTAACCGAGTAACTGCGCGAACGTCTCATAGTGCTTAACGAGTTGGTCCTGCTGGAAAGCCGAGAGCAAATCGAGAAACGGCTGCGGCGGAACATGAAAGCGACGAATCGTATCTTGCAAGGCGACAAATACGGGATGATGCGGCCGACCCTGGTAGCAGTCGAGCAGTTCTTGGCGCCACCACTCGAGCAGGGCCCGGGCCTGCGTTCCGCCGCCCGCCTCGTCGGCAAGGTCGTCGGCCCAGCGGCAGTAGGCGTAAACCGTATGAAAATGGCGCAGCAGGCGCCGCGGCAACAGCGTCGAGGCGACGGTGAAGTTCTCATAGTGCGTGCGCGCCAGCCGGCTGCAATAAACCTGGGCCTCCGCACGCGACGGCGGCGCATAAGACCGCTGAGGACCGAAGCGAGCCAACTCGGCCAGGAATGCGTTGCTCATGGACAGCATTATAGTTCAGCTGCGAACCGCTGGCGAGCGCAATCAGACTCGTCTGCGGTTCGCCGGCTCGCACTTACACAAGGACTTCCAAACCCAGCAGCGTCACATCGTCGAACAGCTCGCTAGTGCTGAAGAGAGCGCGAGCCAACTCATCGACGAATTTTTGTATCGGTAAATGGCAATGGCGTCGGGCCCAGGCGAGCAAGCTGGCCGATCCGGGCAGATGGTCCTCGAAGCGGCCGCTGTCGATGCCGTCACTGTACAGCAGCACTTTGTCGCCCGGATGAAGTGAATAACTGCACGCCGGAAAGGTCGCATCGGCCACACCGAGCAAAAAACCCTCCTGACGCCAGAACACCGGTTCGCCTCTCTGGGGAACATAGAGCGGATAAGGATGTCCTGCGCGCGCGAAACGAAAAATGCCGTCGCGATGATTGTACAGGGCATAGGTCATCGTGATGAACGGATGCTCGGAGAGGTGCTGATCGAGGAGGTCTTTGTTGAGCCGTTGAAGCACGTCTTCCGGCGGCACCAAGCGATAATCGTGGCCAAAGACTTCTTTGGCCTGGACCCCTTTTTTGATGAAGATGGTCAGCAGACTGGCAGGAACGCCGTGGCCCATGACATCGGCAACATACAGGCCGACGTGCTGCTCATCGAGGCGAAACACGTCATAAAAGTCGCCGCCGACGCGATCGCGTGGCTGATAGTGGACGGCGAACCGACCCTGCGGCACCTCGGGCAAGCTCTTGGGCAGGAAACTCGCCTGGATGCGCTGGGCCAACTGCAACTGATACTCGATCTGGTGGTGGAGCTGCTGGAGACGTTTGTTGAGGCGGCGCAACTCGGCGCACTCGTCGGCCAAGCGCTCGTAAGCGTCCTTCTCTCTCACCCTATGGCCCCTCTCGTTTGTCACCGAAACGACTTGCATCTAGCTGGATCGATACCGTCTGCGTCTGGCAAGGCATGAGTTGCACCGGCTGCACGATCTCGACAGGCGGACGGAACGTCAGTCGGCAGATGAGGGCCGTTTCGGCATCCAATTCGCGAGCCGCTTCATGCCAATCGGGCAGCCAGCACACCAGTTGGTAGCGGCCCGGCGGCACTTGCGGCAGAGTGAAATGCCCCTGGGCGTCACTGTGCGTGTAGTAGGGATGCTCGTCTACGAACAGCCAACCGCGCATCCAAAAATAGCCACAGCCACTGCTTAATTCCACCAGGCCGCAGCGATCCAGGCGTCGGCTGCACAGTTGATTCGCGTCCGGAAAAGCGCGTGTGAAAAAGGCGGCCCCACGGACTCGGAGCGAGTGAAACAGGTCCTGCCGCGAAACTATCGCAATGGCATCGCCGCGGCGGACGAAGCCCGATGAGCCATCGTGATCGCCCTGACAGACATGGATCTGATAATCACGCAGTTCAATACGGACGGGCGGATGGTCCCACGGCCGTGCCCGCCGGGGATCTATGCCGCGCAAGAACACCACGGCCCCGGCCACGCCTCTGCTGACCGGATCGATGTGCGGCGCATGCGGATTGGGCCAGAGACGGTGTGGCTGGCCGGCATGTTCGGAGCCGGGACTGATCGGCGCGCGATACCTCGGCACATCGGGAATGGCCCCTTGCCAGATTACCTGGCCGCGAAGGGTGCCGGCCGTGGCGGCATCAAAACGGCAGCTGATCTCTCCAACCGTCTCCGTGGGCGACTCCGGCGGCGGGGCATACTCCTCGCAGCCGGGCAAGGCAGTCCCACTGAGCAAGACCAGAGAGTAAGCAAACCAGGAGACAACGAATCTGTACACAATTTCCCTCGGCGAACCGGCAGCGTAAGCTGCCGAGTTGACGGCAGATCAAGCGGCTGGGGATGTACACCAGCCGACCAGACAGGGCAAGAGCGAAATGGGCGGAATGCATACGGCAGGCGAGCGGGAGGTGTGACCCCCCGGTGGTGCTACCGGCTGGCATCCGGCGCGGGTACGTGACGCAAATACTGGCGAGCGGGGGGTGTGAACCCCCCGGTAGAACAACCGGGGGACTCACACCCCCCGCTCGCCTGCGGATACCGGCGGGTTCACACCCCCCGCTCGCCAAGATGTCAGATCTCTCCGTGTCCCGTACAGTCGCCCCAGCGCGGCAGCAGATGATGTTCGATACCCAGCTGGTCGCAGATACGGCCGACGATGAAATCGACGGCGTCTTGCAGTGTCTGCGGGCGGGTGTAAAAGGCCGGCATGGCCGGTAGCACCACGGCGCCAGCCTCGGCACAAGCGGTCAAATTGCGGAGTTGGATCAAGTGCAGCGGCGTCTCACGCGGCACCAGAATGAGGGGGCGGCGTTCCTTCAAGTGGACGTCGGCAGCGCGATGAATGAGGTTCTGCGACAGTCCGTGAGCGATGGCTGCCGCCGTGCCCATGCTGCACGGACAGATGACCATGCCCGCCGTCAGAAACGAGCCGCTGGCGATGCCCGCTTGGAAATCCATGAAATGATGGTAATATACCTGGCCGGCATTAGGCGCGGCGGTGTCTCCCAGCAAATCGGCGAGAACAAAGCGATCCAGACGAACGCGGCGATTTAGCTCGTGTTCGAGGACTTGGACAGCGGCGGGGCTGAGGACGAGGTGGACGGTGTGACCGGCGCGGAGCAGCACTTCGAGCAAACGCACTCCGTAGGGCGCCCCGCTGGCCCCGGTCAGGGCCAGCACAAGATCGTTTGCAGCCATTGGCCTCCCCTTGACAGCTTCGCTGAAGTCATGTTAAGACTTCGCAGTTTGATTGCCGGGACCGAAGGGCGGATACTTCGGGCCGGCCCCACGGATGGGGAAGATCATGATTCATCAGCGCAGTCAGCTGCTTAGTTCCTGCTTTCTGTTCACCGATCTGGTATTGACCACGGCTGCCTGGTTCTTGGCTTACTATCTCTACTTTGAGTCCGGCTGGTTCCATCTGGAAAAGGGCGTCCCAGGGATTTTTCTGTGTTTGCAGCGCGTGCCGCTGTTATGGCTGCTCAGCGTCGTCGCCTATCGCTTGGCGTCTATGTACGACGTGGGCCGCCTGCGCCGTTTCCGCGAAGAGATGGTTGCCGTCTTCAAAGGTAGCCTGCTTTTGGCCTTGCTGGTCATGGCACGGATTTTCTTTCTGCACGACGCTTACGAATCCCGTGCCGGCATATTGCTTTTCTGGCTTTTGAGCGTGGCCTTGGTACTGATCGGCCGCCGGGCCGCCTGGGGCATTATTCACACCTTGCGCAGCCGCGGCTACAATCAAACCTTCTCGATCATCGTAGGGACCGGCCGGGCCGCCCGCAAGACGGCCCGCGCCTTGCAGCGCGTCAGCTGGCTGGGCATCAAGAACATCGGCTTCGTCGATGAAAAAACCAATCGCCTCTCCGGCGACCTCGACGTGATGGGCGGTTTCGCCGATTTGCCGCACTTAATCGAGAAATACGGCGTTCGCCATGTCTTCGTCGCCCTGCCGCTGAACCGCACCGACGATGCCCGCCGTGTCTTCGAGGTGCTGTCACGCTCCCTGGTCGAGGTGCGCATGGTCTGCGACGCCCCTAACCTCGCCGGCCTGTCGCTGACGACTACCAATCTTGACGGCCTGCCGCTGATCGGTCTACGGGAAAGTCCCCATTTCGGATTGAATATTGTGGTCAAACGTGCAATGGACGTGGTGCTGTCGGCACTCGCCCTGGTGTTGCTGTCGCCGTTGATGCTCGTGATCGCTGTGTTGGTGAAACTAACCAGTCCCGGCCCGATCTTTTATCGTCAGGAGCGCTGCGGTTTGAATGGCCGGACCTTCCACATGCTGAAGTTCCGCAGCCTGCGCGTCGATGCCGAGCAAAAGACCGGCGCCGTCTGGGCAGTCAAGAACGATCCGCGGCGGACGCCTCTGGGGGCCTTCCTCCGCAAAACCAGTCTCGATGAATTGCCCCAGTTGTGGAACGTCTTGAAGGGCGACATGAGCTTGGTAGGACCGCGGCCGGAGCGGCCGGTATTCATCCAGCAGTTCAGCAAGACCATCCCCAATTACATGGCGCGGCACTGCGTCAAGGCCGGCATCACCGGCTGGGCGCAGGTCCACGGCTGGCGCGGCAACACCTCGCTGCGTAAACGTCTGCAATACGACCTCTATTACATCACTCACTGGACGCCGTGGCTGGATCTGCGCATCTTGTGGATGACCCTGTTTCACGGCTTCATCCACCGCAATGCCTACTGAGCAACAAGGGGGGGCCGCCCCGGCGCCGAGGCTTTCACGGCACGATACGTTGGCCAACGGCGGTATTGAGACGGAGAGCGCTGTAGCTTGTCGGTCTACATTACTCACGCAGTTGAGGCATGA
>JAJPIY010000043.1 GCA_021324515.1 Planctomycetota bacterium
GAAGAGGCCATGCCCCAGGTCTGGGACGAAGCGACGGTTTTTGCCATGCCCAGCCGTGGCGAAGGCTTTGGTCTGGTGTATATTGAGGCCATGCGTAAGGGCCTGCCAGTCATTGCCTCCATTCACGATGCGGCACCGGAGATTAATGTGGAGGGCGTGACGGGTTACAATGTGGACCTGGACAAGCCGGAGGAGTTGCCCGAGCGGATCATTTATCTCTTGAAGGACCGGGATCGGGCTGCGGCATTGGGGCGACAGGGCCAGCAGCGTTGGCGTGAGCACTTTACGTACACTGCCTTCAAGCAACGGTTCCTGCCTCTTCTCTGCGGCTTCCTAGATGGCAAGTTGTAAAAGGTTGTCCACTGTAGCCGCCAATGCTCAAAGCTCAGTGGCTTTAAAACGGAGGATCCCAAGTTACTTTCTTCGTACTTTTGCCTTTGCCTGCCTCCTCTTTACAATTAGGTTATATCTTCTCGTTCCCGCACGGAATGCGGGAGCAGAGATTTATTACCTGCCTTGGTCACGGCCTGCCGAGGGACCGTACGGTGTCCACCGAGCGCATTAGCGAATATTTGATTCAGTTTAGCCAGACGCGCAGCCTCATGCTCGAGCAGCTGCGCCGCGTGGTCGTCGGCCAGAGCGAGGTCATTGAGCAAATCCTGGCCGCCATCTTCACGCGCGGCCATTGCCTGCTCATCGGCGTGCCCGGACTGGCCAAGACGCTCATGGTCAGCTCCATCAGCCAGATTCTCGATGTCTCGTTTAAACGCATTCAGTTCACGCCCGACCTGATGCCGTCCGACATCACCGGCACGATGGTCCTCGACGAGCGCGAGCCGGGCAAGCGGGAGTTTCGCTTCGTCAAGGGACCGATCTTTGCCAACATCGTGTTGGCCGACGAAATCAACCGTACCCCCCCAAAAACGCAAGCCGCCCTGCTGCAAGCCATGCAGGAACGCGAAGTCACTGCCGGACAGGACACCTACAAACTGCCGGAGCCGTTCTTTGTCATCGCCACGCAGAACCCTATCGAGCAGGAAGGCACGTATCCGCTGCCCGAAGCCCAGCTCGATCGCTTTATGTTCACCATTAAGGTAGACTATCCGTCGCTGGAGGAAGAGAAACGCATTCTGTCGATGACAAGCCGGAGTGAAACCGTCGAGCTGACGAAGGTGCTGTCGAGCAAAGCGATCAGCAATTTGCAGAAGTTGGTCCTGAGCGTACCCGTGGGCGATTACGTGCTGGACTACATTGCCCGACTGGTGCGGGCGACGCGGCCGTCCGATCCGACGGCGCCGGAGTTTGTCAAGAAGATGGTCGATTATGGGGCCGGTCCCCGTGCGGGTCAGTTTTTGCGCGACGGCGGTAAGGCCATGGCGGCGATGGACGGCCGCTTCAGCGTCGCCATCGAGGACGTCAAGAAAGTGGCCATCCCCGTGCTGCGCCATCGCATCAGCACGAATTTCCAGGCCCAGGCCGAGGGCAAAAAAAGCGAAGACATCATACAACAATTATTGGCCACTATTGGCGAAGCCGAAGTCGGCAAGTACGAAAAACGGCGAAGATAACAAAGCCGGCACGAGCCGGAAGCGTAAGCGACGGATTGTCCTTCCCTCGCTTACGCTTCCAGCTCGTGTTGGCGTGCTGTCCACAAGGTTTTGGAGTATGCTCATGGATAAACGAGTTCATCGGTTGATGGGAATCGGCGGCTTGTTCGCCGTCCTGTCCCTGGTAGATATTCTCGCCCCATTTGCAGCCGCTGCCGATTACGAATGGCAAGTGCCGCGCCAACGCTGGAAGATGCCTTTCAAGGACGAGCAGCCCATCTACTTCGTCAATCGCAATCAAGCCCCTGCCGAGTGGGACAAACTGCCGCGCTTCTGGAACGAGACGATCGAGAAGGCCGTCGATCCGCAAACCGGCGAAGTGGTGACGCGCAAAGCGGTCAAGATCAAGGTGCCGCTTGGCCTGACGGCCAATCCGCCGGTGCCGGCCGAGAACCCCATGACCGTGGCCAAGTGGCGGCTAGGCAAACAGCTTTATTTCAGCGGGCTTCTCTCCTCCGACGGCACCGTCTCCTGTGCGTCGTGCCACGACCCCAAGCGCGGCTATACCGATCAAGCCCCGGTCTCAACCGGTATCCGTGGACTCAAAGGCAGCGTCAGCGCCCCGACCGTTTTCAACGCCGCCTACAACTTCTTGCAATTCTGGGATGGCCGGGCCGCCTCGCTGGAAGATCAAGCCCAGGGTCCACCCATGAACCCGGTGGAGATGTTTGACGGCGAAGGCAACGCTTGGGAGCGGGTCGTCTTGCGGGTGCGCAAAGAGCCGAAGTACGTCCAGCAGTTCCGCGCCGTCTTCGGCACCGATCCGACGCGTGACGGTATCGCCAAGGCCATCGCCACCTACGAGCGCACCGTCCTATCGGGCAATTCGATCCACGATCGCGCTGACCTGGCCATGCGCATCCGCGTCGAGGACGAGGGCACCGGCAAATATGAGATCACGGCCAAGGATTACGAGACCGTGTTGACGGCGGCCTTCGATGCCAAGGACGAGCCGGCGTTGGCGGCTTTGGGCTTGAATGTGGAAAAAGATCGGCAAAAAGTGGCCGAGACGGCCAAGAGCCTCAACAACGGCCGGGCGCTGTTCTTCGGCAAGGCGCGCTGCAATAGTTGCCACGTCGGCGATAATTTCACCGACAATCAGTTCCACAATCTCGGCGTCGGCGTCAAAGACGGCCAGCTGCCGCCCAACGCTCTGGGCCGTTTTGCCGCTCTGCCGACCGGCCACAAAAACGCTGACCTGATCGGCGCTTTCAAGACGCCGACGTTGCGCCATTTGCTCGACACGGCCCCGTACATGCATGACGGCAGCGAACGGACGCTAGAAGAAGTCGTGGACTTCTACGATCGCGGCGGCAACGCCAATGAATTCCTCGACGCCAAGATGCGCGATTACGACGCCGAGAAGGCTTACCTGATAAGCCAGCGGACCCACGTGCCATATCAGGGACCGAACGTTAAGCTGTTCGGCGAGGACCAGAAACCGATCGTACCACTGGAGCTTCATCTGACTCCGCAGGAGAAACACGATCTGGTGCTGTTCCTCCGCGCCTTGCAGAGCGATCCAGCTGATCCCATCGTCGCCGATCGCCACAAGATGCCGGAATAGGTCTCCCTTGCTTGCGCGGCGGGCTGGCGACGACAACAGTTTCTAGCCCGCCGCGCAAGCCCGCCGCGCAAGCAAGGGAAAGGCCTCCCTTGCTTGCGCGGCGGGCTGGAAACAAGCGTACAATGTGCAGGGAGAGAAAGACATTATGGGCAGATGCGGATGGTTGGCAGCGAGCATTCTCGGCCTGTGTTTGGGGGGCAGCATAGGTGCAGCAGCGGAGCCGCCTTGGTTGAATGATTGGGAAGAGGCCCGCAAGATCGCTCGCACCAGCAACAAACCGTTGTTCGTGGTTTTTCGTTGCCAACACTGACTGGACTGCAATCACTTCGACGGGCAGGTTGCTCGTCTGCATCCGGCCATCGCCGACGTAGCCAAGCACTTCGTCCTCGTCCGTATTACGCGCATGCGCGGCGTCGATCTCGACCTATTCGATTTTGATTACGATTTGACTTGGATGGGCTTTTTCTTAAATGCAGACGGCACGGTCTACGGTCGCTATGGTGGACGCGATGCCGATTCGGCGGACAGTCGTGTGTCACTAGCTGGACTGCGCTACGCGCTGGAAGCGGCCCTGACACGGCACCGGAGGGCAGATTTCCCTTCCGCCCCCCCGCCTACGAAACCGCCGCGCACCGTGGAGCAGTATCCGGCAGCGCGGCGGCTGCCGGAGCGTGCCTGTATCCACTGCCACCAGGTTTATGATCTACGCCGTGAGAGCCTGCAAGCCGAAGGGAAATGGCGCCTCGACGAATTGTGGGTCTATCCGCTGCCCGAAAACATCGGTTTGACTCTCGACGTAGACCGCGGCGACCGCGTAGCCGGCGTCGCCGCCGATTCTCCCGCCGCCCATGCCGGTATCCAGGTCGGTGACCGCCTGCTCACCATCGACGATCGGCCCATCGCCTCGTTCGCCGATGTGCAGTATGCCTTGCACCGCGCTCCGGCATGCGGCACGCTGACCATCACTTGGCAGCATGGCCAAGAGACACACCAGCATCAGCTGCCTTTGGCCGAAGGTTGGCGCAAGACAGATATCTCCTGGCGTTGGTCGCTGCGTGGCGTCGATCCGCAACCGTGGGTCCACGGCGACGACTTGTCTGCCGAGGAGAAGAGGGCCTTGGGCTTGCGTGCCAAGCGCCTGGCGTTTCGACAAGGCCCATTTGTGTCCGAGCCGGCCCGCCGGGCCGGCATCCGCCAGAATGACATCATCCTCGGCGTCGATGGCAAAGTTCTCGACATGACCCAGCGTCAGTTCCATGCGTACGTCCGGTTGAATTATCGAGTCGGCGATCGCGTCGTTTACAACATCCTGCGGCGCGGGCAGCGCTTGGATCTCCCGCTAACACTCGTGGCGCGTCCGTAGGTCAACCTTCACCGAGTTGCTCCAACCAGACGCGAATGTCGTTCTCGTACTCACTGGCCAGGTCGCCTTTGACGAGCTGGCGATGAAAGTCGGCGGCGCCCTGGCGGTCGAGGTCCGCAGCCTGAGCGTTGGGGAAACGCCGGGCCGGATCGGCGGCGACTAGACGCCGGCACAAGTTCAGCAATAGCTCGTTGCAGCTGACATCCGGCGGCAGCATGTCCGGCAAACGCTGATCGAGGTCGGCCTTGGCCGCGATCAACTCGCGGTAGCTCGTCAGCCCTTCAAATGCCGGTCGGCCCGATAGCATCTCGATGAGGACGTAACCCAGACTAGCCAGGTCGGCTTGCGGCGAGTTCTCACCGCCCTTGAGCACTTCGGGAGCAGCATAAACCGGCGACCACATGCGCCGCGCCGCTGCGGCATGGAGATCGATAGCCGAACCGATGTCGATGACTTTGGTATCGCCGGTGCGCTTGAGCATGATGTTGGATGGCTTCAGGTCGCCGTGAACGATGCCCTCGCGGTGCAGCGCCGCCAAGCCGGCCAGACATTCACGCAGCACTTGAATGGCCACGCCTGGCTTCATGCGCGGCTGTACCGGCCCTTGCGTGAGGATGACATTGTTGACGTA
>JAJPIY010000028.1 GCA_021324515.1 Planctomycetota bacterium
CCGTTTGCGGATCGTTCTTCAGCGCATCTTCTTCCTTGACCAGATGGGGCAGCACTTCGTACTCGATCTTGACGGCGCGGACGGCGTCGAGGGCATGTTCCTCGGTGTCGGCGGCGAGGCCGAGGATCTCTTCGCCAGCCCAAAATAGTTCATCGCCAACGTTTTTGATCGGATGAATCGCTTTCACGCCGGGCATCTTCTCGGCGTCGTTCGTGTCGAGGCTTTTGATCTTGGCATGGGCGTAGGGACTACGCAACAGCACGGCGTGCAACATGCCCTTGCGATTGATGTCGTAGCTGTACTTGGCCTTGCCGGTCGCCTTGGCGGGACCGTCGAGGCGTTGAATTTTCGAGCCAATCAGTCGGCGTTTTTTCGGCCAGGACGTTGCCATGACTTAGCCCACCTTCCTTCTCGCTCCCAAGCCCGGTTGGTTTTTACACAAGGCAGCGATAGCATCGCGCATCTGCTGATAGGTGCCGCAGCGGCAGATGTTGCCGGACAGGGCTTCTTCGATCTCGGCGGGCGTGGCGTTGGGGTTTTGGTCGAAGGCGGCCCGCATGGCCACCACGAAGCCGGGCGTGCAGAAGCCGCACTGTTGGGCGTCGTGCTTGACGAAGGCCGCCGGCACGGCATCAAGCTTGCCGCCGTCGATGAGGCTTTCGGCGGTCCTGATCTTCTTGCCCTCGGCCTCCAGTGCCAGCAGGGTGCAGGAGTAGACGGGTTTGCCGTCCAACATCACCGTACAAGCGCCGCAAGTGCCGCGGTCGCAGACGCGCTTGCAGCCGGTGACATCGAGGTAATCGCGCAGGGCGTCGAGCAGCGTGACACGCGGCTCGATGGTAGTGGTCATGGCCGCACCATTGACATCGAGTGTGAGCTGGACGGGCTGCGGCCCGATGGCCTTGGTGGCGATTTTGGCCGGCGCCTCCTCGGCATGTGTTAGCGGCGCTTCGGCAAGTGCGGCGGCCGTGGCAGCGGCGCCGCTGGTGCGCAAAAAATCGCGCCGCGACAGGCCCGCTTCCGCGTGGTCGTATTCCGGTAAGTCGCTCATCCCTCAGGGCCCTCCCTTTGCATAGTTGGGATCAAGACAATCTAAGGATTGTGCCTTCACCAGGTCGATGCCGAAGATTCTAAGGAGGAAGAGGGGCAAGAACAAGGAAAATGCGAGATTTTTCTTAACAGCGGGCGTGTCTACCGATTCTAGCGAGCGGCGGGTTTATCCCCGCCGCCCGCCGCCGGGATAAACCCGGCGGCTCGCTACACCAGGTCCGGCGGGCGGCGGGGTTTATCCCCGCCGCCCGCCGCCGGTGTGCCGTCGGGCCGCCGGATGTGCAGTACCGCGGTGCGCGAACCACCTTTTGCAACGCTTGTTGCCGAACCTTCTTGGCCCTGGTTCGCAGCGCCAGCCGGTACGCGACGCGATCGAGCCAGCCGGCGATCGACTTGTGCCAGCGGCAAGAAGCTGCTTTGCGAGCTAAGATGAGAAAAGTCGCCTGAAACACGTCCTCGGCATACGGAAGTACGAAACCACGGCAGCAGCATCTCACGGCCCAGGCGCAGGGTGAATGGCGCTGCGGCCGGTGGGGCCATGTGCGCCAAATCGTAAAAAGCCTCGTCGGCCAGCCAGGTCCGCGTATCGAAGACAGGCACTTGATATTCACGCTTTAAACGATCTAGATAGGCGTTTATCTGCTCGTGGACTGTAGGCGTATACCAACTCCGCATCTGGCTGTGTTCAGGCATCAGGATGAGCGCCGCCTGGATATGACGGCGGCGGCATTCTTCCAAAATCTCCCGCAAGGCACGGTCCGTTGTATCACTGACAAAGAAATCATCAAGACAAGGCTTCGTCTGAAATGTGATGCTGGCCATCTGCGTGCGGTACTCGGCGGTACGGGCGCGGAACTGTTCCACTGGGCCGCGCTCCTGCCAGGGACGCCAGCCGCTTGGTTCGGCATCGCGCCAGGCATTCATGCGCAGTCGGCGCCAATGTTGATCGGGCGCAAGCAAGGAAGCGGCGCAGCACGCCAGAATATTGCCGCGCAAGGCCGTGAGAGGCGCCAGGGTGTCTGCGGCAAGTTTGCTCAGGGCGTCCCAGCGGTGACGGAAGTAACGCCAAACGAGGCCCAGATCTACCGGCCGCAAGTCTTGCTGCATGATGTGCTTTTCGTCGGACCAGTAGCCTTGCTGTGGCCAATAGGGCGGCCAAATTTCCAGGAGCAACCATTGGGGTCGCTGGCCATCGGCGAGTAAGCGGCGCAGCGTCTGAAGCTCGCGCACCGGCCCAGCACAGAACTGCGAGAAGTTGAAGACACATGGTTCCGGACCGGCCTCGGTCGGCCATGGCGGCAATGCCGGCGGACAGATGCCGCAAAGCGTGCGCGAACTGCCCAGAATCAGGCACAGCGGACGCTCCGGAACGGACGCAGTCAACTGACGCAGCCGAAGCAGACGATAACCGAATTCCGGATCGCGAATTTCAGGATGAATGCAACTGACAATGTAGGAGAGAACGGCCTGCCCGGCGAGGAACGTTAGAACGCCCCAGCGCAAAGCCGTCCGGGCGCGGCATGCAGCACGCTCGTGACAATCCGGCGGCAACGGATCCGAAGCAGCCATAGCGAACTTATCGGCTTTGCCGCTGACCGAGCTGAACGGAAAACCCCGCACGACAAAACTCTTGACTTTGCCTCTCTTGTCCAGTCTCATCAAAGAGAGAGAATACCATCTACGGCTCTCTCGAATTGGTTGTGCTCAGACGTTCACCTCTTGAGGAAAGAGAGTATCCGGCCCATGGACCTTCCCAACAAAGCGATTCAGCAATTTCGCTGGCGTCTGGCGGCGCTGCTCGTGCTCAAACACGTTCTGCCGCTGGCTACCTTGTGGGGCTTCGTCTGGGGCACAGCGGTGATCGCCCTGCGTGCCGTCGGAGTAGAGCGAAAACCGTTGCTGTGGGGCCTGCTGGGATTGGCGGCGTGTCTGGCGGGGGCGCTGCTGCGCGCGCGGCGGCAGATGCCGTCTGTAGCAACCCTGCGGGCCTTACTCGACGAACAAAACGGCTGTGGCGGCTTGTTGATGGCGGGAGCGGAACAGGAACTGGGGGACTGGCGGCAACGGATGCCGATTCTCCACGTGCCGCGCCTGCATTGGGACGGCCGACGTGCGGTCACGCTGCTGTGCATCGCAGCCGGTTTCGTCCTCCTCAGTTTTCTGGCCCCGCAGGGATTAGCGAACCTGCACTTCAGCTCGCCGCTGGAGATCGATCAGGAGATCGGCAAGCTGCTGCAACAGATCGCTCTGCTCAAAGGAGAAGCGCTGCTGGATGCGAAGCGAGCGGAGACGCTGGCAGAAAAAGCGGCCCAGCTGCGTGAGCATTCCTCTGGTAACGATCCGGCTCGCACTCTGGAAGCACTGGATCATTTGCGACACATGACGCAAGAAGCGGCACGACAAGCAGCAGAACAAAGTACGCAACGGGGCCAACATCTCGGCGAGGCGCAAGCGATGGCAGAGGCCTTGTTGCGAAACGCCGACTTACTTGATCCGCGATTGATGAAAGAAGTGTTGGCAGAGTTGAACGGCCTTGTGGGCAAGGAAGGGTTTCCGCCCGAAGTGCTAGAGGCGCTGCGACAGCAAAAATTCGATCCGGAACAGTTGAAAAAACTAGCAGCGGCGTTGCGTGGCAACATGGGCCGGTTGAGAGGACAGCTGGAGAAGCTGCAAAAGGCCGGCCTCATCGATGCGGAGACGCTGGCGCGCTGCCGGGAAGCCGGTGAGTGCGATCTCGAGGGGCTGCGGGCTTTCTTGAAGGACCACTCGGGTAAAGTTTCCCTCGCCGATTTCAAGAGCCACTGACTGGGCTGTAGCGACAGCCGGGGTCCCGGCGCTGCGCCCCTGACGTGGGGCAAACCGAATTCCGAAGAAGGCTTTAAGTTCCAGGAGCACGTCCTGCCGCCCGGAGCGCTCGACGCACTCAAAAGCACGCCCCTTCAGGAGACGCGCGGCGGCGGGGGCCAGCATCAGAAGTCGACAGAGGCGGCCTCCTCAGGCGCCCTGCACGAGGCAGCGGCGGGCAGCGGCTCGGCCAACACGCAAATTATCCTGCCACGCCATCGGGCTGCCGTACAACGATATTTTGAACGAAAGTCTCCACAGAATGACCCGAAGCGCTAGCGACGGACGCTCGCGCCCATCGCGAGCGCTCCGGGCCAGCAAATAAAGATCTCTCATGTCCAACGAAACAGCAGCGCCCATCCTGTTGCAACCCCAAGCGCTCGCCCCAGCAGTCGAATTAACGAGCCGACTGCGCGAGCAGCTCGATCGTCAGTTGCTTGGGCGTTCGGAACTGCACAACTTGGTATTGGTGGCCATTCTCAGCCGCGGCCACCTCCTGCTCGAAGGGGTGCCCGGTGTCGGCAAAACCGCTTTGGTCAAGGCGCTGGCGCAGTTGCTGCACCTCGATTTCAAGCGGGTGCAGTTCACGCCGGACCTGATGCCAGGCGACATCCTCGGCGCCCACATCCTGCAAGAGACGGCGGAGGGGCGCCGCGAGATGGTGTTTCGTCCGGGCCCGATATTTACCAACTTGCTCCTGGCCGACGAGATCAACCGGGCCTCGCCGAAGACCCAGTCGGCCCTGCTCGAAGCCATGCAGGAACGCGCCGTCACGCTCTTGGGCACGACCCGGCCGCTGCCGGAGCCGTTCTTCGTCTTGGCTTCGCAAAACCCCATCGAGCTGGAAGGCACCTATCCCCTGCCCGAGGCGCAGCTGGACCGTTTTTTGTTCAAGCTGGTGGTATCCACGGTCGAGGTAGATGTGCTCGACCGCATCATTTCGACACGGCGTCACGGGGCGCCGCCGCCGCCGACCTGGAGCATGAGCGGCGATGAGCTACAGTCCTTGTTCTCCATTGTAGATCGCATTTATCTACCGCGTCCTGTGGCCCGCTACATAGCGCGGCTGGTGGCGGCGACGCACGCCCGCTCTTCGGAAGCGCCGCCCCTGGTGCGCAACTACGTGGCGCATGGAGCGTCGCCGCGGGCCGCTATCGCCATCGCCGAGGCGGCTCGTGCTTATGCCCTGCTGGCCGGCCGGCCTACCGTTGGCTTTGAAGACGTCAAGGCCGTCGCTGCCCCGGTGCTCAATCATCGGCTAATCCTCAATTACAAAGCCCGCCTCGACCAAGTGGACGCCTTTGCGATCATCCGTGATCTGCTCTCCACACTCGAAGAAACCGGGCTGAACCTACCTGCCGACATGAAGATTAGCGAGGTGCATCATGGCTAAACGGATTGGCAGTGCGCTACTGCTCCTGACACTGGCCTCGCCGGTACAGGCGGTCACGATGACGTTCGGCGACATCGAGATTACTCCCGAGCCGGCCCCCAAAGGCACCAGTGCGCACGGTTATTTTGAATACGTCTTTCACATGGTCAATACGTCCGCCGAACGCGCCCATACCGTCCGCCTGAGCATGCCTTCGGAAAAGTTGTTTTTCCACGAAGATTCGATCCATGAATTGCGGCGCACCGTGCAAGTGGGGCCGAAAGAGACGGTCCACGTTTCCCTGTTGCAGCCGGACCATCCACCCATCGGCGGCCGAGACGTGGCTGTTGTCATCGACGGCCGCCGACAAGAGAACGCACTGCCGCTCAAGCCGAGCGAATCTGTGCGCCGCTATTCCTACCGAGGCCGAGGTTGGAGAGTTCGTTCTCCTGCTCCAGCAGAACTGCTCATTCTGCTCGGCCCCCGCGTTAAACCTTTGCCCGTGCTAGACCCCACGCCCCCGGAACCTGGAATGCCCATGCCGGGCGGTGCTCTCTTGCCATCCCATCTGAAAGGACCAACGAGAAGCAAGTTGCCGCCGGGAATGCCGCCGGAACGACCTCCCGCAGCGAGGCCGCCCACCAAGCCTGGATTGCCTTCGCATGGCATCCAGTTTGTCACCGCCGAGACCTGGAGCAGCAATTGGCTCGCCTATACCCGCTACGACGGCATCATTCTCACCGCTGAGGAGTTGAAGGAGCTGCCTGCGGCCACGCAAACTGCCCTACGGCAATACGTCGAAACCGGGGGGGCTTTGCTCGTCTTGGGACCAACCGACCTGCGCGGCCTGTCCGCCGTGACCCAGACAGAGAAAGACAAGGCGGGATGGCGGAATATTCAGGCCGGCCTTGGTGTCTGCCATATCAGTCCGGACGCCCATTACGACGCCTGGGACGTCGAGCGCTTCACCCAACTCTTTCACGAATGGCAATACGCGAATGGTTCTGGGATAGAATCGCAGCGGAACACTCTTGACGCTAACCGAGAGTTGCCCGTTATCGACGATCTCGGCATCCCGATCCGGGGGCTGTTCGTGCTGATGTTTGTATTCGTCCTGGCCATTGGGCCTGTCAACGTCTTCGTCTTATCACGCCTCAAACGACGCATCTGGCTGCTGTGGACGACGCCGGCCTTGTCGCTGTGTACATGTCTGGCGGTATTCGGCTACATGCTGATCTCCGAGGGTTGGTCGGGCCGGCTGCGCAGCGAGACGTTGACCTTGCTCGATGAAACGACGCACCGCGCCACCACCATTGGTTGGCTTGGTGTTTATTCGCCGTTGACACCCGGTGACGGTCTGCACTTTAGTGCCGAGACCGAGGTAATCCCCCAGCGATTTTTTGAAGGCAGCAACGGAGGAGCGCGTTCCTGTACGATCGACTGGAGCCAGGACCAGCACTTTGCCGCCGGTTGGGTCGAGGCGCGGATCCCGGCGCATTTCAAAGTACGCAAAAGCGAGCTGCGCCGTGAACGCGTCGCTCTGCACCGGGAGGGTGACGGCCGCTGGAGCATGGTCAACGGCCTCGGCGCCGCTATCCGCCATTTCTGGTACGCCGATGCCCAAGGACAGATCCACGAGGCGAAAGACATCGCGCCGGGAGCGCGGACGCTGCTGACGCCAACGGAAAAGGAGTGCCCCGTTAACGCCAGGACCCTACGCGACCATCTGTTTGGTCCCGGCAACATGAGCTTCATGACCACGCTGCAATTAATGGGGCAGGCCCCCCAAAACTATCTGCGCCCCGGCTCCTACTTGGCCGAGGTCGAGGCTTCGCCGTTTCTGGAGGACGCTTTGCGCAACGCACGAACACGCAAGCTTCATGCCTTCATCGTGGGATTTGGCAAACAGGACGAAAACGGAGAATGAGTCTCTATCTAGGCCCCCCGCCAGTCCGGGGAAGTAGAGCAAGGCCATGCGTATTCACATCGATCATCTGAAAAAGCACTATGGCCGCACGCGGGCGGTGGATGATGTGTCGTTCACCTTCTCGTCCGGTGAAATCGTCGGCTTTGTCGGGCCGAACGGCGCGGGCAAAAGTACGACCATGCGCATCATCGCCACTCTTGAGGAACCGACCAGCGGCGATGTGTTTCTCGATAACATCTCCGTCGTCGAAGAACCCGACAAAGCGCATCGCCTGATCGGCTACGTGCCCGACGTCCTGCCGAGTCATCGGGACATTTCGGTTCATGAGTATCTGGATTTCTTTGCGCGTGCTTACGGCATCCGAGTACCCGCGCGCAAAAAAGTGGTCGAGAGCATTGAAGAATTCACCAACCTCCTGGGCATCCGCGACAAACCCCTCAATGCCCTGTCCAAAGGCATGAAAAACCGTGTCAGCGTCGCCCGCGCCCTGGTCCACGATCCGGCCGTGCTCATCATGGACGAGCCGGCCTCCGGGCTAGATCCGCGCGCCCGCATTGAGCTGCGCGAATTGCTCAAGGTGCTGTCCGGCCAGGGGAAGGCCATTCTTATTAGCTCGCACATTCTCACGGAACTGGCCGAGATCTGCACCGCCGCGGTCATCATTGAGCGGGGCAAAATTTTGCGCGCCGGCAGCCTGACACACATTCTCACCGCGGACTTGCCGCACCGCACCGTCCTCATCCGCACTCTCGATGAACCGGACTTGTTGCATAAGCACCTGCTCTTGCAGCCGAATATCGAAGCGGCCCGGCGGATCGACCACACGGTGGAGGCGGACGTGGTCGGCGGCGAAGAGGCCTGTTGCGAGTTGCTCACGCACCTAGTGCAGAACGGCTACCGTATTGTCGAATTCCATCAGCAGCGGGCCGGCCTGGAAGAGCTGTTCATGAATGTCACCCGAGGAGAAGTGCAATGAAAGCGGCGCTGGTCCTGAGCAGGCTCGACGATTTGCTCAATCCGATCGCGGTCAAAGAGTTGCGGCAAGCGGTCAACGGCCGTGCCGTCGTTTCCATGTTGACGCTGTTTTTGCTCCTTCAGCTATCTATTTTATTGCTTGTTTTGTCGCTCGGCGAACGCTCGGCGGCAGAACCAGTCAGCCTGGACGCCGGCCGAACAGTCTTTGAGATCTTGCAGGGCATTCTCTTGGGGGCTTGCATGTTACTGGTGCCGCTTTACGCTGGCGTGCGCTTGGCGGCGGAGCGCTCGGACAGCAACGTCGATCTCCTGTTCATCTCAGCGCTGCGCCCACGCGACATTATTGCCGGCAAATTACAGGCGTCGATTGTGTTGATCTTGTTGATTTTCAGCGCCTGCGCTCCGTTCATGACTTTTACGTACCTGCTGCGCGGCCTCGACATCCCCAGCATTGTCCTGGTGTTGGGGCTGGATTTTCTGATCGTCCTGCTGTGCGCCCAGGGAGCAATCTTGTTCGGCACCATGTCGGTGAATGCGATCCTGAAGGCCCTTTTGGGCTTGGCAGGGCTAGGTCTGCTGGTCTTTCTGTTCAGCAGCACAATGACGCTCAGTATCAGTCTCCTGCAAGCGGGTCTGGGGTCGCGTCTGGACAGTCTCGATTTTTGGCTGGCAGCTGGCGCCGTGGTAGGCGCCCTCGTCGCCCTGATCGGCTTAATGTTCATCTGGTCGGTGGCTATTGTCAGTCCGCCGTCCGCCAATCGCATGCTGCCGGTGCGTCTGTACGTGCTGAGCTGCTGGCTGGTTAGCGGCGGCGGGGTGGCGCTATTGGCCCACTACTATCGCAGGCCCGCCCTGCTATACGGCTGGGAATGGGCGTTTGTGGCGCTGTTGGGTGTTCAGTTGCTGATCGCGATCAACGAGCGCGAACAATGGGGCCTGCGAATCAGACAGACCCTCCCGCGGCGTTGGTGGTTGCGCGGACCGTTATTTTTGCTCTACAGCGGTTCGGCCGGCGGCATCCTGTTCACCGTGCTGCTGCTGGTCCTAACCATTGCTCTGCCGACCTTGGCCCTGGAGTATCGGGGCGATCTCTTCTCCTCCTCGTCGAGTCATTATTTCTCGGACTTCGACTATGGGAACCTTCTCACTCTGGTGCTGATCGCGCTGTATACCTTTGATTACGCCATGTTGGCAGTAGGGCTACGCAACGTGGTGTTGCGCAGCCAGATCCCAGGCCCCTATACCTGGGTGCTGGCCCTGCTTCTGGTGGCATTGGGGGCCTTGCTGCCTTGGCCGCTACTGTTTCTGTTTCAGAATGAGGCGCTGCGCCAGGGCCTTATCAATCCGTGGTGGCAAATCAGTAATCCATTTGCGACGATCTATACCTGCGTGGTGGAGTCGGACGGGGACAAGGCAATCTACCGTGATATGTGCTTATTATTCCTGGGCGGTTTGGGGTTGCTGTTGTTGCTGGGGTGTTTGCCGTGGATGGCGCGGCAGGTCCGACGTTTTCGACCGCCGGAGAAAGAAACGCGCACGAGGGAGAGCGGGCGCAGTCAGGCCAGCGGCGCAGCGTAAACTCGCCGTGTGCTTCCACGCTGCGCCGCTCGTTCTCGCGTGCTGGAGAGTATACCATGCCGCATTGCCGCGATTATCTGAGCGAAGGGGAGCGGGTCGGCCAGCGCTATGCATTGTGTCTGCCACGTCAGACGCCGCGCGGTGTGAGTGGGCTTGCTCTGGGGCAGCGCGTCGGTAGTTCGCTGGAGTTCCGAGACTACCGCGAGTATCAAGTCGGCGACGACCTGCGGCATATCGATTGGAACGCCTTCGCTCGGAGCGATCAGCTGTCGGTGAAACTGTACCGGGAAGAGATCACGCCGCACCTCGATTTGGTGTTGGATGTCTCGCGGTCGATGGCGTTGGAAGGCACAGTCAAGGAGCGCGCAATGCTGGCGCTGGCGGCGTGTCTGGCAACGGCGGCGGCCAATGCGGGCTTCGGCCATACTGTCTGGCTGATGGGCGCGGATTTTCGTCCATTGCTGGGCGGCACCGCTTCTCCCTCTCTGTGGGGCGATGTCGAGCTAAATCCTTGCAGCGATGCCGCGGCGGTGCTGGCACAGGGCATGCCGGCCTGGCGGCCGCGCGGCGTGCGCGTGCTGCTGAGCGATTTACTGTGGGAGGGAGCACCTGGTTTGGCGTTGCGGCCTTTGACCGAGGGAGCGGCGGCAACCGCGGTGATTCAATTGCTCGCTGAGGCCGACGCCCATCCGCCGGAGGACGGCGCGCTGCAGCTGATTGATGTCGAGACGGAGCAGCGGCGCGAGATCCACATCGATGCCGCCTGGGCGCGGCGCTATCGCGACAGGCTGACGTGCCATCAGCAAAATTGGCATCAGGCTTGCCGCGCGAGCGGGGCCTTCTTCACGACAGTGATCGCCGAGACGTTACTGCGCGAGTGGCAGCTCGATGAACTGGTCGCAGCGGGTTTTCTTCGTGTGTTGTGAGGCGGCTACTTCGTAAACGCGCCGGCGTCATACTGTTTCCAAAACGTCTCCACGGGCAGATCGTTGATCCGCTCCAAACGCTTCATCTTTCGCAAGACCTCTATGCCTTTCTTGACGCTGTGCGGATCAAACCAAATCTGCTCCAGGTTCATCCCTTCCAGCGGTGTCAGGTCGGTAAGTTGATTGCACTGGTTCAGTCTTAAGAAACGCAGAGAAGTACTCTGCAACGGCGTCAAATCGTTGATTCGGCTGCAAGCGTTCAGATTCAGGTAGACCAACGGCAAACCCTTGAGCGGGGTCAAGTCCATCGCCATGTTCCATCCCTGAAGGCTCAGCGAGGTCAGGGGCATCCCCTGGAGCGGTTTCAGGTCTCCGACCGGGGTGCCGTCCAGGTTCAGGGTAGTCAACGGCAGGCCTTCTAACGGCTTCAAGTCCGCAACCGAACCGCAGTGGACCAGCGTCAACGAAGTCAGTGGCATGCCCTGAAGGGCGGTCAGGTCGTTGAGTTTGGGGCAGGAGCTGAGAGAGAGGTTGGCGATAGGCTTGCCCTGAAGTGCTCGCAAATGGGTGAGTTCCTGACAGTGATCGAGGGCCAACTCGGTCAACGGCGCCTCGCGCAGGAACCGCAAATCTGCGCTCCGAAATAGAGCTGATTGAAGGCGGAGGTGAGTCAGTGGCATGCCGCGGAGTACGGAGAAATCGTTGGTGTCGCCCCATCCTTCCAGGCGCAGGGAGGTAAGTTTCATGCCTTTAAGCGGCGTCAGGTTGGTGATACGGGGGCAGTTATATAAACTCAGCCGCGTCAAGGGCATGCCCTGGAGAGGCATCAGGTCGCGGACTTGCGAATGATGCAGGAACAATTCGCGCAGAGGCATACCTTTGAGGGGAACAAGGTCGAGGACTTGCGGGCAATTATCGAGGTTGAGCGAGAGCTGGCCGTTGGCGTCCATGCTCAGGCGTTGGCCCAGGCCCCGCCAAGCACGTTCGATCTTCAGGCGATGGACTTCCCGCAACTTCTCCGGCGCTTGCAGCAAGCCCACGGCCAAGGTAGTCATCTGTTGCCGGATAAGAACGTCGGCCAATTCAGCGTTGAGGGCAGGATCATCCACTTTGCCGACAGCGCACAAGCGTGCCAACTTGGCCGTGTACTCGTCGCCTGGTCGGGACTTCAGATAGCGTTCCAGTTCCTGCCGCGCCGCCACGAAGTCCTTGCGTGCGATGAGCAACTGTCCCTTCAACAGCCGGGCTGGGGCATAGTCGGGATCGTACTCAAGGGCGACGTTGACTTGGGCCAAGGCGTCGGCAAATTTCTTGCGTTCCGCGGCGGCATGGGCCGCTTCTACGAACGCCGGCACCGCTTTGCGTGCTTGGAGGTGCTTTTCTTGCTGCTCCTGCAAGTAGGCAGCATAGGCAGCCTCGGCACGCACACGGGCCTTGTAGTTGAGCCAAGAGCTGCCGAGCAGCACCACGGTCAACGTCGCCGCCGCCACGCCGGTCGCCATACTGAAGGCCTTGTTGCGACGGACAAATTTTAACATCGCTTCCCATTTAGTATCTTCTTTAGCGCTGACAGAGCGTCCTTCCAGGAAAAGCTCGATGTCACGGCGCAGAGCGGCCACGTCCGGATAGCGTTGGCGCGGATCTTTGGCCAGCGCTTTCATGGCCACGGCTGCCAATTCTTTGGGGATTTTGCCGGCGCGAGCGCGCTCGGGGGTCCGCAGGGCTGGCGGGATGATGTCGCCCTGGCTGACGCGCATCAGAATGGCCATGTGCCCGCCTTCTTTTTTCACAGGCGGTTGCAACGTCAGCATCTCGTAGAGAAGGGCGCCGAGGGAATAAATATCGCTGCGTTGGTCGATGGCAGCGATGTTGCCGACGGCCTGTTCGGGCGACATGTACAGCGGCGTTCCCAGGATGGTGCCGTCCACCGTCTGATCGTCGGCGGCCTGCCGGCTGGTTTGGACGGTGGCCGAAGTGTGGGCCGGCGCCTCCGCCCAGGCAAACGATGGCTGCACCGCCGTTTGGAGGACAGGCGACGCCTTCTCCTGGCCTCGCTCTTCAGGAGAACTTCTGCTGTCGTGTGAAAGCACCTTGGCCAGTCCCCAGTCCATAACGTAGACCTCGCCAAAGTCGCCGATCATGATGTTGGCCGGCTTCAAATCGCGGTGGACCACGCCGCGCGAATGGGCATAGGCCAAGGCGTTGCAGACGTTGACGAGGATGCCGAGCAAGCGGGTCAGCGTGTATTCCTTCTCGGCGCTGCGCGGGTATTCGCGTAGCTCGTTGAGTACCTGTTGGAGACTGCGGCCCCGCACCATTTTCATCGAAAAAAACAGGCGTTTTTTCGCATCGATACCCAACTCGTGAATCGGCACAATATTGGGATGTTCCAGCTGCCCGGTGATCTGGGCTTCCTCGATGAAACGGGCTTTCTTGCGCTCGTCGGCCTGATCGAGCAGGTACTTGACGGCCACTTCGCGGCGAATGTCGCAATCGGCGGCGCGGAGCACGGCGCCCATGCCACCCCGTGCGATCTCGTTAAGCACGCGATAGCGCTCGCCGCCGGCCGGCCCGCGCGCCAACGCCTCGCGCAGGGCGCGCTGACTGGCCGACGCTTTCTTGGTCTCTTCCGTATCGGAAGGGGCCGTCAGGCCGAGCGTGACGCCGCCGCTGAGGCCGGCCTGGGCTAGGCTGCTCGGTTGGCCAGCTATTTCCGGCAGGGCCGTCGGGACGGCCACAGCAACCGCCACGGGTGCCGGACTCGTCATCACGTGCTTGCACACCGAACAACGTACCGGCTTGCCGGCGAACGAAGCGGGGATTTGCAGTTTCTGTCCACAACCTGCGCAGGGGAAAACGATCATAACGACCTCGGACGGCATCTCCAGAGGGAAAGGCCCTCCGTCGAGACCGATGCCGGATTTATCGATTATGTCACTAAACGTGGCAAAAGCAAAGGGACGGCGTTTGGAATTCTCCCAGAGTCGAGGGGCTTTCGCCTCTGTTCTTCCTACTCCGTCTGGTGAGGGACGGTTTCTCTCCTCTCCTCAAGAGGGGCCGCCGTCGAGAAAGCCCACGGCGGCAAACGCCGCATTCATTGGTTCGACGTATATGCCGGCAATGCGGCTCGTGAGATGTACTATCCCCAGGTCACGGACGAGGAGGCCAACTCCCTCAGTGAGGAACGCCAACGCCAACTCTACCGGATGACACTCTCAAGGCATTCGCGTATTACCGTATCGGCCTCAAAGGTCCGCTGACGCCGCCGATCGGCGGCGGCGTATAACTTCGTTTAG